>VGRE01000080.1 GCA_016875435.1 Deltaproteobacteria bacterium | reverse complement strand
CGGCGAAGAGTACACTAGATACCAGAATGAAGTTCCTCTTTTCATTCCGTGGGGCCTAATCGGCCTCAAGTCGCCTTTCCGCTCGCTATAATCACGCCCCCAACAGGTCACGGAGTACTCGTGGACATCACCCTACTCAATCCTCCCGAGCAGTTGCGCGTGTGGGCAGGCATCCCGAAGGCCATGGCCTACGGCGTGTACTGTTTCCCCCCGCTGGGCCTGATGTACATTCAGGCTGCCGTCGAGAAGCGGTCCAAGTACAAGGCGGAGATCTTCGACCCGGTGGTCGACGACCTCGACTACCCCGAGTTCGAAGCGCAGCTCAAGCGCTACCCGCTCGACCTCGTGGGTATCAGCACCTACACCCACTCGCTGCCCGACGTGCAGATGACGGTCAACACGGTGCGCAAGCTCAACCCGAACGCGAAGATCGTGCTCGGCGGCCCGCACTGCTCGATGTTCCCCGACTACGCGATCCAGCTCCAGGGGGCCGACGCCATCCTCACCGGCGACGGCGAGGACGCCTTCCTCGAGATGGTGCAGAACTACGACGCCGGGAAGTCCTGGGAGGGCATCGACGGCCTGTGGTTCAAGCAAGACGGCCAGGTGGTCAAGAACAGGGAGCGCAAGAGCACCAAGTCGCTCGACGCCTACCCCTGGCCCGACCGCAGCCGCACGCGCTTCCGCGAGTACTACCTCCCCGGCTGCAAGCAGCCGCTCAACACCACGGCCATCACCAGCCGCGGCTGCCCGCACTCCTGCCCCTTCTGCCTCACCTACAAGAAGCAGTACCGGATGCGGGACATCGACAACATCCCCGACGAGGTCGAGCACTGCGTCAGCCTCGGCATCACCGAGGTGCACTTCATCGACGACCTGTTCACCCCCAACAGCCAGTGGGCGATGAAGTTCTGCGACGGCATCGAGCGCCGCGGCCTGAAGTTCAACTGGGGCTACAAGACCACCATCGCGGGCACCACTCGCGAGCAGATCCGCCGTTGCGGCGAAACCGGCTGCACGAAGATCCACTTCGGCGTCGAGTCCACCAACAACGAGGGCCTCGACGTGTGGGGCAAGCACTGCGACACCGACGACGTGCACCGCGTGTTCAAGTGGTGCCGCGAGGAAGACGTGCGCAGCGTGGCCTACATCATGCTCGGCGGCCCGCACGAGCGCTCCATGGACAGCGCGGTCAAGAACATCGAGGAGATGATCAAGCTCGACGCCGACTACGCCGTGTTCGCCATCTTCTCGCCCTACCCGGGCACGGAGAGCTTCGAGGACGGCGCCAAGAAGGGCCTTTTCGCCGCCGACTGCTGGGACCGCCTCATGAAGGACCCCCTCTGCGGCGTGGAGGTTCCCGCCTGCTGGGAGGAGCACCTCTCGAAGGCGCAGATCCTCGAGCTGCTCAAGATCGCGCACCGCAAGTTCTACCTGCGGCCCCGCTTCGTGGCGCGCACCGCCGCGAGCGTGGCCAGCGCCGCCGAGATGAAGCGCATGGTGCAAGGCGGGCTGTCGATCTTCAAGCTCGAACTGCTCAACGACAAGAGCCGCACGGCACCGGTCTAGGCGCGCGCGCGGCGGCGCTCCATGGGTCGCGAGATCGAGCTGGTGGGCGCTGGCGTAGACCTCCACCGCCCGGCGACCGGGCCGCAGGCGCGGCGCCATGTTCTCCTCGGGGGTGCGACGCGACGCCTAGCGACGTTCCTCTTCCGCCATCTCGTCGATCACGCGCATCGTCGAGAGTGTACGCGCGCCCGTTCCCCGGGGGAAAGGGTGGCCGGGCCTCGCGGCGGAGCCGGTTAGCCGCCCCCCATGGACTCGCAGGCCCTCGCCGAGCGCCACGGCGCGCGGAACTACCACCCCCTCCCGGTCACGCTGGTGCGCGCCGAGGGCGCCTACGCCTGGGACAGCGAGGGCAAGCGCTACCTCGACATGCTCAGCGCCTACTCGGCGGTGAACCAGGGGCATCGTCACCCGCGCATCGTGGCCGCGGCGGTGGAGCAGCTCGGCAAGGTGGCGCTCACCTCGCGCGCCTTCCACAGCGAGCCGCTGGGTCCCTTCCTCGCGAAGCTCTCGGCGGTGTCGGGGTTCTCCCGGGTGTTGCCGATGAACACCGGCGCCGAGGCGGTGGAAACGGCGATCAAGGCCGCCCGCAAGTGGGCCTACCTCGCCAAGGGCGTGCCGGCCGACCAGGCGGAGATCATCGTCGCCGACGGCAACTTCCACGGTCGAACCACCACCATTGTCTCGTTCAGCACCGAGGAGCAGTACCGGATGGGCTTCGGCCCCTTCACCCCGGGTTTTGCCAGCGTGCCCTTCGGCGATGCCGACGCCCTCGAGCAGATGGTGAGCCCGCGCACCGCCGCCGTCCTCATCGAGCCCATCCAGGGCGAGGGCGGCGTGATCCTCCCGCCGCCGGGCTACCTGGCCCGGGTGCGCGAGATCTGCTCGCGACACCGGATGTTGCTCATCCTCGACGAGATCCAGACCGGCCTCGGCCGCACCGGGCGAACCTGGGCCTTCGAGCACGAGGGCATCCGGCCCGACGGCCTGTGCGTGGGCAAGGCCCTTGGCGGCGGGCTGTACCCGGTGTCTGCCTTCTGCGCCGACGACGAGCTGATGGGCGTGTACGCCCCGGGCGACCACGGCTCCACCTTCGGGGGCAACCCGCTGGCTGCTGCCATCGGCCTCGCCGCGCTGCAGGTGATGGAGGACGACGACCTGCCCGGTCGCGCGGCCGCGCTCGGCGAGCACTTCATGTCGCGACTTCAGACGCTGGCGTCGCCCGTCGAGGTGCGAGGCCGTGGCCTGCTGATCGGGGTAGAACTCGCCGAGCCGGCGCGACCGGTGTGCGAGGCGCTGATGAAGCGCGGCCTGCTCTGCAAGGACACCCACGGGACGGTGGTGCGCTTCGCGCCGCCCCTCGTCGTGAGCAGAGATGCGCTGGACGACGCCTTCGACATCATCGCGCAGGTGATCCCATAGCCCGCGTCGAGTACGACTATCCCTACCGCCTGCGCATCTCGCATGGCGACGGCGCCGAGGTGCGGCTGGAGCGCAAGGGTCGCACCGTGGTGTTCGACCCGGCGGCCGAGCCCGCTCCCAGCGAGATCGTGGTGCTCACCGGGCCCGCGCCCGCGCGCGTGCGCGCCACCGTCGCCGCGCTGAAGGCCGGCAAGGCGCTCACCGTGGTGACCACCGACACGCTGTTCGACTACCTGTCGCGACAGGGCAAGCTGGAGGGGGGCGCCCCCCCGCGCGAGATCGACGGTCTCAAGTTCGACGGCACCACCTACACCGCGCCCTCGATCGCCCGCACGCGGCAACACTTCATCAAGGCGAGCGTGGCCGCCACGAGGCCCGGCGCCGCCATCCGCCGTCTCGCCGAGCTGTCGCGACTGCCGAGCTGCGACCCCTGGGTGGTCGAGATCGCCTTCGCCGACGGCGCGCGGCTCCTGCACCTCGATCTCTCGCTCCACCGCGGCACCGACGACGCCTGGGCCAGTCGCGCCACGAGTCGATTCGGCAACGCGGAGTGGACGATCGCGGGCGTGCCACACGGCGAGGGACCGGCCCTGCTCGAGTGGTTGCCCCGCTTCGGGCCCAACCGGGTGCTGGTGGCCGATCTCGTCAACGCCGAGCGCCGCGAGCTGGGCCTGCCCACGGAGCTAGTGACCCCGTGGCGCGACCGGCTCGTGGGCATGGGCGTGGAGGCGCACGTGTTCGCCTCGCACACCGGCTTCCGTTTCGAGTGATGGACCCGGTCGCCACCTACCGGCACCTCCGCGGCATCGCGCGCGGCATGCGCCGGGGGACGATGTTCCCGGCGGCCACGCGGTTTCCCCCCCAGGCGGCGCCAGGCGGCTCCAGGGTCGTCCGAGCCGAGGGGGGCTCGCCGCTGGTGGCCATCGAGGAGACCGAGCACACGGTGCACGTGGATGGCCTCCGCGAGGGCGTGCGTGTTCTCCAGGTGACCGACGTGCACCTCCGGGGCAACGACGAGGTGCTGCGCGCCGCCTGCGCAGCCGTGTCGCGACAGAAGCCCGACCTGCTGGTGCTCACCGGCGACGTCGTCACGCGCGGCTGGTCGCGCGACGCCGCCGACCAGTTCCTCGCCGCGCTCCCCGACGCCCCGCTCGGCAAGTACGCGATCATCGGTAACTGGGAGTACTGGGCGGGGGCCCCGCCCGACACCTGGCGCTGGTTCCTCGATCGGCACGGCATCCGCCTGCTGATCGACGAGCATGTCGACCTCGGCGGCTTCCATCTCGTCGGTACCGACGACATGCTCGCCGGGCGTCCCGACCTCGCTCGTGCCTTCGCGGGCGTGGATCCCTCGCGCCCCTCGCTGGTGCTCACCCACTCCCCTGCGCTGTTTCCCGAGATCGCCCGCGCCGGGGTGCCCCTGGTGCTGGCCGGCCACACCCACGGCGGCCAGGTGGTGATCCCCGGCATCGGCTCGGCCTTCCTCCCGCGTGCCAGCGGCGACTACCCCTGGGGCTGGTACGCGCACGGGCCGAGCTGGCTCTACGTGTGCCGCGGGCTCGGCTGGTCGGTGGCGCCCTTCCGCTGGCGCGCGCCGCCAGAGCTCGGCACGGTGGTGATGGCCCCCGGCTGAGGCACGCTGGCCGCATGGCCACTTCAAGCCCAAGGCTCTCGACGACCCGATGGCGCTCGGCGAGTACGCGCGGGCGGGTAGGGGGCGGCAGCGCGCGCAAGGGCGCGACTACTTTCCCGTCTTGACCGCCGCGTTGTCGGCCTTCAGGCTCTTCACGTCGACCTTCACGTCGCCGGCCTGCACGCCGAGGGCGTCGAGCAGGAGCTTCGACACGCCGACGGAGAGCGACTGCGCCCCGGCGCGATCCACCTGGGCCACGTTGGCGCCGGGGCCCTGGCCCAGAGTGGCGGAAACGCCGCCGGTGTCGATCGTGCCGGGTTTGAGGCCCACCGTTCCCTGCACCCGCACCTGGTCGGGGTCCACCAGCGGCGGCGACGTCTTGGCCGGCTCCCTCGAGGTGCTCCGGCCCTGCGTGCCGGGCGTCGATGGCGCGGGCGCGGAGCCCCCACCGATGCCCTCGGCGATCCGCGTGACCGACATCGGGATGGCGTCGCCCTCGGCACCCAGCGCGTGGTTCACCCTTTCGGTGAGGTCGATGTCCCACAGCCCCCGCACGTCGGCGTAGAGCTTGCCCTCGTTGCTCAGGTACACGCCCGGCACGCTGGTCCAGCCCCAGGTGTCGAGCGGCTTGCTGAACTTGGCGCTGGTGCCGGCCGGGACGATGCGGCCCCCGTCGACCTTCACCTCCACGTAGGCGGTCGTCCCCGGCTGCACCGTCAGCTTGCTCGTGCCGGAGCCGGTGCTCTGCGCGGTCATCGGCGCGGTTACCCGGAGAGAGGCGTCGCCGACGAGCGCGGCGGCCTGCTCCAGCAGCGGCTTCTGCGGCGTGGACTTCTTGATGGGCGAACCCGTGGAAATACCGAGGGCGCCGGTCTGGACCTTGCTCGCGGTGGTGTTGGTCCCGCCCGCGTCGACCGCAAGGTTCGTCGCGCTGGCGCTCTTGGCGTTGACCGAGGTCTTGGAGCCAGCGCTGGTGACGCTGAGGCCCGTGCCGCCGAGGGTGTCGGCTTTCACCGGGCCGGCGTCGAAGCCGGTGGTCGCGACGGTGGCCGCATTCACGCTGGCGTTGCCGACGCCGACGCTGCCCTTCACGCCGGTGGCGCTAGCGCTCTTGGCGCTCACGCCCGGGATCTTCACGCCATTGGTGGCCACCGTGTCGGCCGCCAGCGTGGTCTTGCCCCGCGCGGAGGCGAAGCTGGCGCCAGTGGCCGACGCGCCGGTGGCGGTACCTTTGCCCGCCTTGATGCCACTCGCGGTGAGCCCACTGGCCGAGCCGCCAAGGCCCTGCTCGTCGGCCTTGAGCTTCGCGTCGGTGGCGCCCAGCTTGGCCGCGGTCACGTCGCCAAACGCGAGCTGCGCCGCATCGAGCTTCTTGGCGCCGAGCACCGTCTCCCCGCCGCCCAGCACCGCCGTGCCGTCCTCGAGCTTGACGCCGGCCACGCTGCCGCCACCGGTCTTGATGCCGCTGGCCGAGGCGGTGCTGGCGCCGAGCCTGCCCTGGCCGCCACGCATGCCGAGCGACAAGCCCGTCGCGCTGGCACCGCTGATGGAAGTTTGTCCCGCCTCGATGCCCTCCGCAGTGGCAGCCCTGGCCGTGAGGTCGGCCCCGGCGTCCTTGACGACCGCCTGGCTGCCGTTGACGCCGAGGCTGGCGATGCCCACGCCGCCGACCTTCAGGTGGTTCGCGGAGGCCGAGCCGACGCCGATGGTGGTGGTGCCGTCGGCCATGTCCAGCGTCGCGTCGCTGGCGGTGCCGCTCGCGACGGAGTTCCGGCCGCCGGTGATGCCGGCGGCGTTGACTGTCTTGGCCACGAGGCGGGTGCCAGTTGGCCCGATGCTGCCGCTGCCGCCGGTGCTGCGGAACTGGGCGATGTCGACCCCGCCCGCCGACACGCCGCTCGCGTCGAGGCTCGCCGCGCCGATCGTGGTGACGCCTTCCTTGTTGCCGATGGCGACGTCGCTGGCGCTGGCCTGCTTGAACTTCGCGGGCCCCGCCGCGAGGTCGGTCGCCGAGGCGCCCTTGGCCGACACCGTGGTGCCCCCGGGACCGAGGCTCGCGCCTCCCTGGTTGACGCCCGCCTCTCCGGCCGAGAAGCCATCGCCCACCACGCCCCTGGCCGTGGCGTTGTCCACGCTGAGCGCGGTGGTGCCTTGCTGGTTGGCCACCTTCAGGTTGTTGGCGCCCACGCTGGCCATCCTCGTGGTGCCGCCCGTCAGCCCGGTGCCGTCGAACCGCGAGGCCTGCGCGGTGGTCACGCCGTCGGCGGTTGCCACCGAGGCGTCGCTCGCTGCGACATTGTCGATCGTCACGCCGCTGGCGCCGAAGCCGGTGCCGGTGAGCGACTTGGCCTTCAGGCTCGACTTCGTCTTGCTCACCTCGGCCTCGAGCTGTTTCGCCTGGGCGGCGCCGATCTCGATGCCGCCGACCTTGCCCCCCTTCGCGGCCACCGACTGCGCGGCGATCGACGCGGAGTCATTGGTGGCCTTCATCGCTACCTTCTCGGCGTTTACCCCGTCCATGCTCACGCCGGTGCTCGACACGTTCTGCGCGCCCAGCGCCCCGATGCCGAGCTGGTGGTCGTGACCATTGGTCGACCCGACGACGTTCTGCGCCGAGACCGATCCCGCCTGCACGCCGGCGACGTCGAGTCCCGACACCGCAGCGCTCTGCACCTCGACGGTGGTGGCGCCGGGCTTGCCGAAGAAATCGAAGAGGTCGGAACCCTTGGCGAGGTTGCGGCTGACGGTGACGCCCTGCACGCTCACGCCCGCGGCCTTCATCGCCGGGGTGCTCCTGTGGACGTCTTTCGCTCCTGCCCGGTCGGCGATGAGCTTGGCGTTGTAGGAGCCGTCTCTCGCCTTGTCCTGCTCGCGCAGCTTGATGTTGTCGCCCGCAATCTCCTTGGCGGAGATGCCCTCTCGCGCCACGCTGCCGATGCGCAACTTCGGGATTCGGACCTCGTCCTTGCCCCACACGTCGAGTTCCAAGCGGTTGGCGCCCTTCTCGCGATCATCCCACTGCACGCCCTGGCCGCTCTTGCCGAGCATGGTCTTCATGTGCGAGGAGCCCATCACCGCGCCAAGCATGTCGAAGATCCCAGGGTCTTCCAGCTCTTCCTGCTGCGCGGGCGGCGGGGGACGGATGCTCGCCGCGTAGGCGTTGCCGCCCCCGGCCGAGGTGTTCGCCGAGAGCACGCTGTTGGTCTTGCCGCTGCCGGTGCTCGTGCCGGTGGGGCCGTTGCTCGACGACGCGGGGCTCTTCGGGCGGTAGGTCTGGTCGGCCATCGGAGGAGTTTACCGCTTCGCGACCCCGAGCGCGCTGATTACCTGCGGGGCTGTCACGTTCCCCAGCGCCACCCCCATCCCCGCCGGCACCCCCCCCCCGCGCTCCAGCGGCCGCGGCGCGAAGGCGAAGGTGGCGGGAAGCACCGCCGCGAGCCGGACCGGCGAGGCGAGCGTCATCGGCGGGTCGAGGAACACCGTGAAGCCCGCGCTCGAGGCCGGCAGGTGGACCACCAGCCACCACCAGCGCACCAGACCGGGCAGCGTGCGGGCCTGAGGACAGGTAGATCACCGCGCCCCAGCCGGCGACGAGCAGTCGCCCGCGCATCGCCCGCAGCGCCGGGATCCGGTCGCGACGCGCGTGCAGGAGCCACGCCGCCGCGCGCTCGCTTCCGAGCACACAGCTCGTCGCGACGAAGGAGTTGCTCCGCAGCACGTGGAGAAACAGCCTGGCCTGGACAAGGCGCCAGCGGGGCCTCGGGGCGAGCGGCTACCTCCCCGCCCCTACCCGCCGCTCCACCCAGAACCCCTGCTCGTCGCTCACCCTGACCCGCAACTGGTCCCCTTCTTGCTGGATCACCTCGCCCTCGGCCGCCGGGGCCCAGGCGCCGTCGCACTCGCCCGCGGGGAGCTTCAGGCGGGTGCCGGGGCGGACCCCCGGGGGCACGCCCGCTTCGCGGAAGTAGCCGACGCCGGGCGCGAGCGAGTAGGCGTCGAAACCCTGCTCCCGCAGCCAGTGAGCCACGCCGTAGCTGCGGACGCCGGCGGCGCAGTACACGGTGATGGCGCGGTCGCGAGGCAGCCGCAACAGCTGGTGCGGGACAAGGTCCATGGGGATCAGCAGTGCCTCGGTCGCGACACCACCGGCGTACTCCCCGGGCTCGCGCACGTCGAGAAGCAAGGAACCGGAGACGGGGACCTCCACCTCGAGATCGTCCACCGGCTCCTCGGGGACCGGGGCCGCCTCCGTCCACTTTCCCTCGGGCTCCGCTACCGGCCGCACCACGGGACGAGGCCCCACCAGGGCCCGGTCGACGACACTTCGCAAGAGCTTGCGGATCATGCGGTGAACCAGCCGCGGAGCACGCCCTCGGCCGGCATGCCGGCGGGCACGTAGAGGTCGTCCTCGCCGGGGAGATCGGTGAACCACTTCCACCACCAGCACCCGGCGAACCAGGGGCGCGCCGAGCAGGCGCGGAACAGCGCCTCGTAGCCGCGTGCCTGCACCTCGGTGTCGAGCGGCCCGGTGCCCGGGTCCCAGGGTTTCGCCGTCCCCAGCTCCACGGCGCGGTAGCCGCACTCGGGAAACACCACGCTTCGCCCCCCGGCCGCCTTCTCGATGTTGTCGAGGTGGGGTTTCCAGCTCTCCACCAGCGCCTCCACCGTGTTGCCCGTGAGCGGGAAGTAGGCGTTGACCCCGACGAGATCGTAGGCATCCCAGTCGGCGAAGATCTCGTACTCCTCGTACCAGTTCGCCGCGTACATCAGCTTCCCGGCGAAAACCGCCCGGATCGCCTTCGCGACCTGGGCCCAGGCCCCCGGGTTCTGTCGCGAGGCGGAGGTGTATTCGAGGCCGGCGCAGTAGGTGGCGCAGCCGCTGTCGGCGGCCAGCCTCGCGTAGTGCACCGCGAACTCGGTGTAGCGCTCGAACCAGAGTTTCCAGCCGGCCGCGTCGAGCTCGATGTCGCCGTTTCCCTTGCCCGCCATGAACTGCCACGCCCAGAGGTGGGGTTTCATCGTGACGCTGAAGCCGCGCTCGCGCAGGTTTCGCACCTCGGCGCGCAGGTCGTCGTCGGTCATCGTCGGGTCGCCACCGTAGTTCACGTCGGGTCGCGACAGCGAGCGGGTGTAGGCGAAGGGGTTGAGGGCGACGTCGCGCACGCCCAGCTCGTAGAGGCGGTTCGCCTGCGCCTCGCTGCGCTCGCTGCCGTAGCCCCAGCCGCGCTGGTGCAGGTGGGCGAGATTCATGCCGCGGATGATGGCCGGGCCGAGGGGGCGGGGGCGCGATTGCCATTCGCCGGCGGCCCTCTCCCCGCTCTCGGCCCCCGCTCGGCTCTGCCGGGAGAGGGGCGCCGCGGAAGAACCGGTACAACCGAGAGCGGCGGAGGATCCCGTGCAAGCTGCGGTACAGGCGACCGTCCCGAGGATCAACGCCCGGCGGTCGATCACAGCTCGCGATCGATGATCCAGCTCACCACCTTGCCGGCCTTGCCGTCGAGATTCGCGCTCATGCGCCAGGGGGTGTACACCACCTTGCCCTGGCCCGACTCGAACTCGAGCAGCATCGGCGAGTCTTTTTCCTCGCCGGTCTCCATGCCCTTGCGCCAGGGGGCATCGGCGCGGAGGAACACCTTGGTGTCGTCGCCGGCGGCATCGACGACCGGCCAGGCGTCGAGGTCGAGGTTCATCTCGACGGTATCCTTGCCGAGCTCGTCTTCGAGGTTGTCGCTCGACACCTCGCACTTGATCTCGCCGATCTCGCCGATCTGCGCGGCGTCGGGGGCGCTGCCGCCGAGGAAGTCGATGCTGTCGGGCCAGGTCTGCTCGATCACGTCGTACGACCAGTCGCTGGCAAACACCACGCCGCCGGCCTTCACGTAGTCCTTCAGCGCGGCCTGCACCGCGTCGACGTCGGCCTGGGCGCTGCCGTCGGAGCTGTAGAAGATCCCGTCCTCGAGGTGGCCGCCCGCGAAGAAGATCGCGTCGTATAGGCCCATCTCCACCGGGTTCTGGAGGAACTGGATCAGCTCTTCGCCCGTCTGCCCGTTGACGAGATGGTAGCCGCCGACGCCCACCGCCTCCAGCACCTCGTCGAACTCGTCGAAGTCGCCGGTGACCACCGCCACTTCCACGTCGGCAGACCCGGTGCAGGCTTCCAGCGGCACCTCGGTTTCCCGGCCGTCGGAGATCGTGGCGATGAACACGTCGATCGTGGTGGACCCGTACTGGATGTACACCTCGTAGGTGCCGTCGTCGAGGTCGTCGAGAACCCAGTAGCCCTCGACGTCGGAGGTGGTCTTCCGCGTGTCGCGGAGCTTGCCCTGCTCGTCGATGATGTGGGTGTAGACGCTGGCGCCCTCGAGCCACACGTAGCGGGTGGGGTCGCAGACCCGGCCCACGAGGCTGCCATCGCCATGGCCGTAGCGGTCGGACACGTGCTGGAGACCGCTGTCGGAGTCGCAGGCGGCGAGCGCCAGCGACAAGATCAGGAAGGAACGCATCAGTAGGACCTCCCGGGGACGAGCACGTAGATGTCGAGGGTGTCGAGCAGCACCGTGCCGTCGCCCAGCACGTTGAGCGTGAGCGCGTACACCTGGTCGGTCTCGGCGGCGGCCACGGCGCCGCGGAAGGTGAGCTCGAAGTCGAGCACCTGGCCGTTGGCGCTGGAGGAGAGCGTGTAGCTCTCGGGGTCGATGGACTTCACGAAACCCCAGTCGTCGCCCTCCACCTGGAGCACAACCTCGCTGAACTGCACGCTGTCGACGAGGTCTTCGATGGCGTCGACGATGGTGGTGCGGAGCGTCGATGAGCTGCCGGTCCAGGTGAAGACCAGCTGGTCGTCGGCGCGGCCGTCGCCGTCGGTGTCGGCGTAGGAGCTCGTCTGCGTGGCGAGGTCTTGCATCTGCGACCTGGCGGTGCTGCCGCCCACCGAGATGCCAATGAGGTAGGCGTTGAGGTTGCCCGCCGCGCGCACCACGTCGTCGCTGCCCCCGTCGAGCGGGCAGCCGCCGGGCGAGCCGTTGTAGCTCCGGTCGGTGCTGTCGGGATCGCGCATGTAGTTGTCGGTGGCGTAGACGATCACCGGCAGAGCGAAGTCGCGGAAGCCCATGCCGCCGTTGGTGCCGATGCCGGCCACGCTGCTGTCGTAGTTCTCGCCCGCGCCGCCGCCGAACGGGTCGGATCCGCTGGCGATGAAGGGGAGCACGTCCTTGCTGGAGTTGTAGCTCCCGTTGCAGTCCATGTCGTAGCCGCCGCCGTGGAGCGCCTGGTAGAGCGCTTCCATCGCGCCCTCTGGGCCGTCCATCCCGTTGTGTACGCGCAGGCTCGACAGCTTGCTCTGGACGTTCGACGTGTTGGTGGTGATCGGCTGCACCAGCGAGTAGATCAGGTCGCCGCTGGTGCCGTAGGAGCCGTAGTTGTAGTCGTCGAAGGTCGCGACGCCGTACTGCGCGTCGGGGAGCGTGGCCGAGAGCTGCGACACGATCTGGGCGAACTCGCCGGCCATGCCGTTGAGCGTGCTGGTCATGGAGCAGGTGGTGTCGAGCAGGAAGCCGATGTCGCCGGCGGAGACGCTCAGCGTGAACTCGAAGCTCTCCTCGACGTTGGTGCGCTCCTCCACCGTCACGTAGATGCCCTCGATCACGCTGGAGCTGTCGTCGGGGTCGGAGCCGGCGGTGAGCTCGGCGCCGTCGGTGTAGCTGTCGCCGTCTGTGTCGGCGTCGTAGGGGTCGGTGCCGTGGAGCGACTCCTGCGCGTCGGGGATGCCGTCGCCGTCGGCATCGGCGTCGGCGCCGTCCCACATGCCGTCGCCATCGGTGTCGGCGGCCTCCTCGCCGTCGCCCACCTCCTGCGCGTCGGAGAAGCCGTCGCCGTCGCTGTCGTCGTCGAGGTAGTCGGGGGTGCCGTCGCCGTCGAGATCGCGCGGCTCGCTGTCCCAGGCGCTGGTGCCGGCTTCTTCCGCGTCGGAAGCGCCATCGCCGTCGCTGTCGTCGTCGCGGTAATCCTCGATGCCGTCGCCGTCGTGGTCGACCACGGCGCACTCGGCGCCGATCTCGGTGGTATCGAGGAGCCCGTCGCCGTCGTCGTCGAGGTCGGCGAAGTTGCGCACGCCGTCGCCGTCGGGGTCCATGCTGCCCTCGCTGCCGTCGGGGATGCAGTTGCCGTCGCTGTCGAGGTCCTGAAAGTCGGGCGTGCCGTCGAGGTCGCTGTCCCAGGGCAGGGTGAGCACGTCGTCGTCGCCGGCCTCGATGGCGTCCTCGATGCCGTCCTCGTCGCTGTCCTTGTCCTGGTAGTCGGGGAGATCGTCGCCGTCGGTGTTGGTGGCGACGAGGCCCTCGGCGTTCTGCGGGTCGACGTAGCCCTCGTCGAGGTCGAGGATGGTGTCCTGATCTTCGTCTTCCCAGGTGACCAGCTCGTTGGGCTCGTCAACGCCGCTGGTTGGCGTGAGGCTGCAGGCGAAAAACAAAACGGTCGGCGCGAAAGCGGGGAACGAGCGCATGGGGCCTCCGCAGGGCCACCGATGGTATCGCGAACGGCCACCGCCCGCGCGTACATTTGCGCGATACGCGCCGGAGCCGATGGGCTGGGTAGCCAACATCTTCCTCCTCGTGCTCTCGCTGGTGGCGGCGGGCGGGCTCGGCGCCTACCTGGCGGCGCGACTCGCCTACAAGACGGCCACAAAATTACGGAGAATGCCTGTTGTTCGAAAGATCCCAGTGATCGGCGCTCGCCCCCCGGAGGCGCCGAAGCCGCTCGATCACGACCTGCGCGCCTACCCTGACCGGCTCCTGTCGCTCGAGACGCGCCTCGCTGGCCGTCACGCGGAAGTGCAGGGGCAGATGCGGCTCCTCGCCGACCGCCGCGTGGCTCTGGGCACCAAGCCCGACCGTGCCGACCTCGTGGCTCGCTACGACGAGGACATCGGCCATCTGGACCGGCGTGCCGCCAGCATGCGCCGGGTGACGGCCCTGCTCTGGCGTACCCGAGCGATCCTGGTGCTGCGCGTGTTCCAGGCCGTCACCGGGCGCTTGCGGCCGAAGCTGCCGGTCCTTCCCGACAACAGCCGCCTCCTGTCTCGCGATGATCTCGGGAGGGCTCGCGGCGCCTACGGCGAGGCCGCCGCCGCGGTCCGCTTCTACATCGACGACCTGCGCGAGCGCCTGCGCGCGCTCGACGAGGTCGTGCCCACGCCGCCCGCTGCCGCCGACGTCGATGAGTCGATGCGCGCGGCGGTGGCGACGGAGCTCGAGCGGGTGCGGGCCAGCCACCAGGACATGCTCGCCCGAATGGACCGCCTCGCCGACAACCTCACCTGGCTGGGCGACCACGCCGGCACCATGCAGGTGGTCGACGACGAGGTGGCCCTACCGGCCGCGGGCCCGCACGGCGAGAGCGCCGCGCACCTGCTGGAAGAGGTGGACAGCGCCGTGAACGCGCTCAACTCGCTGGCGGGTGCCGTGGATCGTCACCTCGCCGACCGCGTGGCCACCGAGCGGGCCCTCGACGAGCTCGACGACGACGTGAGCAAGCTGGAGAAGCAGGGCATGGAGGCGCAGGCCGCCGCCCAGGCCGAGATCGAGGTGGCGCGCATCGTGGAGGGATTCTCGTCGTGATCGCAGAGCTCGAAGTCCTCGCCCCCGGCGAGGCGCTGTTCGACATGGACGGCACCCTCATCACCCACGACATCGCCGAGAGCTGCCTCCGCCGGGTAGACCGGATGGGCCATCGCAACGCCGTGACGGAAGGTCATGCCAGCGTGTTTGACCACTACGTGTCGATCCCCGACTACATCGGCCAGTGCAAGTACGCGGCGCTCGCCCTGGGCGGCCTGCGGGTGGCGCAGGTCGAGCAGATGGTCGACGACGCGTTTGCCAGCGGCGACAACGAGCCCGTGGCCCCGGTGGTGGAGCTGGCGCACTGGATGTCGCAGCGGCACCGCGTGTGGCTGCTCACCGGGAGCCCCGAGATCCTCGGCGAGATCGTGGCCCGGCGCCTCGGCCTGCGCCGCTGGTTCGGCATCAAGGTGCCGCTCGACGGCGACCTGCTCCGCACCGAGACCCACGGCGTCGTGACCGCCGACGTGGGCAAGGTGGAGGCCGCCTGGGTGATGACCGGGCGAATCCCGGTGTTCGCCATCGGCGACAGCAAGCACGACTTGCCGCTCCTGCGGCACGCGAAGGTCGCGCGTACCTGCGGGAAGTCGGCCGGGGTGGAGTTCCCCGCCTACCCGTAGTGGCGCGCCGGGGTTAGCCGCGCGGCTTTCGGTACGAGGTCTGCTGATGAACCGGGTCGAAGCTGCGATCAACGAGGGACGCTGCGTTCTCATCTTCGGCGGCAAGGTGCTCCAGGACGCCGAGACGCTGGGCGAGCTGCGCCGCCGCCCCCATGTGCCCGCCACCGTGCTCTCCGGCGAGGCGCCCAGCCCCGCCGCCAAGCTCGACGCCAGCGTGCTGGCGCCGGCCACGAGCAAGGAAGGCGGCGTCATCTGTCTCGTCGAGGCCGAGGGGCCCGACAGCATCGGCCTCGGGCAGCTCGCCAACATCATCCAGGGCGCCCCGCACAAGCCGCGCCTGGTGGTGGCCGCGCGCGCCTTCAACCCCTTCGCGCTTCCCGCCGCCCTGCGCACGCTGAAGCTCGAGCACGAGAAGTCCAAGCCCCGCGACTTCCTCTTCAAGCTGCCGGTGCCCACGGCCGCGCCGGTGGTGGTGATGGCCGCCGAGGCGCCGAAGAAGAAGGCCGGCGCGCCGAAGATCGCCTTCGTGGGCCGCGAGGCCGAGCTGGCCTTCCTCGCCGAGCGCTCCACCGGGCCGGTGGTGGTGGCCGGCCCCCCGGGCGTGGGCAAGCGATGGCTGGTGGAGAGGGCGCTCGCCGGCGTGGCCAACCGCGTGCCTGACTTCGTGGTGGGCTGGGGCTCGGAGGCCGACTCGCTCTACGCGCGCATCGCGGTGCTCGCGAAGGAGGCCGGCGACGCCCGCCTCGGCGAGGCGCTGAACAAACCCGATGCTCGTCCCGTGCCGTCGGCGCTGGCGCAGCTCGCGGTTGACAGTCTCGCCAACGTCGATGTCACCTTCGTCGTCGACCGCCTCGACGCGGTGATGCGTCGCGACGGAACCTTCCACCGCGAGGGACGAGTGGAGCTGCTCCTCCGCGCGCTGCTCACCGGGCAGTACAAGGCCCGCGTCGTGTTCCTCAGCACGATCCGCCCTCGCTTCTACCGGGAGGGCGAGGGACTCTCCCTGCCCGTGCTCGACCTCTCGGGGGTCAAGGGCAAGGAACTTCACGAGATCTTCGAGGCCTACCGCGTGGAGGACTTCCCCCGGGAGAACTTCGGGCCGATCTCGGAGCGCATCCACGGCCACCCGCTCGCCGCCCGCATGTTCGCGGTGGCGGTGCGCGATCCCGAGGCCCGCGACGAGATCCTGGAGTCGGCGCGCTTCCTCAAGATGGACGACGTCGCCGACCTCGACGCGGTGAAGCGGCGCATCCAGAAGACGGTGCAGGGCCTCACCGACGAGGAGCGGCACGACCTCGCGCTCCTGGCGCACTTCCGCCAGCCCTTCACCGCGACCGACTCCGAGCTCACCGGCGTCAAGCGTGAGTCGCGACTCAACCTGCTGGGCAAGGGCCTGCTCGACATGGTGCCCGACGAGGGACGGGAGCGCACCTTCTACGTACATCGGCTCGTGGCCGAGGCCCTGCCGCGCCAGGAGACGACCCTGTTCGACCTCTGCGAGGCCCTCGGCAACCAGTACAACGCCGCCTCGCGCAAGGAGAAGGGCATCAAGGCGCTGGCCCTCGCGCAGGAAGGCAATCGCCTGCTCTTCGAGGCCCACCGCACGCGCGACCGGGCGCGGATGCCCCACCCCGACCACGACCCGGCGGTGGAGGCCATCCGCGGTCTCATCCGCAGTCGCAAGCCGCGCTTCGACCTCGCGCAGCAGCGCCTCGCCGAGTTGCTCGGCACCGACCCGGCCAACACCGAGGCGAACCTGCTGAAGGCGGAGCTGCTCGCCGTCACCAAGGCCAAGAACGACGAGGTCCTCGCCGCGCTCGCCACCGCCGAGAAGCACCCCACGCCCGAGGTGTTTCACGCCGGTTGCGACTTCGCCGCCTCGCGCGCCGGCGGACGCAAGGGCGCCATCGCCGTGCTGGAGCGCGGTTGCGCCGACTTCCCCGAGAACGCGCGCATGAAGCGCCGCCTCGCCGGTCTTCTCGCCGACGCCAACCGCATGGAGCAGGCGGCCACGGTGCTCCAGGAGGCGATGGCGCTCGAGCCGATGATGCCCGACACCTACGGCCTGCTCGGCGAGACCTACCTGCGCATGGGTCGCGACCACTTCGAGAAGGCCGCCGAGGCCCTCGCCGAGGCCCGCCGGCTCGACCCGAGCAACACGCTGCACATGTCGCGGCTCGGCGCGCTCCTCGTCGAGACAGCCGACGGCGACGAGGCGAGGCTCGACGAGGCGCAGAAGCTCCTCGAAGACGCCGTGGCCACCGACAAGAAGAACTACGGCGCGCACCTGTTCCTCGGGCGCCTCATCATCGAGCGCGGCGGCGACCTCGACCGCGCCAACTGGCTCCTGAAGACCGCCTCGTCGCTGGTGGAGCGCGCCAACGCCCCGATGGTGG
>VGRE01000079.1 GCA_016875435.1 Deltaproteobacteria bacterium | reverse complement strand
ACCGGCATGCCGACCCTGTCGCCCTACATCTCGATCGTCGGTCAAGACCTCGAAGACAACGGCGTCGTAAACGACAAATGCTGGGTCTTCTCGGGCTACTCTCCCGACTTCGACGGCACCAACGTCCGCACGAATCTGCAACACGTGTACGCGCAGCTCATCGATCCGTTCTGAACGCAGCGAGCCTCTTGCCGGCCGGCGACGGCCGCCAGGGTGGCGAGCACCGCTCCGCGGCCGAGTCCGCGGGCCTCGCCGGGACGGCACCGCCAGAACACGCGTTGGTCGTCCGGCGGGCCGGGCGTCAAGCCCGGCCGCTCACCCCGGCGTCGCCCCCGCGAAGCCCTTCTCCATCGCGTACTTCAGCACCGTCTCGAAGTACTCCGCCACCGGAGGGGCGCCGCCGGCCTGACCAAGCGCCGCCCGCGCATTGGACGTGTCGAACACCGGGTTCTGCCCGAAGTAGGCGAGGTAGACGTTTCCTCCACGGAAGATCCGCGATCCGCGCCTCGTCAGCCGTAGCGGCCAGAGCAGCGGCCGCACGAAGTACCGGTAGAACCCGGGGTGGACGTAGCGGAGGGCAGGCCCGCCGGTGATCCCGCGGATCAGCTTCTCCATCTCGGCCACGCTGGGCGCCGCCTCTCCCGCCGCGAGGTGGAAGGTCTTTCCGATCGTCTCTGGTTGCGCGCGGATCTTCGCGATGGCATGCGCCAGCCAGTCGACCGGCACGACGTCCACCGGCGTCTCGGGCCGGCCCGGGAACGTGCGCCACCAGCCGCGCGTGTAGATCTTCAGTGGCCAGTAGAGCACGTTGAAGGCGCGCGTCGCGCCGGTCTTGCTGCTCCCGACCACGATCGACGGGCGATGCACGGAGATGGGCAGCCCCGACGCCTGCACGCGCAGCTCCGACCGACACTTCGTCTGCTCGTATGTGTTGCGGAACGACTGTCCGACGTCGATCTCGGTCTCGAGCACCCGGCCGGTCCGCCGGCCCGCGATGTAGCAGGTGCTCACGTGGTCCATACGGCGCAATCGCCCGCGTTCGGCCAGGCGCCGCCCGATCGCGAGCATCGCCTCGGTACCGCCCACGTTCTGGCGCATCGCCTCGGCTTCGGGCAGATCGAAGGACACGGCCGCCGCGCTGTGGAGGAGAGAGGTCACGTCGGCATCGACGCGCGCGCGGTCGGTGGCCGAAAGGCCGAGGTCGGGGAGGGTGACGTCGCCCGCGACGGCGTCGAGCCGGTCCCCGCCGGGGAGATCGCGCCGCAGTTCGGCGAGACGCGTCGCAAGGTGCTCCGCGTTCTTCGCGCGGATGAGCGCGAGCACGCGCGTCTCGGGCGCGGAAAGCAGGTGGGGAAGGAGGGCGGCGCCGACCTGTCCGGTCGCGCCGGTGAGGAGCACGGTGTCAGACATGGGAGGCGACTATCGCACGATAGAGGGAGGCTCATGGCGAAGGCCGACCGGGTCGTCCTGATCGACGGGAGTTGGCCCGTGCTGGCGGGCAAGGCGGCGTGGCGGCACGAGGCCGTCCCGGCGGTCGCGACGTCGGAGCAGGCGGGGCGAGAGGCCCGGGTGGGCGGAGCTGCGCGCGAGGAGCGCGACCGGGGCCGTTCGAGGCGCCGCGGAGGGCGCCGGAGGAGGTCGGAGGGGGCTTGCGCTCCCCTGGATGGGGGCCTTGAGTCCAGGCGCTAGTCGCGAGGATGTTGTTTTATACTTCCTTTCCGCCGCTGGACTCCCCTCGGCCCACGCTGTGATCGAGGTGCCGAACGGAGCGCCTCGGCTTACTCCTTGACTCTCAGGTGTCCACGGAAACGAAGCAACCTCAACTTCAGGTGTTGGTCAAATGCGGGAGTGGCTCAACTCGACGGTTCTTCCCGAGGGTGCGCAATGGGCGTGTAAGGAGGGCCTTTATGCCGAACTGCACGACGACGGGCAGCTTCTCCATTTGGGGTACTACGAGGACGGCGCCTGCGACGACTGCTGGGCGCTGTACCTTGAGCATGGCGTCGAGAAGGGCAAGGCCCGCCTGCGGAACGGCAGCGGCGGCAGCGCCGACTACGAGATCTATTCCAAAGGGTCCGCCGAGCTCTTCGACGCTTGGTCCGACAACTCGCCGGTTCGGCCGATGTCATACGAGAAGTGGGTGAGGGACTGGGTCGCCCGCATCGCGAAAATCAGTTCACAGCGGCAGGAGGCCAAAGCCCTTGGCAAGGAGGCTCGCGCTCGGATTGCGCGGGAAGGGAAGCGGGCGATGATCAAGGCGGTGCCGGACCCGGACTAAATGCGCGCGGGGAGCGCGACCGGGGCCGTTCGAGGCGCCGCGGAGGGCGCCGGAGGAGGTCGCAGCGGGCTTGCGGTCGCTCGGGTGGGGGCGTATCGCCGACGCGTGCGTCGCCAGGATGGTGGCTCGAAGTTCCTGCCCGCGCGCCGCTGCCGCGATGCTGTCCTCCGTGGGTTGAGGCAGCTACGCGAGGCCCAGTCTACGCTCTCTGGTCACGGAGTGGTCATGAAACGCGAAAACCCGGGTTCCAGCATTTCGCTAAAACCCGGGTTCTCCTTGTGGTTGCGGGGACAGGATTTGAACCTGTGACCTTCGGGTTATGAGCCCGACGAGCTACCTGGCTGCTCCACCCCGCGGCGAGCCCTCGACACCTAACCTCGCGGCGCTGGGCGTCAAGGGCGGGCCGGGGACACGGTCGGCGCCGGCCCGCGCCGCCGCTTGACACCCCCGCGCGTGGAGCCGGGCCGCGGTCCCTCCCCGCGCAAGCGCGGCCACCCGCCGCGTGTCTATTTCTTAGCCTGTAGCCTTCGCTTCTTTCGCGTGCGCCGCTCGATCCAGTCCGGATCGGGCTTGGCAAAGCCCTCCCGCGGGTCGCGCTTCCGCTTGCCCGCCGCCGAGGCGGGCGTGCCCCCCGCGATCTCCCGCAGGCGCTGCACTTCGTCGCCGCTGAGCGCGCGGAACTGTCCCCGTTCGAGGCCTCGGATCGAGATCGTGGCGAAGGACTGCCTCACCAGCTTCGCCACCGGGTGACCCACCTCGGCGAAGATCCGGCGGACAAGCCGGTTCTTCCCCTCGGTGACGGTGATCTCCACCCAGGCGTTCTCCTGATCCGTGGCCTTCACGACGCGCAGCTTGCACGGCGCGGTACGGCCATCTTCGAGGTTCAACCCGGCCTCGATGCGGGCGATGGTGCGGTCTGAGGGCGTGCGGTACACCTTGGCGAGGTAGCGCTTCGGCACGCCGCTGGAGGGGTGCGTCAACCGGTGCGCCAGCTCCCCGTCGTTGGTGAGCAGGAGCGCGCCCTCGGTGTTGATGTCGAGTCGACCCACCGGCTCCACCCGCTCGGGCAACTCGGGCAACAGTTCCATCACCGACTTGCGGTCGCCCGGGTCGCGCCGGCTCACGATGTAGCCCTTGGGCTTGTAGAGCACGTAGTACGCCATGCGCGGCAACGCGGGGATCGGCTTTCCATCCACCCGGATGGTCGACTCGCGCGGATCCACCGGCTCCCCGGGGTGCGACACCAGCTCGCCCCTGACCGTGACGCGGCCCGCCGCGATCATCGCTTCCGCCTCGCGACGGCTCGCCACGCCGCGCGCGGCGAGCACCTTGGCGAGGCGCTCGGTTCCATCTGGATTCACGTTCTCTCCGTCCGGCGTCGTCACGACGCGGGGCGGCGGGGGCTATCCTCGCCCGCTAGTACGTCAAGCCCTGCGCTTCGCAGGTCTGCTGGCAGGCCATCTCGCCGCCAGCGTAGTTCTGGGTGCGCTTGTAGGCGTAGTCGCAGGCGTCGGTGGTTCCCAGCGGCGCGAGGAAGGTCTCCGAGTACCAGTCGGTACACGACTCGCACTCGGTGGTGTCGGGGGCACTCGCACACACCTCGGCGTAGGCCGTCTCGTCGAGGCCCCCCTCGGCGTCGGCGCCCGCCAGCGTCGTGGTGTCGATGCTCGAGGCAGCGTTTTGGAGCAGTCCACCGTAGGAGACGGCAAGGTCGTTGCAGTACGCCTGGCATGGCGGTTCGCAAGCCACGAGCATCGCGAAGATCATCCGCAGATTCTAGTCGCCCGGCGCTCGAAACGGAACTACCGGCACCGCGCCAAGGCTCGCGTCGTCGGCGTGCAATGGGCGGAGATCGCGCAGAGTCGGCAAGTCGACCAGGCTTCGCAAGCCAAAAACCTCGAGGAAGGCCGGCGTGGTGCCGTAGAGCATCGGCTTGCCCGGCTCCTCGCTTCGGCCCGACATCTTGACGAGGCCGCGCTCGAGCAACGAGCGGATGATGCCGCCGCTGTCGACGCCGCGGATGTCGTCGATGGCGCCCTTGGTCACCGGCTGCCGGAAGGCGATCACCGAGAGGGTCTCGAGCGCCGGTCGCGACAGGCGGAAGGGCTTGCCACCGCGGATCGCGGCCACCCACCGGGCCAGGCGCGCGTCGGTGCGAATCTGGTAGCCGTCGCCTACCTCGACCACGCGCAGCGCCGATCCACTACGAAGGTAGCGCTCGCGAAGCGATTCCACTGCGTCGAATACGTCGATTGTCGCGACACCAAGCGCCATCGCAAGCTCGACCGGCGTGCGGGGGTCGGCCGACGCGAACAGGCAGGCCTCGAGCGCCAGGACCAGGAGCTCCGGGGGACAGGGCCCCTCCGGCTCGCCGATGTCGTCGCCGCTCGGCTCCGGCGCGCCCGCGACCGGTCCCGGGAATTCGATGACGTTCTCGCCCTCGTCGTGCATCATCTTGCCTCCTCCTGGTCGTCGTGCTCGTGCTCCGCGAGCATGGAAAGATCTGCCTCCGCAGAGTGGACCCGGCCCACCAGGGCGATGGCGCCGAGGTGAATGCGCTGGGCGATGTCGATGAGCTGGAAGCGCGCCGCCTCCAGCGAGGCGAGGAAGGTAACCACCCTCCCTCGCTTGCTCGGCAACTCCACCCAGAACTCGCTGAGAAGGTGCTCCGCGCCGTCGTCGAGTCGCGACAGCACGAATCGCACGCGCTCTGCCATCGTGTAGTTCTCGAAGGCCACCCGGTGCTCCGGCGGCGGCGCCGCGCGGCGCTCCAGCAGCTCGTAGAAGATGCGGGCGAGGCCGTAGCTGTCGACCACGGGGTCGATGGGCTGCTCGCCCGGAGACACCGGCACCTCGGGACGGGCGAAGACCTCGCGATCGAGGAGGTGCATCTGCCCGAGTTGCTCGGACACGTCGCGGAAGCGCTCGTATTCCAGCAGGCGTCGCTCCAGCGCCTCTTTCGGATCCTCCTCCTCCTCCACGGCGCCCACCGTCGGCAGCCGGGGAAGGAGCTCGCGCGCCTTGAGCAGGCAAAGCGTGGAGGCCATCGCGAGGTAGTCGCCCGCCCGATCGACGTCGATCTCGTCGAGATCGCGGAGGTGAGCGAGGTAGGCATCGCAGATGCGCGCGACAGGGATCTCCCGGAGCGCCACGCCTTCCTTGCGCACCAGGAACAACAGCAAGTCGAGGGGGCCGTCGTACGCCGGCACCGCCACCGGCGGCTCGGGCGGGCGGGCGACAGGTGCGGCGGGGGCTAGCGCCTGGACGGCGCGCTCGGCGATCATCGTGGGGGGTTCCGGAAGGTGGGGCCGGATGACCGCGGGGAGGCGGTCGAGGAGAAGCCAGTTCTACCGCCTCGCGAGTGACTTGACAAGCCCAGCGCCAACGTTTATGCGCGCGGCCCTTTCGGAGACTTCCCGTGGCAGACAACAAGGATTCCAAGCAGCGGGCGCGCACGCCCAAGGAGGTCAAGCGCGACCGCCAGAGCAAGGCGGCAAACGAGCGCAATCGCGCCGCCCGCACCAAGGGCAAGAACGCCGTGAAGGCGGTGCGCGCGCCTCTCGCCGCTGGCGACGTGGCCGCCGCCGAGAGCGCGCTCTCGAGCAGCATGTCCACGCTGCAGAAGCTGGCGCAGAAGGGCGTCCTCCCCAAGCGCACCGTCGCGCGACGCATCTCGCGCCTCGCCAAGGCGATCAAGAGCGCCAAGGGCTAGTTGCAACCGTGGTGCCTAGCGCACCACGAGTCGCATAACGAACGCTTCCAGCACGCGACGATCACCTGCGCGGAAACTGTTCATCCGCCGGTTGGCCACGGCCAGCTCCTCGAGCCAGGTGCTCGGGGAGACCGGCCGTGCCTCGATCGCCGCGCGCACGGCGCGGATCTTGAACGGAGGAATGCGCACGCCCGCCTCCCGCTCGTTCAGCTTGCGCCGCGTCGCGTCTTGTAGCAGGAGCACTTGCCTTAGCTGGAAGGCCACGCTGGCCAGCAGCTTGTGGGGCGGCTCGCCGTCCTCGAGCAGGCGGTGCAGCTCCGAGAGGGCCACGTCGCGATTGCGCTCCACGATGGCGTCGGTGAGCTTCCACACGTCGGCATCGGCCGTGGAGGCACACACCAGCTCCACCACGTCGGCGGTGATCTCTCCGCCCTCGCCCACGTAGCCGGCACAACGCTCGACGTTGCCCGCGAGGGTGTCGAGGTCTTCGCCGCCGAGCTCCACCAGCTTCTGGAAGGCCGGCTGGCCGAGCTTGGCCCGCCAGGGCGCGCACCGGGCGCGCGCAAAGGCCAGCGGGTCGACCGAGCGCGCCTCGAACTTGCACACCAGGCCCACCTTCTTCGCGGCGTTCAGGAAGCGGGCGCCGAGGTCGGCGCCCTCGGCCGCGGCCGGCATCTTCTCGCCGCTCACCAGGAGCACGGTGGTGTCGACCGGCGACTGGGCAAACTCCAGGATCGCCTCCAGGGTGCGCTTGTCCGCGCCCTCGGCCTGGCGCAGCTCCACGAGGCGCCGGGGCGCCATCACCGGCACCTGCCGCAGCGCGTCGCGCAGCCCCCCCACGCTCTCTTCCCCGGGGGAGAAAACGGCGTGGTTGAAGGCCGCCATCGGGCCGCCGGCCAGCGCCTTGCGGATGGCCGCCACCGCCTCGCTCACGAGCACCCCCTGGTCGCCGAGACAGGCGTACACCGCCGGCGGCTTCGCGAGGCTGGCGAGGATCTCGTCCACGGCAAGGGCCTATTGCGCCGTGCCGTAGAGCAGCCACGTGACGCCGTCGGCGGCCACCCGCTCGGCGAGGTCGGCGAAGGCCGCCTCCCGGGCAGCCCGCGCGCCCGCGGCATCGCCGGGGCCTGGCACCAGCGTGCTCGACGCGCTGGATCGGCTTCGCTCCCCGGCCACGAAGCGCACGCGCAGCTCGGCGAGGTACACCACCAGTTCGCCTTCGCGTCGCGACGGCGTCCAGCTCGCCAGCTCGACCTCCAGCGCCAGCGCTTCGCTCCCCGAGGCGGCGCGCGCCGCGAGTGCAGCCTCCACCGACGACCGGAGCGCGGTGTCGATGCTGGCTTCCGCGACGGGCGCGTCTACCCGGATCACGGCGTAGCCTCGCGTGGGCGGCGCTCCCACGTGCAGGGCGCAGCCGACGAGAAGGGCGAAGACCGTTGACATGTGCGCCCCGTTCGAACAGGATTCACGCCCCACGTCAACACCGGAGCACCGATGTTCGCGCCCTTCCTGCTGGCCGCCGCCCTCGCGCAGGAACCCGCGCCCGGCGACGCCACCGCGCCGCCTGCCGACCCCGCCGTCGCCGAGAAAAAGCGCCCCTTCCTCATGGAAGTGAACTTCCGCGGCCGGTACATGACCGTGCCCACGGGCACGCTCGACCTCTGGTCGGAGGCCCACGAGGACGACGAGCAACCCGCTCGCCCCGACGTCAACGCGTACACGCTCGGCCTCGAGTTCGTCATCAAGGAGAAGTCGGCCAACGGCATCTTCTACATCGAGTTCTTCAAGCCGCTCATCGAGGACGGCTACTGGGACGACATCGACCACGGCTCGCCCGACCCGCTCGATGGCTCCTGGATCGAATTCAGCGACGACTTCAGCTTCGTGACCCTCGGCGCCAACTACGCCTACGAGCTGCACGCCACCAAGTGGCTCTCATTCCTGTTCGGGGCCGGCCTCGGCATGGGCATCAAGATCGGCGACGTGTACGAGTGGCAACCGGGAGAAAGCCCGTCCAACACCGAGGGCAACAACGACAACTACGACGTGGACTGTGGCAGCGACATGCCCGCCTACAAACGCGCCGACCCCAACGGCAACAACTGCCACTACGACGCTGAGATTTTCGCTGACGTCCCGGTCATCCCGATGATCGACATCAACATCGGCGTGCGCTTCAACATCAACAACCGGGCTGCGATCCGGCTCGAGGGCGGCCTCCACGACCTGTTCTACGGCGGCGGCGCGGTGGGGGTCGTGTTCTGACGCTTGCGCCCCGAGGACACCTGCGTTAGCCGCGGCGCTTCGCTTCGGAGCGTTTGCTTGGTCCTGGTCACCGTCCGCGAGAATGAGCCCTTCGAGAAGGCCCTCCGTCGTTTCCGTCGCAAGGTGGAGCGCGAGGGTATTCGCAAGGACATCAAGAAGAACAGCTTCTACCTCAAGCCGGGCGAGAAGCGCCGTCTCAAGCAGCGCCTGGCCGAGAAGCGTCGCCGGAAGGCGGCCCGCCGCGCCATGCGCAAGGTGCCGTCGCGCCCCGGTGGTCGCGAGGGCATGGGTCGCGAGGGCGGCGGCCGCGAGGGCGGTCCCGGTCCCGCCTCGACCTAGTTCTCCCGCGGCTCCACCGCACCAGACGCCGCGAGTATCGCGGCGTTTTCTATTTTCCATGCCGGATCGGGCGCCGAGATCGCCAGGCTCCCCTCGAGGTCGGGAAAGGCGCGGAGCGCCTCGGCCGCGTAGAAGGCCTGCCCCGGGGCCAGCGCCACCGCCTCGGCGTGGAGCTTGCGCACACGGGATGGCTCCGCGCCACGCAGCTGGAGTTCGCCGGCCTCGGCCCACCGTCGCAGCGCAGGCTCCACCTCGCCGAGGGCCCCGGCGCGGGTCACCAGCGGCGGCACGTCTTCGAGATCGAGAAGGGCACCCTCCCCTCGCAGGCGCACCAGCATCACCGTGTGTGCGGCCGCGTATACGAGACAGGACGCGTCTCGCCCCTTGATGCCATCGAGCATCTCGGTGTCGAGATGATCGCCCACGCGGGTCACGGCCCCCTCGAGTCGTCCGTCGCGCAGCAAACAGCGCATGGCCTGCTCGCGACCGGCCTCGTGCCAGGCGCGGGCCTCTCCCGGGTTGACCAGCGCGCGCGACCAGGCCGTGCGCGCGAGCCGGCCCCACACGCGCGGCTCGCCCGGCCAGCGCGCCAGCAGCGTGGTGTAGGCCATCTCGGCCGCGTCGATGCCCAGGGTGGATCGGTCGGCCCACTGGCGGTCCGCCGCTGCGAGCGCCGCGATGACCGGGTCCTTCTGGCGTTCCGCCTTCGGCACGCAGCCAACGACGAGAAAGAGAGCGGTCCAGCGCACCTATCGCCCGGCGTAGGCCGCCTCGTCGAGCTTCTCCCAGCCGTCACGGGAGTAACCGCAGGCGTCGGCCTCGCGGGACTTGATCACGGGGATCTGCTTGTGGTCGATCACGTCGGTGGGGTAGGTGGCGGGCAGCGCGTAGGCCCTCGCCAGCCACACGCGCCCCTCGACCTTGGCGGCATCGTCATCCTGCTTGTAGCCCTTGCAGAGCAAGGCCACGCCGAGCTCCTTCAGGCCCTCGAGCCGATTCGGGTCGTCCTTCACCATCAGGCGGAAGTAGGAGACCGACTTGTCGATGTCGCCGCGCGTGCCCGAGATCCACTCCATCGCCTTCCAGTCAGGGCACAGCCGGTAGAACTGGCCCAGCGCGTTCCACGCGTCGCCCGGGAAGGAGGATATGCCGCTGTCCATCCGGTAGACGGTCTTGGACTGCAGCGACCGCAGCCACAGGCGCTCGATGTCGTCGGCCGTCGAGAGCTGCGACAGGATGCCCTTGGACGTGGCAATGCGGCCCATCGCCACACCCTCCCACAAATATCCGAAGCCGGCCTCGGGATCGAGCTCCTGCACGCGCCGCGACAAGCTGCGCACCCGGGTGTAGATGGGTAGCCGTTGCGCGTCGGGCACCGACTGCGCCAGCACCTCACCCTTCTCGTAGAGAGCCCGGGCCAGCCGCCACAGGGCCTCGGGGTCGTCAGGGCTCTTGGCAATATAGTCTTCAAGCACGCGAATCGTGCCGTCGAGGTCGCCCGCGTTCGCGAGGCGCTCCGACTCCTCCACCTCGGGCGCCAAGGCCCAGGCGCTCGCTAGCCACGCGACGAAGAACATCCCGGCTTCTCCCGCCGCGCGGATATCACGCCCCGCACGCGCGCAACCTAGGTCGTCCCGGCCGCGCGGGCGCCCGGCTGGTTTGACAGCGCGGTGAGCAGCGGCCTACCATCAATCACAGGAAGCTGAAGGAATGGGCAAGGTCATCGGCATCGACCTAGGGACGACGAACTCGGTCGTCGCGTACATGGACCGCCTCGAGCCGCGGGTGATCATCAACGAGGAGGGCGGTCGCGTGACCCCCTCGGTCGTCGGTTTCTCAAAGGCAAACGAACGCTTCGTGGGCGACATCGCCAAGCGGCAATTGCTCATCAACCCCGACGCGACCATCCACTCCGTCAAGCGCTTCATCGGCAAGCGCTACAAGGAGGCGGGGCGCGACACACCGCTGGTGAACTACGAGGTCGCCGAGAACAAGCACGGCGACGTGGCGATCAAGGTGGGCGAGCGTCTCTACTCGCCAGCTGAAATTAGCGCGATGATCCTCCAGAAGCTGAGGCGGAGCGCCGAGGATTTCCTCGGCGAGCCGGTCACCGAGGCGATCATCACCGTCCCGGCGCACTTCAACGACCGCCAGCGCCAGGCCACCAAGGACGCCGGCACCATTGCCGGTCTCAACGTCCTCCGCATCATCAACGAGCCTACCGCCGCCGCGCTCGCCTACCTCCACGACCGCCGCAAGAACTGCACCATCGCCGTCTACGACTTCGGCGGCGGCACCTTCGACATCAGCATCGTGGGCATCGACAACGACGTGGGCGACGTGCGCGCCACGCGCGGGAACAGCGCTCTCGGCGGTGGCGATATCGACCGCGTGGTGACGGACTGGCTGCTGGAGCAGTTCCGCACCGAGCACGGCATCGACGCTTCGGGCGACAAGATCGTCCGACAGCGCCTTCGCGACGCGGCCGAGCGCGCCAAGATCGATCTCTCCACCGCCACGGAAACGGAGATCCACCTCCCCTTCCTCACCGCCGACGCGCAGGGCCCGCGCCACCTCCAGGTCACGCTCACTCGCGCCGCCTTCGAGAACATGGCGGGGCCGCTGTTCGAGAACACGATCGACGAGTGCCGCAAGGTGCTCGCCGAGAGCGGCCTGCGCGTGGAGGACATCGAGGAAGTGGTGATGGTAGGCGGCTCCTCGCGCATCCCGCGCGTGAAGGAGATGGTCAAGGAATTCTTCAAGCGCCCGCTCAACCACGCCTTCAACCCCGACGAGGTGGTGGCCATCGGCGCCGCCATCCAGGCCGGGGTGCTCGAGGGCGAGGTGAAGTCGGTCACCCTGCTCGACGTGACCAACCTCTCGCTCGGCATCGAGGTGGAGGGGCGACGCTTCGCGAAGCTCATCCCTAAGAACACCACCATCCCCGCGCAGAAAATCCAGATGGTCAGCACCGTCATCGACGACCAGCACACGGTGAAGATCCACGTGCTCCAGGGCGAGAGCGGGACCGCCACCGACAACGTGTCGCTAGGCGAGTTCGAGCTCGTGGGCCTCGAGTCGGCGCCCCGCGGCGCGCCGCGCATCGAGGTGAAATTCGCCGTCGACGCCAGCGGGATCGTGCACGTCAGCGCTCGCGACGGCCGCGGCGTGCAGAACGCCATCACCATCCGCGCGCCCACCGGCATGTCGAAGCTGGAAATCGAGCAGGCCAAGAGCGAGGCGAGCGTCCACGAGCGTCGCCGGGAGGAGGCGGCGGAGGTCAAGGACTCGCGCGGCACCATCGAGAAGCAGATGGTGGCGCTGGAGACCTTCCTCCGCGAGCACAAGGCGCTGATGCACAAGCAAGACGTTGCCGAGACGGAGCAGGCGCTCAAGCGCGGCCGCATGGCGCTCGCCAAGAGCACCGACAAGGCGAACATCGACGAGACCAGCAACTACCTCAAGCGGTTCTCCGCGCACCTCAGCGACAAGCTCGGCGTCGCGATCATCCCCATCCAGTGAGGATCGCCGCTGCCACCCGGTCGACGACGCCCGGCGGCCCCACCCGGGCGCGGAGCTCCGCGCTCGGCGGCTCCACGGCCGCGCCGAGGGCGTCGCGCAGCGCCTCCGCCGAGAAGGACTGGACGAACTCCCGGTAGACCGCCCGGTCGGACAGCAGGTTGGGGAGGGCGAGGAAACGGATGCCGCGCACGAGGAGGCGACCGGCCGCGTAAGTGAGCGGGTGGACCCGGTGGGCCACCACGGCGGGCACTCCGTTGAGCGCCAACTCCAGGGTGACCGTGCCCGACTTGCTCAGCGCTCGCTCGCATCGCGCCATCGCCTCTTCTGGCGACACCACGTGTACGCGCGGGTCGGGACGGAGCCGCGCCCGGAGCGAGGCCGATCCCTCGGCCACGAGCACCGTGCGGTAGCCGCGGGTGGCCTCGAGGAACGGTTGGAGGTGTCGCGACAGCTCCGACTCCCGGGAGCCGGGAAAGATGGCCACCACCCCGGCCTCGGCACGCCGTTTTACCAGCCGGTCCACGGCCGGGTGCCCCACGAAACGCGCGTCGAGACCAGTGCCGGCGTAGAGCGCCGGCTCGAAGTCGAAGAGGCAGAGGAGCGTGTCGTAGGCGAGCGCCACCGCGTGCCTCCGCCCCGGCCGCCATGCCCAGAGCTGGGGCGACACCCAGCCCACCGTGCGCAGGCCAGCGCGCCGGGCGCGAGTCGCGACCGGCATGTGGAAGTCAGGCGCGTCGATGCACACGAGCGCATCGACACCGTCGAGGTGGTCGAGCAGCGCCGCACGCTGCCGACGTATCGAGCCGAGGTGCGCGAGCACCTCCCAGAGCCCCATGGCCGGGGGCGCGAGGGGGCACACGCGCTCGAAGCCGGTCGCCGCCATGCGCTCGCCGCCCAGTCCCCTCGTCGCCACCTGGCCATGCCGCCGGAGGGCGACGATCAGCTCGGCGCCGAGGCGATCCGCGCTCGGCTCGATGGCGCTCAGGCCGAGGCGCACCGGATCCGCTCGGCGAGCCGGAGGGTCCAGAGCGCCTCGTCGACCGTCGCGAGGCGGCGCGGCCCCGGATCGAGAGCGAGACACCCGCCCTCGACCCAAAGCAGGAAGGCCTCCAACTCGGCGCGGAGCGCGTCGAACTCGTGCACGGCGATGGGCTCGGAGCGCAGATCGCGTCCCACCCGGTGCGCGGTCCTGGCCGCCAGGTCGAGGCCCACGTAGGCGCCGGGACCGAAGGCGCGGAACTTGCGCACCGTCGCCGGGCTGATGCGCGAGGTGGACAGCACCGCCACGCGCCCATCGACGGTCTCGACGCGGGCGTGGGCAATGTCCGGTCCCGACGTCGCGACACCGAGTCCATTGCCACGCACGTCGGCAACCTCGGCGAAGCCGGTGACGAGCCCGAAGAGATCGAGGTCGTGGACCATCAGGTCGTACACCACGTCGACATCGAGCGCACGGTCGGTCCACGGGGCGAGGCGCTCGGCCTGCACGAAGCGCACGTCGAGGCTGCTGTCGAAGAGGGCGCCCATCGCCGGGTTGAAGCGCTCCACGTGGCCAACCACCAGGCCGGGGATGGTGGAGAGGGCCTCGGCCTCGGGCAGGCTCGCGGCCAGCGGCTTCTCCACCAGCACCGGGATGCCATCGCGAGACAGCGACGATGCCAACTCGGCGTGGGTTCGCGTGGGCGTGGCCAGCACGGCGGCATCGACCCCGCGGGCGTCGCCGTGGAGCCCGAGCGAGGGATCGACCTCGACCACCTCGGCCCCGAGCCCGCTCAGGTGCCGCGCATGGTGGCGACCCATCCGCCCGAGCCCGTAGACGGCCACGCGCACGGCGTTACTCGTCGGCCGACTCGGACGCGCCCGCCGAGCGGCAGATGCCGCGCTGGCTCTCCTCGAGGAAGTCGACCAGCTCCACCACCTCGGGCACGTCGCTGTACACCTCGCGTACCTGCTCGGCGGCGATGCGCAGGGGCATGCCGGCCTGGAACAGCTCGCGGTAGGCGGTCTTGAGCGCCGCCATCACGTCGCGCGAGAAGCCCGAGCGTCGCAGGCCCACCACGTTGAGGCCCACCAACCGGGCCCGGTCGCCCTGGGCGATGGTGAAGGGAGGCACGTCCTGAGTGGCCATCGCGCCGCCGGCCACCATCGCGCAGCGGCCGACGCGCCCGTGCTGGTGTACCCCCGCGAAGCCGCCGAACACGGCGCGGTCCTGGACGGTGACGTGACCGCCGAGCGCGGCGTAGTTGGCGAAGATCACGTGGCTGCCGATCTGACAGTCGTGCGCCACGTGGGTGCCTGCCATGAAGAGGCAGTCGCTGCCGATACGGGTGACGCCACCGCCGGCGGCCGTGCCCCGGTTGGCGGTCGCGTTCTCACGGAAGGTGCATCGCGGGCCGACCACGAGGCGCGTGACCTCGCCGCGGTACTTCAAGTCTTGCGGGTCGCCGCCCACGCTGGCGAAGGAGAACACGCGCGTGTCCTCGCCGATGTCGCTCTCGCCGCTCACGCTGGCGTGGGCGTGCAAGCACACCCGGTCGCGCAGCACGACCTTCCCCGCGACCACCGCGTAGGGGCCGATCTCCACGTCGTTGCCGAGCTCGGCGCGCGGATCGACGACGGCGGTTGGATGGATGGCCATGGGCTCTCCCGCAAGCGGCCGCGATGCTAACAGCAATCAGGGAAAGCGGCCTCACCGGCCCCTTGCCCCGCCGTACCATTCCCTCCGCCGTCCGGCCCGCGCCCCCGGGGTTACCGTGGCGCATGCCTCTCCTCGACCGCCTTCGCGGCCGTCGCGACACCCCGCCCACCGCCGTAACGGCGCGCGTGCCCCAGAAAGCCCGGCCTCGCCCCCCGGAGGGCGCCACCAACTACGTGATCCTCATCCTCGACAGCTGTCGCTTCGACAGCTGGGTGAAGGCCAAGCCGAAGTTCATGTCGAAGCTGGGCAAGGTGGAGAAACGCTGGACCTACGCCACGTGGACGTCGCCCTCCCACTACAACCTGCTCATCGGCCTGCTCCCGCACAGCTCGCCGCCGCACGTGTACGCCAGCGACTATTACAAGGACGACTTCCTTCGCTTCAAGGAGCGCTTCAACGTGGAGAGCATCGAGTTCGGCAAGATGGTGCCGAACCTCTGGCTCCCGTCGTACCTCAGGAACAACCTTGGCTACCGGACGAACATGTACGTGTCGATGCCGGTGCTCAACCCGTCGACGCCGATCAACCGAGACTTCGACGACTACGCCTTGATGCCGAGGCACAACGACGTGTCGGCCATGTTCCGCCGCATGCGCTTCTACGAGGAACGTCCAAGCTTCTTCGTGCTCAATACCGGTGAGACACACTACCCCTACGCCACCCCCGACGAGCCGGAGAACGCCTGGCCGCGCATCTCGGGGGTCAACGGGGTGTTCAAACATCTCGACGACCACGTGCGCGCCGGAGGACTGGTCCACGCCGATCAAGCGCCCCAGTTCTTCGACGACGAAAAGATGAAGGAGCTGCACAAGCGCCAGGTCAACGCCGTGCAGTGGGTCGACCGGGCCTGCGAGGAGCTCTTCGACCTCGTCCCCGACAACACCTACGTCACCATCACCGCCGACCACGGCGAACTCTTCGGGGAGAAAGGCTACTTCGGCCACGGCCCGGTGAACCATGAGAAGGTCATCGAGGTCCCCTTCGTGGAGGGCCGGATCCGATAGCGCCCAGGGGCCGTCGCGCCCGTCCCGCGCCCCCGCCAGCAGGAAAACATCGGGTCCCAAGCCGTACAGCCTAGAGCCTAGAGCCTACCCTAGTCCCAGCGGCCACCCCATCGCGTTCCACCCGAGCAACATCGCCGTCCACGCGATCCCCCACGCCACCGCGAAGGGCACCTGCGCCGCGAGCACCGTCCCCATGCCGGCCTCCGGCACGTACCGGCGAGCCGCCGCCAGGACGATCGGCATGTAGGGCATCAGCGGCGTGAGCACGTTGGTCACCGCGTCGCCCACCCGGTAGGCGGCCTGGGTGGTGGCCGGGTCGACCCCGAGCAACATCAGCATCGGGACAAACAACGGCGCCATGAAGGCCCACTTCGCCGACGCACTGGCCACCAGCACGTTCAGCACGCCCGAGAGCAGCACGAACAGCGCGAGCAGCAGCGTGGAGGAGAGCCCCAGCGACTGGACCACACCCGCGCCCTTCACCGCCAGCACGATGCCGAGGTTCGACCAGTTGAACCAGGCCACGAACTGCGCGGCCGCAAACGCGAGCACGATGTAGGCGCCCATGCCGCTCGCCGCCTCGGCCACCACCTGCATCGCGTCGTGCGACGAGCGGATCTTGCCGCTTACAATGCCATAGACCACGCCGGGCACGAAGGCCGCCGTGGCCACGAGGATGACCATGCTGTCGTAGACCGGCGCCCAGGTGTCGCCCCGGATGACGAACACCGCCACGAGCACCAGCGCCACCACCGTCGCGACACCCGCGAGCAGCGCGGGACGGAGCGCCGCGTCGTGACCCTCCACGCGTGCCTCGCGACCCTCCCAGGGTCCAAACCGCGCCTCCACCCGGGGGGCCACCCACGCGCCCACCCCGGTGACGAGGAACACGCTGGCGATGTTGAAGAACCAGTTGCAGGTGGCGGCCACCTTCACCGAGGGATCCACGAGCTTCGCCGCCGCGTCGGTGAGCCCCGCCAGGAGCGGATCGAGCGCGGTCACCAGCAAGTTCGCGCCGTAGCCGCCCGACACCGCCGCGTAGGCGATGGCGAGCCCCGCCAGCGGATGCCGCCCCGCCTGCGCCCAGAGCGTGGCGCCGAGGGGCACCAGCACCACGAAGCTCGCGTCGGAGGCGATGGCCCCGTTGGCGCCGACGAACAGCATCGCCGCCGTGAGCCATCGCGGCGGCACCGAGGCCACCGCCCGCCCGAGCACCGCGCCCACCAGCCCGGTCTTCTCGGCCACGCCGATGCCCATCACCGCCACCAGCACGCTGGCCAGCGGCGGGAAAGCGCCGAAGTTCTTCACCGCGTCGGTCCACATCCGGCGGAGCATGTCGGGCCCCAGCAGGTTCACCACCGGCACCACCTCGTCCTTCGACGGGTGCGGCACCGCCCAGCCGAGCCCCGCGAGCAGCGCCGACAGGGTCGCGACAATGATCGACACGCCCGCGAAGAGCACCACCGGGTCGGGCAGGCGGTTCCCGGCGCGCTCGAGGGCGTCGAGCCACCCGCCGCTAGGGGACGGCAATCTCGACCGCCGGCACCAGGAAAACCCTCGACA
>VGRE01000078.1 GCA_016875435.1 Deltaproteobacteria bacterium | reverse complement strand
AGGCGGGCGCGACTGTCCCACCGGTGGTGGTGGCGGCAGTGGGGACAGACCGCCAGCTGCTCCATTAGCGCCGGGCGGAAGAGCACTTGCTCGCAGCCAGGGCAGCGAACCCAGAGGTCCTTGCGCACCGGCGCGGTGCGGGGCTCGGCCTGGATCGGCGCGGGGGCCTGCTCGAACCAGCGGGGACTGTCCTTCGGCTCCGACATGACGCGCGCTTAGCCCGGCGGCCGTGAACTTGTGGCGAGCAACCAGGCCTCGCCGTGCCATGCGTGACGCAGCGCGCGGATTCTCGCCGGGTCGCGGCCGTAGGCCACCCGGTTGCTCAGGAGCACCGCCACCACGCCCAGCGATCGCGAGAACCACGCGCTGGTCCCCGTGAAGCCGGTGTGCCCCAGGGCATCGGCGGGCGGGCAGGGACCGGCGCTGGACAGCTCGCCTGAGGGCGTGTCCCAGCCGAGCGCGTGCGAGCCCGCGCCGCGCGCGTGGATCTCGGAGGACAGCGGCACCTCGCCAGCGATCCAGCGCGACACCTGCCTCGCGACGGCCTCGGCGGTGCCGAAGAGCCCCGCGTGCGCCGCCACGCCGCCCAGGGCGCGAGCGTTCTCGTCGTTGACCACGCCGTCGGGACCCTCGCCGGTGGGCTCGGCCGCCGGGTGTCCCCAGGTGAGGCCCGGGGCCGACCAGAGCTGGTCGATGCGGGCGCCCCCCACCGCCTCGATCGCCGCGCCGAGCGCCAGGAAGCCGAGGTCGGAGTAAGCGTGCCGGTCGCCCGGCGGGCTGACGAGCGGCTCGCGGAGCGCATGGGCGACGATGTCGGCGCGCGCCGGGACACCCGGGAGCTTCCACAACTCCTTCCACCACAGGTAGCCGGCGCTGTGCTGGAGCAAGTGACGGGCGGTGACCCCGGGCGGCCAGAGGGGGTGTCCCGCGTCGAGGGGCAGCCGCCCCTCGTCGGCGAGACGGAGCGCAACTTCGGTGGTGCAAAGTACCTTCGTCAGCGAGGCGAGGTCGTACACCCGGCCGGGGTTCCACAGCAAACGCACCTCGCCACCCACCATCACGCAGGCCGAGAGCGAGGGCGCCACCACGCCCTCCGCCTCCTGGAGCAGCCGCGCGATCACGACGGCTCGACGGCGAGAAGATCGTGATCTAGACGCGAGCGCGTGCCCAGCGGGAGCGCGAGGTTGCGGCGCCCGTGCCCCACCGGGAGACCGGCAAGGATCGGCACCCCGAGTGGGCCGAGAATGTCGAGGAGCACGTCGTCGACCGTCCACGCGGCATCGTCCGGGGGGCGCGCGTCGAGGAAGTCGCCCAGCACGAACCCCAACGCGCCGTCGAAGGCGCCAGCGTCGCGACACTGCACGAGCAGCCGATCGAGCTTGTAGGGCGCCTCGCCCAGGTCTTCCAGTAGCACGATCTTGCCGTGCGCATCGAGCTGGTAGGGCGTGCCGCAGAGCGAGGCGAGGATGCAGAGGTTGCCGCCACAGAGCGGGCCCTCGGCGCGCCCGGCGACGAGAGGTCGCCCCGCGACGCGGACCGGCTCCCCAGCGAGCACCGCGCGGATCGCGAGGCGGCTCTCCTCGTCGTGGTAGCCATCGAGCGCGTGCAGTACCGGCCCGTGGATGGCCGGCCGGCCCCTCGCCGCCAGCCCGTTGAGCAGCGAGGTGGCGTCGGAGAAGCCGATGAATGGCACTGGAGCCAGCGCCGCCCACTGGATGCGCGGCATGAGTCTCGAGAGGCCGTAGCCTCCGCGCGCTGCCCACACCGCGTCGAAGCGCCCGGAGAAGGCCTCGTGCAGGTCGCTCAGGCGCTCGTCATCGGCGCCGGCCAGGTAGCGGCACTCGGCGCGCGCGTGGGGCAGTTCCACGAGGTCGAAGCCCCAGGACCGCGCGAGGGCGATGCCGCGGTCGAGCCGATCGGGGTCGGAGATCCCCGAGGGCGACACGACAGCGATGCGCGCAGCGGCAGCCAGCACGGCCCCGCATATATTCCGCTCGTGCTCATGTTCCTCGGCTGCTACACGCCCCCGCCCTTCGTGCACCCCGCGCCCGCAGAGGTGACGATGAGCGACAGCTTGCCGGCGACGGAGCCTGCCGATCCTGCGATCCCCGCAGAGGTCGAGGCCCCCACTGAGGAGCCGGTCGCCGCGACAACCAGCACCTTCGACGACGCCGAGGTGGAGCCGTACAAGGGCTTCACCGTGAAGACGCCACTGTCGATCGTCGACGAGGCCGGGCAACCGGTGGCCGTGCTCGGCAAGCCGGGAGTGGAGGTGACAGTGTTGACGGAGGCGGCCCTGCGCGTGAAGGTACGTTGCGACGGGTGCGACCCCGTCGTCACCGGCTACCTCCAGAGCGACGCGGTGCGGCGATGAGGATCATGCCGGTGGAGGGCAACCGCCAGCGCCTCGACGGCGGCGCGATGTACGGCAACGCGCCCCGGGCCCTCTGGGCGCGCTGGTCGTCGCCCGACGAGCAGAATCGCATCACGTTGGCGTGCCGTGCCATGCTGGTGGACGACGGCCGTCGCCGGGTGCTGTGCGAGGCCGGCATCGGTACCTTCTTCGCCCCCGAGCAGCGCGAGCGCTACGGCGTCACAGAGTCGCGACACGTGCTGCTCGACTCGCTGGCCGAGCTCGGGCTCCGGCACGACGACATCGACGCCGTCGTCCTCAGCCACCTGCACTTCGACCACGCCGGCGGGCTGCTCTCGGCGCACGAGCAGGGCGCGCGACTGTTGTTTCCCAGGGCCCGTTTCATCGTGGGCGCCCGCGCCTGGGACCGCGCGCGACACCCGCATGCTCGCGACCGTGCCAGCTTCATCCCGGAGCTCAACCGGCAGCTAGAAGACAGTGGCCGCCTCGAGATCCTCGACGGTGAGCGATCACCGTGGCTGGGCGACGCGTGGCGCTTCCACCTGTCCGATGGGCACACGCCGGGGCTTCTCCTGGCCGAGGTCGCGAGCGACGAGGGACCGGTGCTGTTCGCAGCCGACCTCATCCCGGGCAGGCCCTGGGTCCACGTGCCGATCACCATGGGCTACGACCGCTTCCCGGAGCAACTGATCGACGAGAAGGCGCGGTTGCTCCCCGACCTGCACGCGCGCGGCGCCCGGCTCTTCTTCACGCACGACCCCGGCGCAGCGATGTCTGCAGTGCACCGCGACGAGAAGGGCCGGTACTTCACGTAGGTTGGCGACAGTTTGAGGATGAGGCGATAGACTGGGCGGCGGAGACACCCCATGCGCTGCTTTGCACTAGTCACTCCCTTGTTGTTCCTCGCGGCCTGCGGTAGCGATACGGCCACCGCCCCCTGCGGCGACGGCTTCGGCCGCGCCGACGACGGCAACTGCTACCTGCTCGACATGGGTGAGGACGACACCGGCGACGCCGACACCGACACCGACACCGACACCGACACCGACACCGACACCGACACCGACACCGGCCAGCCCCCCGACTCGGGCGACACCGGCCAGCCCCCCGACTCGGGCGACACCGGCCAGCCCCCCGACTCGGGCGACACCGGCGAGCCCCCCGACTCGGGCGACACCGGCGACACCGGCGAACTCACCGAGATGACCATCTCCGGCTCGATCACCCTCGACGAGGACTCCACCTCCTCGATGAGCTGCCGCGTGGGCGCCTTCAGCGGCTCAGACCCTATGACCAGCACTCCGCTGGGCGTGGCCAGCATCACGTGCCCGGCCACTGCGGGCTCCGCCGAGGCGATCAGTACCTCGATCCAGCTCAATCCGGGGTCGGCCACCATGATGTACCTCATCGCGAGCGTGGAAGACGGCGGCGTCATCACCGACACCCTCGACGACGCGAGCCCGCACGCCATCAGCAGCGGGGGCACGGCCAGCGGCGTCAACTTCGACGTCAACCTGCCCTAGTCGCGACTCGAGCGCATGGGCGCCAGCGCCTCGTTCATCGCGGGGCTCGGCTCGCAGTGGATCCTCGGGGGCAGCGGCGCCGCCTACGAGACCACGCTGGCCGAGCGCTTCGCGCTGGTGGGCCACGTCGGGCGAGTGACTGCGCTCGGCGTGGAGCTGCGGCACGCCCGCCCAGACCTCGCCGAGGGCGGCGCGCTGTTCCACGACGACGGCAGCGGCGCGGACATCGCGAGCGCGGGCAGCGGCTACCGCGACGAGCTCTACCTGGGCCTCAGCCTCGGCCTGTCCTTCGACGCCCGCGCCCGGGTGCCGCCGAGCCGACCCCGGCTGGAGTTCAGGCCGTTGCTCGGCTTCACCGCCGGGGCGTTGTTCACCGACACCCAGCTGAGCCTGCCGGGCTTGGACGGGCCCACCGACTACCGCGGTCGCAGCGTCGACCCGCAGGTGGGCGCGGGCGCCGGCGTGGAAGCGCGCTTCGCCGAGTGGCTGTCGCTTTCGCCCCGGCTCGACGCGGCGGTGACCGTCGCCAGCGACGAGCGCGAGGTGGCGGCCGGCGAGCGCTGGGGGGTGGAGTGGCGCCTCGTACCGGCGGTCGAACTCGGCGTGCGGTTCTGACGGGGCGGGGCTAACGGTCGCGGCATGGCCTCACCCTGGCGCGTGATCGCCGAGGGCCTCGGCACCCGGGTGGACGAGGACCTACTGCCGGCGATGTACGCTGCGGCGAGCGTGTCGACCTCGCAGGTGCGCGAGGAGCTGCGCCGTGCCGGGTTGGCATTCGTCGACGAGGAGGCGGGGCTCGTGCCCGAGCCGGACGAGCTGCGCCGCGCCGTCGATCACGTCGTCCGGAGCGCGCAGATCCGGGCCAGCGCGATGGGTGCCGTGACCGGACTCGCGGGTGCGGCGGCGATGCCGCCAGAGTTGGTGGCGGCGATGGTCAACACCCTGCGCCTGGGCCAGCGGCTCGCCGTGGTCCACGGCTTCGACCCGGAGACCGACCACGGCAAGATCGTCCTCACGCGCGCCCTCGCCGCCGCGATGGGCGTCGAGCTGCCCGACTCGACTCGAGTTGCGACGAGGGTGTCGGAGTTGCCGGTGCTGGTGCGCGCGGCAGCGCCGGGCTCGTCGGGCGCGGTGCAGTGGGCGGCTCGCTACGTGGTGGAGCGCTCGGTGGGCTCGGCGGCGGCGCGAGTGGTGCGGCTCGTGCCGGGGCTCGGGGCGGGCATCGCGGCGCTGAGCGCCTGGCGCCGCCAGAAGCAGGTGGCGGCGCGGATGTGCGCCGTCTTCCACCGGGCCATGGACGCGCTGAGCTTCGACATCGAGGGCGAGCAAGACGCGATCGAGGTGCGTTGAGTCCAGCGCCGCTCGATCCGATCTACGAGGCATGCTCCTCGACCAGGCTCGCGACCTCGCCGAGCTGATGGGGTTCATCCCCCTCAGCTCGTTTGCCGCGTTCACCACCGCCACCGCGTTCAGCGGCACGATGAAGGCGGCGGAGTGGCGCCTCGATCGCGTGGTGGAGCCCGCCAAGGTCGCCTAGCTCGTGCTAACCATGAGCGCCTGGAGAGCCTTCCATGCGCATCGTTTCCCTCGTGGCCCTCGCCCTGGCCTGCACCCCCGACGAGGAGAAAGACAGCGGCGGCACGCTCGAGGCCGACAGCGGTGACCCGGCCTGCGAGGGCACCCCGCCCGACATCACCAGCTTCTCGGTGAGCGAGGGCGAGATCTACACCGACGAGAACGGCAACGACTACCCGACGCTGGTGATGGTGGTGGAGTTCGAAGACGTCGACGGCGACGCGCACCTACTCTCGGCCAACCTGTGGTGGGACGACACCGTCGACGGATCGATCGACGGCGCTGCCGAGCCCGATGCCGTGCTCGGCAAGTCGGCCATGACCAGCGGGGGCGAGGTGGTGGATGAGTGCGAGGGCGAGGGCGGCACGCTCAACATCAGCATTCCCGTGTCGGCCGCCGACTTCATGTACAGCACCCAGTACGACTTCGGCGTGACCCTCATCGACGCCAACGGCTACGAGTCGGAGATGGCGGTGGCCACGGCCACGACGCCCGAGGAGTTGTAGGAGGGGAGGGCTTCCACCCTCCCCTTGGTGCTGCGCGCTGCGCTCGCTGGACGCTCGCTCCTCGCTCCGCACCACCCCTCCCGCGACCTCGCTAGGTCGCGCAGATCAAAACCAAGATAGCCCCGCGCGCATGAAACGCGACCGGTACCGCGACGCGGGGGTAGACATCGACGCGGGCGACGAGGTGGTCGACCGCATCGGCAAGCACGTGCGCAGCACCTACCGCGACGGCGTGGTGGGCGACATCGGCGGCTTCGGCGGCTTCTTCCGCGTGCCGGAGCGCTACCGGGATCCCCTCCTGGTGGCCGGCACCGACGGCGTGGGCACCAAGCTCCTGCTGGCACAACGGCTCGGTGACCACTCGGGCATCGGCATCGACCTCGTGGCTATGTGCGCCAACGACGTGGCGGTCTGCGGCGCCGAGCCCCTGTTCTTCCTCGACTACTTCGCCACCGGCAAGCTCGATCCCAGCGAGGCCGAGGCGGTGATCGCGAGCATCGCCGAGGGTTGTCGACAGGCGGGCTGCGCGCTCATCGGCGGGGAAACCGCCGAGATGCCGGGCATGTACGCGCCGCGCCACTACGATCTCGCCGGCTTCTGCGTGGGCGTGGTGGAGCGCTCGGCCGTGCTCGACGGTCGCGACATTCAAGCGGGCGACAAGCTCGTCGGCCTGCCCTCGAGCGGCGTACACAGCAACGGCTACTCGCTGGTGCGCCACCTCCTCGACAAGCTGCCCATGGATGTCGACGACTGGGGCCTCGGCGCGCCGCTCGGCGAGGTGCTGCTCCGTCCCACGCGCATCTACGTGAGGCAACTACTGGCCTTGCGCCAACAGTTCGGCCTGCTCGGCGCGGTGCACATCACCGGCGGCGGTTTCACCGGAAACGTCCCCCGCGTGCTGCCGCGCGGCCTCGGCGCAATCATGCAAAGGGGGAGCTGGCCCGAGCTGCCGATCTTCGCGCTGTTGCGCGCCCAGGGAGAGCTGTCCGACGACGAGATGTACCGCACGTTCAACTGCGGACTCGGCATGGTGCTGGTGGTGCGCGCCGGGGAAGCCGAGGCGCTCGCCGCCGCCGCCGCCGGCTTCGTGGTGGGCGAGGTCGTCGCCGACGAGGGCGGCGAGGCCAGGGTCGTGTAGGTGAGCAACCTCGCCCGCGTGGCCGTGCTGGTGTCGGGCCGCGGCTCGAACCTGCAGGCCCTGCTCGACGCCGCCGCCGACCCCTGGTTTCCCGCCGATGTCGTGCAGGTGGTGTCGAACGTGCCCGGCGCCTACGCGCTGGAGCGCGCCGCGCTCGCCGGGGTCGCGGCTAGCACGGTGGTGTCGAAGGGCCGGGCGCGCGAGGACTTCGAGGCGGAGTTGCTCGGCCACCTCGACGGCATCGACATCATCTGCCTCGCCGGCTTCATGCGCGTGTTGACCGGGGGCTTCCTCGATCGCTTCCGCCACCGCGTGGTGAACATCCACCCGGCGCTGCTCCCCGCCTTTCCCGGCACGCACGGCATCGCCGACGCGCTGGCCCACGGCACCACGGTGGCCGGCGCCACCTGCCACCTCGTCGACGCCGGCGTCGACACCGGGCCGATCCTGGCCCAGGGCGGCGTCGCGGTACAAGACGGCGACACCCAGGAGAGCCTCGCCGCCCGGGTGCTCGCCATCGAGCACCGGCTGTACCCGATGTGCCTGCGCTGGATGGCCGAGGGGCGCGTGAGCGTGGAGGGTCGGCGCGCGCGGGTGAGGTTGTTGCCGGGGGAAACGCGGTGGGTGGGGGGCTAGGCGCGCGCGGCGGCACTGTCCCTCGCGGGGACAGCGACGGCGAGAGCGGCGACGCTGGCGACGTCGGGGTCGAGGGCGGCGTCACACGCGGCGTCGGCGCGAGCGCGAGGCGGCTCCTACTCCTCGACTCCCACCCCTCCGCCGAAGCTCTCGATCGCCACCGGTAGCTCGTAGAACATCAGCTCCCCGAGGCGCTCCGGCGGCCCCAGCCGCCGGGCGATCCAGCCTTCCACGTTGTTCCAGACGAACGGCGGCACGGCGCCGCGGTCGATCACCAGGGCCCTCACGCCAGCGTCGCGCGCGGCGATGAACGGGAGCGCCTCGGAGCGGGTGAGCCACAGCGACTCCGCCGCCGCGATGTCGAGCCCGTACTCCATGCGCCAGCCGAGAGCGGCGGCCAGCGCCGGCGAGGTGGCCGACTCTCGATCCGCCGCGCCGAGCAAGGCCGTCCACCGGTCGGCCGAGATTCGACCGGCGTAGTAGGGCGCCCCGGGCGGCGGGAACAACATCACGGCGCCCGGACCCGCCGCGTCGAGTAGCGACACTACGGCCGCGAGGTCGGCGCCGACCGGCGTCGGCACCTCGGGAGAGCGAGCCGGCATGGCGAGGCCGATACCGGCGGCCCCCGCGAGGCCCGCCGCGGCCATCAGCAGGCGGCGCCCTCCGTGCCTGATGACAAGCCAGGCGACGACGCCCCAGAGCGGCGCCGTGGTGCCTGAGAGGCCGATCGCGCGCAGCTCGTCGGCCACCACGGTGCCGCGGGCGGCGTCGAGGGCAGCGCCGCGAAGCTGGTCGAGTCGCGACACCTCCGGGGCCGGAGCGTCGGGACCGTACTCCACCGGCTTCCCCTCCCCTTCCACCACGCGGGGGTGAACCCAGCGACCGTACCCAGCGGCCGCGCTCTCCCAGCGGCGGGCCTCCTGCGGCGGCATCGGGAACCACGCGCCGCCCTCGCCGCCGTAGGCCGGCCCGAGCGAGGGCACCTCGGCGGCGCGGAGCGCCCCCCCCGGCGACGACAACGGTTCCGTGGCGAGCGCGCCCAGGCCGATCACGCCGGCCAGCAACCACGGTTGCCGGCGCGCGAGGCCCAGGAGCACCGACGCCGCTGCCACGGGAGCGCCGAACAGGGCGCCAAACAGGCCCAGCCGCGGGGCCGCCAGCGCCAGCAAGAGCCCGGCGAAGGCGAGGCCGGGTAGGTCGGCGCCGAGCAGCGGCAGCGTGGTCCAGGGGCCGAGTTGCACGAGAATCACGGCGGCAACACGCTCGTCGAGGGATCGGGACGCCGCGATGCGCCACGCCGCGAGCCCGCCCAGGCCCACCGAACTGGCGATGACCAGCCGCGCCGCGGTCACCCCCGGCAACGGCAAGATCGCCCCGAGCAACACCGGGAGGGGCACCGCTGGCCACGCGCCGTCCCCCTCCCGCCACGCGGAGAGCGCGCACACGAGGCCCGCGCCGGCGTCGCTGTCGAGCACGTCGGGCAGCCACCCGCACGCGGCAGCGAGGCACCAGAGGGCCGGCAGCCCGAGGGCGGCGAGCGCGCCGCCTACCAGCTCCCGGGATTCGACGCGCTGCACGCCGCCTCGCCACAGAAGTTGGCCACCTCGCCGGTCGCCAGGAAGTGGGCGGACTGCTGGATACAACCCGGCCAGTTGCGCGGGATCGAGTGCGCCCCGCTCGACGCGCCCGGCCGGTTCACCGGCTCGGGGTAGCCCACCTCGGGGTCGTACTGCACCAGCGTGGGCGCGGTGGTGGGCATCGCCGCCGGCACCAGCTCGTAGGGCGTCGTCACCGAGGGGGTGGCGAGCGTGCCGCCCACGCTCCGCATCAACAGCTCCGTCGTCAGGTTCGGCACCTGCTCGTCGCCCATCGACTCCTGCCAGATCATGTCGCGACCGGACATGCGGTCGGCGTGCGCTGCCGGGTCGACCGGGTCCCACAACACCTGGGTGGTGGCGTAGAGCAACTGGCGGTCCCAGGGGTCGGAGTACTCGCGGCTCGCGACGATGTCGAAGGGTGGCCACTGGGCCGAGCGCTCGAGCATGGTGGCCCAGGCGGCCCCGCCCACGTGGAACACGCCCCGGGAGATCGACGCCTGGTTGGCGAACATCACCGACCCCTCGATCCCACCGAGTGAAATCCCGTAGTAGTGGAGCTGCGATTCGTCGGCGAGCCCCTCGAACACCTCGTCGTCGAGCAAGCTCCCCTCGGCCAGGTACATCACCAGCGCGCGGGTGTCGGCCACGCCTTGCACCAGCATCTCGGGCACCTCGTGGAAGCGCGCGAAGTCGGCGGCCACCTCGAGCGCGTGCAGGCGATCGTCGCTGGTGAGGCCGGTCCACTTGGTGGCGATCACGATGGCGCCGAGCTCGTCGGCCAGCGCGCGCACGCCGTTGCTGTCGTCGCCGGCGAGGTAATTGTCGGGCTCCTCCATGATGCCGTGCCCGAAGATGAGCACCGGCACCGTCCCCGGCTCGCGGTCGCGCACGCTCTCCGGGATGGTCACCCACAGGTAGGCCTCGCGCGTGCCCTGCACCACGGCGGCCCCGCTGGAATCGAGCTCCACCCGGGTCTCGTCCACCAGCCAGTTCGCGGTGGTGAAGCTTCCCTCCAGTTGCTTCCACACCCCCTCGGGCGGCGGCGCGTCGTCGCCCGAGGTCCACGTGCGGCTGAAGGCATGGGCGCTCGGCACGGGGAGCGCCGCGAGCACGCCGTCGACCAAGGCCCGGCCGTCGCCCACCGGGAAGTCCCAGGCCACCGACACGTCGTCGTAGCCAAGATCGGCGAGCCGGGCGCGGAGGTCGGCGTAGTGACCCTCGGGCGCCGGCAGGTCGAGCGGGGCGCCGCCGCTGCTCACGCCCGAGGTGACGACGACGGCGACGGTGTGACCGGGGGTCATGGCCAACATCGGCCTGACGATGAGCGTGCGCTGGCCCGAGGCGATGGCGTCGTCGGCCGCGTCGAGTTCGGCGAAGCAGGGAATCGGCGCGCCGCTGTCGAGGTCGACCATCCGCACGCTGCCGTCGATGCCGATCTGCGACTCGCCCCCCACGCTGTCCTCGTCGATCGGCACCTCGAACATCGCGATCGACGGCTGCACCACCGAGAAGCCGTCGCGGAGGTTGAAGAGCGTGAAGTCCCAGTCCTTTCCCCCGTCGGCCACCGGGAGGTCGCCAGCGACCATCGCCACCTTCCCGTCGGCGACCAGCTCGGCGGAGGGGAAGGGGTTGCTGCGGCCGAGGCCGAGCGCGCCCACCGTGGCCTCGACCGGGGCTTTCTCCTCAGCGCTGCAGGCGAGAAAGGCGAGGATCATGGACGCCGGCTATCCCGGGGACGGTGGTTCGAGAGCGGCGGCCAGCTCCCCGGCCACGCTCGCCCGTAGCCGCTCCACGAACATCTCCTCCATCGGGACGGCGCCCGCCTGCTTCCTCAGGCCCTGGAGCAGCCCGCCGAGCGCGCCCTCGTCGGTCGGCTCGCCGAGCGGCGGGCGCGGGTAGCGCATGATGAAGCGGGTGACCGGGCTCCACCGGTGCCGCCCGAAGCTCACCTCCATCGCCTCGCGCACCTCGCGCACGCGGCCCGGCAACCAGCCCCGGTCGCGGGCGATCCGCGCCATGGCCACCACCTCGGCCGAGCGCGCGGCGATGTCGATCACGTCCTTGACGGTGAGGAACCACAGCACAGTGCGGAACAGCTTCTTCACGGGCCAGAAGATGGCGGCACGCAGGCATCCCACCAGCATGTTCGTCCGGTCCTCGGTGAGCACGTCGAGCGTGGCGTCGTCGAGCAGCTGGCCGCAGGCCTCGGCGTCGGCCTGCAGTGCGCGCCGCAGCGCCTTGCGCGACAGCCAGTCGTCGAGGATGGGCAGCGGCACCATCATCGCCACGCCGGCGAGGATCACGTGCGGGTGCGCGGCGGGCGACATCGCCGGGGCTTATCCCGAGCAGCCGCGGAGCCACGCCACCGCCCCCTCGGCGTCGCTCGCCGAAACCGTCCACCAGGCCGCATCGCGACGAGAGAGGTGTACGGAGAGCGGCGCGGCACCGTCGGCCAGCACCACCGTCACGCGGCGCACGGGGGGATCGCGGTCCAGGCGCGCGAAGCAAGCGGCGAGGCCCGGGCCGTCGTCAGCGGTACACGCGATGCGACCACCGTCGTAGGGCACGCCCTCGAAGGCGCCCTGGGCGGCGGAGGGGTCGGGATCGCCGGGCAACTCGGTGCGGCCCACGGCCACGCGCCAGCCGGGACCGAGGCGGGCCGCCGTGCACGGGGCCAGCGGCGACCACGCGTCGAAGGCCAGCTCGACCGACTCGAGATTCCGCATCGGCGCGCCGCTCAACAGCACGTCGGCCGCCGCCATGTCGGCCAGCACCTCGAGGCTGATCCAGTCCTCGTGGCGCGCCCGCCGCGCGAGCGCCTGCACCGAGGGACGGCGCGGGTCGATCTCCACGCCGGCGCGGGCGATCGCCTCGTCGATCTTGCCCTCGCGCAAGAGCGCGTCGGCGCTGGGCGGGTCGTCGCAGGCGAGCAGCCACCACATGGGGCCGCACGTTATCCGCGCGCCGTGGTCACCGACGCCTTCGTCACCCTCGGCCGCGGGCAACCGGGGGGCTGGCTGTTCTCCTGCGAGCACGCGTCGCGCCGCATGCCGAGGGGCTACCCCGTCTCGCACCGCGATCGGCACCTGCTCGACACCCACTGGGGCTGGGACATTGGCGCCGCCGACCTCACCCGCGCGCTGTGCAACTCGATGGGCGGCGGGGCGGTCTTCTGCAACTTCACGCGCCTGCTGTGCGACACCAACCGCGCCCCGGGCGACCCGACGATGTTCCTCGACGACACCGACGATGGCGCGCCGAGCTTCAACAGCGCCCTCGACGAGGCGGAGCGCGACCGCCGCTCTCGACGATATTTCCACCCCTACCACCAGGCGCTGGCGCGCTTCGCCGCGCAGCGACCGCGCCTGTTGTTGTCGATCCACAGCTTCACGCCGAGCTTCCGCGGGCGAGCCCGGACCATGGAAGCGGGCGTGCTCTTCGACCGTCACGACCCCCTGGCCCACGAGCTCGCGCTCGCGCTGGCCGGGGAGGGACTGGCGACGGCGCTGAACGAGCCCTACTCGGGCAAGGACGGGCTCATCTACTCCGCCGCGCGTCACGGCCAGGGCGCCGGCATCCCCTACCTCGAGCTCGAGGTGCGCCAGGACCTCATCGACACCCGGCCGAGGGCCGCCGCCGTCGCCGCCAGGGTCGAGAGGGCCCTGCTGTCGTGCGGGATCTGAAGCCCGCGCTCGCCGCGCTGCTCGGCACCGCGCTGTTCCTGTGGCCCGCGCGCGCCGGGCTGCTCGGCGACCCCTTCGGCGAGGCCCACAACCACCTCGCCGCCCACGGGCAGGCGCTGCTCGACCTCCGGGTGAACTACCCGGCCGGCTGGGACGTCCCCCTGATGGACCCGCCGAACCTGCCCATCTTCGCGCTGGGCTGGCTCGTCTCCCCGGTGGTGGCCTACAACGGCATGGTCGTGGCGAACGTGTTGCTCGCCGCGCTGGGCGGCTGGCAGCTCGGGCACGAGACCGGCGGGCGGCCCGGCGCCTGGGTGGGGATGGCGGCCGTGGCCTGGAGTCCCTTTCTCTCCGGCGTCATCGACTTCGGCGTGTCGGAGTCCTGGCCCCTGGGGTGGTACGCACTCCACCTCGCCGCGATGCTACGACTGCGTCGCGAGCCGAGCCTCGGCCGTGCGGCCTGGGCGGGCCTGTCCCTCGGGATCTTCGCGCTCAGCGGCTGGTACCACGCGGCCTTCGCGCTGGTGGTGGCCCCCCTGCTCGCCCTGCACGTTCGACGGCGCGAGCTCTGGCTCACCGGCCTGGTTGCCCTCGCGCTGGTGCTGCCACGGTTCGTCGACCTGTTGCCCCACCTCGACGTGTGGGCCGGTCGCGCCGCCGGCCTGTCCGACCCCGGCGACATCCGCGCCTGGACGCGCACCGAGCGATACGGCATCGATCTCTTCATGTTCGGCCCAGCCACCGAGGTGGTTACGCCCTCGTACACGGTCTACCTTGGTGTCGCGACCGTCGGCCTGGCCGTGCTCGGCGGGCGCGCGGCGCTCCCCTACCTCGGGATGGCCATGCCCCTCTGGGTGCTCGCGCTGGGGCACTGGCTCCGGGCCGGCGGCGAGCTGCTCGCCGACTTCCCCATGCCGGCGGGATGGCTCGTCTCCACCTTCGACAGCGCGCAGTTCGTCACCCACTGGTACCGCGCCGCGGGTCCCGCCACCGTCCTGCTGGCCGCCGCGGCGGCGACGGGCGCGTCCCGGGCGCGCCTGCCCGCGGCCGTCCTCGCCGCCGGGATCCTCGCCGACAGCCTGTGGCTCTCGCACACCCGCTGGCCCCGGGTGGCCGCGCCGTTGAGCTTCCCGCCCGAGGCGGCGGAGATGTCGGCTATGGAGGGACCGATCTTCGAGCTCCCCGTCGATGCCAACCGGGGCTCGCCCGAGCGGGCGGGGTCACGACGGCCGTACTGGATCTACCAGCTGCGCCACCACCAGCCGGTGGCCGAGCACTACGAGGGGGCCGACGCCGCGCTGCGGCTCTCGGGCCAGGCGCGCGCGCTGCAAGCCGCCTGCGGGGGCCTACCGCGCCCGCGGCCCGGGGCGCCCGACGAGGGCAGCACGGCGCCGGGCAGCGAGGGCGTGAGCCTCCACGATCTCGGCTTCCGCCACGTGGTGGTCCACCCGGCGCTGGCGCCCAGCGGCTGCGCCGACGCGGTGGAGGCGGCCCTCGGCCCGCGCGCGGGGACTACGAGCTGGACTCTCCGAGCACCCGGCTGAGCGCGACCGCGTCGATCTCGCCTCGGCCGTAGGCCTCGTAGGCGCGTTCAAGGTCGCCGAGGCGCTGCCGGAGACGGCGCCGCTCTCGCCGCACCCGGCCAAGCTCGGCGTCGAAGGCGGCCCGGAGCGCCTCGGGCAAGTCGGGCAACTGCAGCGCCGCGATGTCGTCCGTGCGCGCCCGGGGACGGGTCTGCCCCGCCGTGGCCGCGAGACCAGGAAGCGCGAAGCTCGAGCGCAAGGCCGTGAGCAGGAAGTCGGGCTCCTTCTCAGCCTGCACCCTCACGAACTCGGGCGAGGCTACGAGCCCGGTCGGCAGGGAGTCGTCGGGACGCTCGGCCACCGCGATGTTGCGAAGCTCGGGGCGCATGCGGCCGAAGAGCAACTCGCCCTCCACCACCGGCACGAGGCCATCCACCTCGTGGCCGCTCTTCACGGTCGCGTGCATGAACTCGCCGGTGCTGGCATCCACGTCGGCGAGGGTAAGCACCGTCGCGGGCGCCTCGGAGCCACGCCGGGCGCCCCCGCTCCGCACCCGCGCGCGCTCCGACACCCGGAAGCGCGGCACGCCCAGCCCCTCGTTGCCCGCGAGGGCCTCTTCCGGCACCCACGGCGGGTCGTGTACCCGCGCCGCCCGCGCGTAGGGCGCGCCACGCAGGTGAAGCCGCAGCGCCACGATCTCGTCCACCTCGGTGCGCCGGAACCGGCGCCGGGTCGTCTCGTATCCGGGTCGCGACACGACGGCGCACAGGGTCGGCGACACCCTCGCCGGGAGACGTCGCAGCACGAGCACGGCGGCGCGCGTGAGGGTGCCGCCGAAGGGCAGGAACACGCCCTCGGGGAGCGAGACGACGGCCTCGCGCGCGAAATGGGCGAGGATGAAGGCGCGGAGATCGTCGTAGGCAGGCCCCGTGAGCAGCGACCATGGCACCACCACCGCCACTCGACCGCCCGCCCGCACCCAGCGGACCGCAGCGCGCAGGAACAGCTCGTCGCTGGTCACGCGCGCCCGCCGCACGCCGTGTCGCGACAGCACGTCGGGCCGGTGGATGTCGACCGAGAAGGGCGGGTTGGCGAGCACCACGTCGTAGGCCTCGGCGGGCTCGCTGGCGAAGAAGTCGGCCACGGTCACCGCCCGCGGCGAGGCGCCGTGGAGCGCGAGGTTGAGGCGGGCCAGCGCCGCCAGGTCGGGGTCGACCTCGATGCCCTCGGCGTCGGCCCCGCGCGAGGCCGCCGCCACGAGGAAACCGCCGGAGCCGCAGGTGGGATCGATCACCCGCTCGCCAGCGCGCACCTGGGCGAAGTCGGTCACCAGCTCCACCAGGGGGCGGGGCGTGAAGTACTGGCCGCGCTTGCCCTTGAAAAGATCGGTGAAGAAGCGCTCGTAGGCGAGGCCGAAGAGGTCGAGGTCGGGGGAGAGCGGGATCGACTCCAGCCGTGCCGAGGCAGGCGCGTCGGGGCCGTCCGGCCAGAGCTCCGTCGCGATGCCCAGGCGCGCCGCCAGGTGACGGACCAGCGCCACGAAGGCGCGCCGTCCCCCGAGGCCATGCGCGCGGAGGCGCTCCTCGGCCAGCCGCAGCTCGGCCGCGAAGCGCTCCGCAGGGTCGGCGAACAGGCTCACGGCGCGCGTCTAATCCGGGGCGCGCTAAGGGCTCCCGGTGCAGGGCGCGGTCGTCGGACTCTGGCTCGGAACCCCCTCGGCGGCGGCGGTCTTCGTCGACGGCGAGCTGCGCGCCGCCGTGCGCCAGGAGGTGATCGACCGGGTGCCGGGCAGCGACGCCTTCCCCTCCGGCGCGATCGACGCCGCGCTCGACCTCGCCGGGGTGCGTCCTTCCGCCGTTCGCGTCGCCGTCGACCAGGGCGGCGGCCTCTCGGCTCTCCTGCACCGTCGCACCCTCGCCCGAGCCCTGCGCGCCGCGCGCACCGGCGGCGAGGTCCAGCTCGTGGCAGGGGCGCAGGTCCGGGCGTGGCTGGCCGGGCGCACCGAGCCCTGGGCACGGGCGCCCCAGGCCCAGGCCATCGCGGTGGCGGCCATCGTCTCGGGGGGCACGCCGCCGCCGGGAAGCCCGGCCTGGGGGCCCGGCATCGAGGAGATCGCCGCCTTCCGCGCGCTGGGGAACGCGAACTTGCCGCGAGAAAAGTTCGAGATCGAGAGCCGCCACCTCGTCGTCGCCCGCGGCCGGCTGTGGTTCGCCGGCCCGGATCCCTCCCGCGCCCGTCGCGAGGGGGACGCGCTTCGCGAGCTCGTCGGCCCCGACGGCGTCGTCCCCGCCACGCCCACCGACGTGGTGCGCGCCTGGCGATTGTTCCCCGGCGCCGACCTGCAGCTCGGCCCCTGGGGCCTGCGCTACTCCTCGCTCGCCAGCGGCGGCAGCTCGTAGAAACTCGCGAAGGAGTTCCAAAGCTCCCCCGCGAGGTAGCGGGTCCCCGGCGGGTCGGACTTCCTCGACTGCCGGAGGTAGTCGTTGATGATGTCGCCGGCCTCGTTCTCGCGGCGCGCGGGGTGGCGCAGGTTCATCCTGAGCCGAACGACGCCCTTGCTGCCCACGTGGACCATCTCGACGGTGCCATCGGGGAACACGCGTTCCACCACCGCGGAGTGGGACAGGGGGTCGTCGAGCAGGCCGTTGTCGTTGCGGTCGTAGGTGTCGTCGAAGAAGGCGATATCGCCGGGGCGGGGCAGGCGGCGGTGGTGGAGCACGCCGCTGGCAGCGGCCTCGTCGCGAAGCATCGCGGAGCTGCCACTGCGCGGAAGGTCGGCCTTGGCCAGGGCCGCCTCGACCAGCCCCGAGCAGTCCATGCGGTAGCTCTCCCCGTCCACGCGCAGCTGCGCGTCGCCGACGAAGCTGGCCGCCGCGCGCGCGATGTCGACGCCCGCGCCGCCGGGCCGCGCCTCGGCT
>VGRE01000077.1 GCA_016875435.1 Deltaproteobacteria bacterium | reverse complement strand
CCTGCCGCCGCGTCGACCGGGCCCTCCCGCGCGCTGGCCTCCAGTGCCCGCAGGAGGTCGAGCGCACCATGCTCGCGGCGACGGCCCAGCGTGTCGCCCAGGGCGCGCCGGTGCCACAGGGGGCCGAGCAGGCTGTCGTCGAGCGGAGGGACCCCGACCACCAGCCAGCGGTCGCGACAGGGGAACTCGACCACGGCGCCGCTAGGCGCGGCGTCGAGCGCGGTCCACGCCTGCCGGGGCACCAGCTCGGTCGCGGGCAGGGGGAGCGGCGTGGGCCCTCGCGCCTGGGCCTCGACGACCACCGCCAGCGAGCCTACGACGAGCAGTCGTGCATCGAGTCGCGACACGGCGACGAGCGCCAGGAGGTAGGCGGGAACCGCGCACTGCGCCGGCTTCCAGGCCAGATGGGCCAGGGGATAGTAGCGATAGTACAAGTCGAATGGCGTGGGGGTGCCTGCGGGGAAGGGCCCCCAGGGCTCGCCGTGCGCGCTGCCCAGCGCGAGGGCGGCGTAGCCCCCTGCGGCCAGCCCGGCGACGAGGGGGAGGTGCCTGCCCTCGCCCGCGACGACCGGCCGGGCCCCGCGCCCCAGCAGCGCGGCAAGCAGGAGCAGCAGCAGGCTCCACGGCGCCCAGGCCCGGGGACCGGTGGCCACGGGAATGGGGTAGCCGGCAAGGTGGCGAGCGACGCCGACGTCGGGCAGGGGTGGAGGTGCTTCCACCCCGGCCATCACGCTGCGGGGCGGGAACTCGCCGGTGGCCCTGAGCTCGCGCGAGGCGAGGATGCCCCCGCCGGTGGTGTCGTTGGCGCCGCGGCCCTCGCCGAGGAAGAGCGCCGCGCCGACCGCCAGCGCGAGAAGCGCCACGAGCGCGAGCGACCAGGCGGGCAGCCGCGAGGGGGCGCGCGCCGGGAGTATCCAGCCCCGCGAGGCGAGCACCACGAAGATCGGCGCGCTCGCGTGGGCCAGGTAGGGACCGCTCAGCAGCAGCCCGGCCGAGTACGCGACCACGCGCCACGGGCGAGCCGGCTCGCGCCGCACCAGCTCGGCGGCGAGCAACAGCCACCAGCCTGCACCCATCGACTCGGTGAGGGTGTCGGCCCAGGCGCCGAGCAGGGGCGCTGCCGTGACCCCGAGCGCGGCGGCGGCGAGCTCGGCGGAAGAGCTGCCCCCGAGCGACTGGGCCAGCCGCTGCGCGCCGTAGGCCACCAGACCTAGCGCGAGCGCAGTGACCACGTTGAAGGCGCGCAAGAAGCCCAGGAGCGGCTCCAAGATCGCGACCAGCCCCGACCAGAGCGGGTCGAGCGGCACGAGGCTGACCCCGCCCGGGAAGCCCGCGAGCGCGGTGGGCACGGGGGACACCCCCTGCGCCAGCGACTCGCCCACCATCCAGGCCACCCAGAGGTGCTGCCGCAGCTCGCCCTCGGGCATGCCCACCACCCGCGCCGCCGGGTTGCCGAGCACGCGCGCGTAGGCCAGCCCGACCAGGGCGACGGCAACGAGGGCGCGGCGAAGGCGAGGGGACACGCCCGGCCCCCTATGCGGGCGGGTGGTGGCCTACCGACCAAAAAATGGTCGTCGCATCAGGGCGGCGCGATGATAGCGCTGGAGGGTCTGAGAAAAGGCGGATATTCCACCATGCGGTAGCCGCGGAGCGAGGGCGCGCGGTCGCGCACCCGGGGGAAAAAACACGGGCCCCGGGCGATGCCTCACGGGGGGGCCGACCGGATAGCTTGCCGCTCCGCCCTCGGCTCCTCGCCATGCCTTTCGCGCACCTCCACGTCCACTCGCAGTTCTCGGTGCTCGCCGGGGTCGCGGCGCCGAAGAAGCTGGTTGAGGCGGCGGCTCGGCAGGGGATGGCTGCGCTCGCCCTCACCGACACATGCAACCTCTACGGCGCGGTGGAGCACTACAAGGCCTGCAAGGACAAGAAAATCCACCCGGTCTTCGGGTCCGAGCTGTGGGTCGATCCCCGGGGCATCGGCGCGCGCGAGGGCGGTCTCGCCGGGTGCTTCAACCTGGTGCTGCTCGTCGAGGACGCGGTGGGCTACCGGAACCTCTGCGAGCTGGTCACGCGCGCGATCTTCGAGGGCATCTACCACCGTCCCCGGGTCGACCTGGCGCTGCTTCGCGCGCATGGGAAGGGCCTGTTCTGCCTGCTGGGCAACGGCGAGACCGGCGTCGTCCGCCGCGACGGTCGCGACGAGAACCTGCGCGCCCTCCTCGATATCTTCGGTCCCGACCGCGTGTTCGGCGAGCTGATGGACCACGGCTTCGACTGGCAGGCCCAGGTCAACGCTCACCTGCGGGCACTGTCGCGACAGCACGGCTTCAAGAACGTCGTGACCAACCAGGTGCGCTACCTCGAGCCGACCGACGCGGTGCGGCTCGATCTCCTCGGCAGCATCGGTGTCGGCGCGTCCTTGCAGGATCCACGTCGACCGCGAGTGCTCACCGACCAACAGTACTTAAAGAGCGAGCACGAGATCCGCGAGCTGTTCGACGGCGATCTCGACGCCGTCGAACGCACCGTCGAGTTGGCGGAAGCCTGCCGCTACGAGTACCCCAGCGGCATCTACTACTTCCCCTCGTCGGTCCCCCCCGACCCGGGCGGCGACACCGAGGCGAACTGGTGCTTCTTCCTCGACGCCTTCCCCCCGTCCCGCGAATTTCCGGTTCCCGCCGAGAAGCCGCCGGGCGGGGGTGAACTCGCGGGGTATTTCCGGTGGTTTGCCCTGACCGGGCTCGAGCTGCGGCTGAAGCATGTCGCGTCGTCGCGACACGCCGAGTACCACGAGCGCTGCGAGCGCGAGCTCGGGATGATCGTGAAAATGGGCTTCGCGGCCTACCTCCTCATCGTGGCCGAGTTCATCAACTGGGCGAAGGACCGGGAGATTCCCGTGGGTCCCGGGCGCGGCAGCGCCGCCGGATCGATCGTCGCGTGGGCAATGCGCATCACCGACATCGATCCGATGCGATTTGCCTTGCTTTTCGAGCGATTCCTCAACCCGGAGCGCGTGTCGATGCCCGACATCGACGTCGACTTCGCCCAGGACCGTCGCGAAGAGGTGATCGCCCACGTGCGCGACAAGTACGGCGCGCCGCTGGTTGCCCAGATCATCACCTACGGCAAGCTGCAGGCGAAGGCAGCGCTGAAAGACGTGGCGCGGGTGTGCGACCTGTCCTTCAACGACTCCGACCGGATCACCAAGCTCGTCCCCGAGGTGCTCAACATCACCATCGACGACGCGCTCAAGCAGGAGGCCAAGCTGCGGCACCTGCAGACGACGGAGCCGCGCACGTCACGAGTCATCGCCCTGGCGCGGTCGGTCGAGGGTGCCGTTCGGCAGACCGGTGTGCACGCGGCCGGCGTCGTGATCGCCGATCGCCCTCTGGTGCAGATCACCCCCCTCTACCGCGACGGTCCCGAGGGCGGGCCGGTGGTGCAGTACGACATGAAGTCGGCCGAGAGCATCGGCCTCATCAAGTTCGACTTTCTCGGCCTCAAGACGCTCGACCAGGTGCGCGACGCCGTGGAGATGGTGGAGAGAAATACCGGGGAGAAGATCGACATCGCCCGGGTCGACGAGGCCGACCCGGCCACCTGGGGACTGTTGCAGCGCGGCGACACCTTCGGCGTGTTCCAGGTTGAAGGCGAGGGCATCCGCGGCATGCTCACGAAGCTGCGGCCGGCCTCGCTGGAAGACCTCGTCGCGGCGGTGGCGCTCTACCGCCCCGGTCCCCTGTCGAGCGGCATGGTCGACGACTTCATCGACCGCAAGCACGGTCGCAAGCTCGTGGAGTACGCCTTCCCGGAGCTGGAGCCGATTCTCTCGAGCACCTACGGCACCATCGTCTACCAGGAACAGGTGATGCAGTGCGCCCAGGTGCTCGCCGGCTACGGCCTCGGGGAGGCCGACTTGCTCCGGCGCGCGATGGGCAAGAAAGACGCTGCCGAGATGGCACGTCAGAAGACGCGATTCGTCAACGGCTCCGTGGCGGCCGGTCACGACGAGCGCAAGGCGAGCGACCTCTTCGACTTGCTCGCGAAGTTCGCCGAGTACGGCTTCAACAAGAGCCACTCGGCTGCGTACGGCTTCATCGCCTACCAGACGGCCTGGCTCAAGGCCAACCACCGTGCCGAGTACATGGCCGCTTTGATGAGCATCGACGCCGGTAACAGCGACAAGGTGCTGGTGTACGTGGGCGACTGCCGGCGTTCCGGCATCAAGATCTTGCCGCCCGACGTGAACAGCAGCCTGGGGCGGTTCGACGTGCCGCGCGAGGATCGCCGGTCGATCCGCTTCGGACTGCACGCGGTGAAGGGCGTGGGCGAGGGCGCGGTGGAGGCGATCGTCGCCGCGCGCGCCCTGGGCCACTTCACCGACCTGATGGACCTACTGCGCCGGGTGGACGCGAAGAAGGCCAACAAGAAAGTATGGGAGTCGCTGATCAAGTCCGGCTCGCTCGACAGCTTTGGCGAGCCCCGCGCCCGGCTCGCGGCCGCCCTCGAAGACGCGATGGCGGCCGCCGCCGAGGACCAGGCGCAGAAGGCGAGCGGCCAGGCCTCGCTGTTTGGTGGCGCGGCCGTGCAGCGGCCGGCCTTTCGCATGCCAGCGGTGGGCGAGTGGACGGTGGGCGAGCGGATGAAGGCGGAGAAGGAGGCCCTGGGCCTGTTTCTCACCGGGCATCCGGTGTCGGCCTTCGCGGCGGAGATCGAGCGGCTCGGCTTCAAGCGGGTGGGCGACGTGCCGCTCCTGCCAGTGAGCGAGCGCAAGTTCGGCCGCGCCGAGGACGCCAGGGGGGAGGGCGGCCTCTCGCTCTGCGCCATCGTGGTGAGCAAGCGCGTGTTCCGGAACAAGAACGGCGACCCGATGTGCTTCGTCACCCTCGAGGACATGGACGGGACCGTGGATGGCACCCTGTTCGCCGACGTGCTCGCGCGCTCGCAGGCGGCCCTCGACTCCGGTCGGCCGCTCGCGGTCCGGGCGCGCGTGGAGCAGCGGGAGGGCAAGCCCCGCGGCCTCCGGGTGCTCGGCCTGGAGCTGATGGAAGACCTGCGGGAGCGGGTGGTCGCCAAGGTGGAAATACGCCTGAGAAGCGAGGAGTTGACGGAGGACAGCCTCGGCAAGCTCCGCGAGCTGGTGGCGCAGAGCCCTGGCGAGTGCCGCACCAAGATCCTCGTCAGCGGCGAGGGTTACGCGGCCACCCTGCGCGTGGGCCGCCGCTTCGGCGTGCGGGCCACGCCCAAGTTCGTCGACGGGGTGCGCTCCCTGTTCGGCCGTACCGACGCGCTCGTGCTCGAGGAGTAAGACAAGATGCTGGTATTCATCGCAAGCACGCTGGCCTACGAGCCGGTCATCGAGTCAGTTGGCGGCGGATTCATCGACTGGACGGGCATGCGGGTGGTGGCCAAGTCCTCGGGTCGGGCCACCACCGGGGCGATGACCAGCCTGGAGGCCCTGGAGGGCGACGCCCGCGAGCAACTGCGGCCGTTCTTCGAGCGCGCGGCGCGCAGCGTGCGCATCGACCGGGATCGCGTGGCGGCGGCCCTGCTCGACGGGGGCGACGTGGTGGCCGATCGGCTCGACGCCAACCTCGCCCTCTGGGAGGTGTACGAGGCGCGCTACCTCGCCAGCGGTGGCGTGGAACTCGACGCGGCGCTGTCGTTGCAGTCCTGGCTGCGCCCGGCGCTGGTCACGCTCGCCCGGGCGCCGGAGGTGTCGCGACCGCAGGGCGGCCCGAGCGGGCTGGTGATCGACGCCCGGGGAACCGGCGTCGAGCCCGCGATCGCCCCGGAGGTGCTCGACGAGGCCGGCGGGCACCTCTACGGCGTGGTCGACATGACCGCCTACGCGGCGAGCCTGCGGGGGCCCGTGGTGTACGTCAGCGACGCGGCCGACCCGGCGGCGGCCAGGCGCGCTGGGGCAACCCCCGTCTTCGTCCTGGCAAGGGCGGCACGAGACGGAGTCGACATCGTGCTCGATGCGGCCGGGGTCGCGGCGCTGCGGGAGGTCGACGCGTCGAGCGACGCACTGTCGCGAGGTGCAGTTGTCGTGGTGGTGGACTGATGTTTCGCCGATCTGCACACGTGGGTGCGGGGGCGCAGGTGTTGCGCTCGCGGCTGGCGCCGTCGCCGCGTTCGCTTCGCGGCTCGTCCGGTCGCAGCTACCTCGGCTGGGGGCTCGTCGGTGCCGGCGTGCTCGTCGGCTTCTTCTACCTCACGTGGTCGGTCATCTCGATGCTCTTCGCGGCGGCGGTGTTCGCCTGGCTCCTCGACGGGCCGGTACGCGCTCTCGAACGTCGCGGCGTGTCGCGACAAACTGCGTGCTTCATGGTGGGCCTGGGGCTCGTCGCCTCGGGCGTCGGCGTGGTGGTGCTCATCGTCCCCCGGGTGGTCAACCAGGTCGCAGAGTTGTCCACGAACATCGTGCCGTACGTGCAGCGCCTGTCCGACGCCCTCGGCCCGTGGGTGGCCGTGGCCGAGGCGCGACTGGGCATCCATGTCCCGGTCGACATGAACGAGCTCGGCCAGGAGCTTCCCAGCTTACTGAAGAAGATCTCGCCCGACGCGCGGGCGCGCGTGCAGGAGTGGCTGCAGGCGGCGGCCCAGGGCAGCCTGTCCTTCGTGTTGTCGATGCTGTCGCTGTCGCTCTTGCCGTTGTTCACCTTCTACCTGCTTCGCGACTGGCCCCAGCTCCTGGCGAGCGTGGAGGGGCTGGCGCCCGAGAAGCTGCGCGCCACGGTGCGCACGATGGCGTGCCAGATCGACGAGCGGCTGGCGGGCTTCGTCCGCGGCCAGCTCACCGTGGCCTTGGTCCTCGGCGTCGTCTATTCGTCCGGGCTCCTCGCCTGCGGCATCGATCTCGCCATCACCGTGGGCATGCTGGGCGGGGCCTTGTTCCTCGTCCCTTACCTGGGCACCCTCGTGGCCGGGGGTCTCGCCGTGGTGCTGGCGCTGATGGAGTTCGGCCTCGACTGGCACGTGGTCGCGGCGGCGGCCGTGTTCGTGGCCGGCCAGCTCATCGAGGGCACCTTCCTGACGCCCTGGCTGGTGGGCGACCGGGTGGGGCTCCACCCGATGATCGTGATGGTGGCTCTGGTGGTGGGCGGCAACCTGCTCGGCATCTGGGGACTGGTGCTCGCCGTGCCGGTCACCGCCGCCCTCGCGGTGGTGGGCGGCCACCTCCTCGCGCGGTGGAAGTCGAGCCGCACCTACCGTGGCGCGTGATCGTCGAGTGGCTGGGCACGGTGCCTTACCGTGACGCGCTGTCGCGACAGAGGGAGTACCGCGAGCGGGTGATTCGCGGGGAGGCGCCCGAGGCGCTCTGGCTGCTCGAGCACCCCCCGGTGATCACCACGGGACGGCGGGGTGCTGGCGTCGATGCCGAGCGGGTGGCGAGGGCCGGGTTCGACCTGGTCGAGACCGAGCGCGGGGGACTGGCCACCTGCCACGAGCCGGGGCAGCTCGTCGGTTACGTCTTTCGCCGCTGCGAGAGCGGCGTGCGCTCGCTGGTCTGTGGGCTGGAGGGCGGGATCATCGCCGCCTGCGGGGCGCTCGGCGTGCGCGCCTGGTGTCGCGACGGCTACCCTGGGGCCTGGGCCTCGGGCGGCAAGCTCTGCGCCATCGGGCTGCACGTGCGCCGGGGGGTGAGCATGCACGGCTTCGCGCTCAACCTCGTCAACGACCTCGGTGGTTTCGACCTCATTGTCCCCTGCGGCCTCCGCGGCGCGGGCGTGAGCAGCGTGGCCCGGGAGGCCGGCACGGCGCCCTCCCCGCGCGACGCCGCCCCGCTGGTGGGCGACTTCGTCGCCGGTGCGCTCCGCAAAAACGTGCCGCCTCGCGTGACGACCGTTGACGAACGCGGCTACTGGGAGTAGGAGCCGCGCCCACAGGCACGTAGCTCAGCGGCAGAGCATCGCCCTGACACGGCGAGGGTCGACGGTTCAAATCCGCCCGTGCCTACCACCCACTTCGTAATCATCGGTCCAAGGAGAGTTTTTGCGCCCACCGTTTCGCCGTGACCCCCAGCTCCCCCCTGAACGCAACGAACCTCGAGTCAACGAACGAATCCGCGTCCCCCGGGTGCTGGTGATCGACGACGCGGGCGAGAAGCTCGGCGAGATGGACACGATGGACGCGCTGGCGCTGGCGCGCGAGCGCGGGCTCGACCTGGTCGAGGTGGCGCCGATGGCTCGACCGCCGGTGTGCAAGGTCGCTGATTTTGGCAAGCTCAAGTACGAGAAAAAGAAAAGGGAGGCAGAGGCCCGCAAGCACCAGGTCGTCGTCGAGGTCAAGGAGATCAAGCTCCGCCCCAAGACCGACGACCACGACTTCGACGTCAAGCTCCGCGCTGTGGAGCGGTTCCTTTCCGACGGCGACAAGGTGAAGGTCACGGTCCGCTTCCGCGGGCGCGAGATCGCTCACCGCGACATCGGCGAGGACCAGTGCCGGAAGTTGGCTGACCGCCTCGGCGCCGCCGCCGTGGTCGAGCAGCCCCCCCGGATGGACGGCAAGCAAATGGTGATGCTCCTCGCTCCTGGTAAGAAGAAATAGGAGAATCCAGATGCCCAAGCAAAAGACCAACAAGGCCGCAGCCAAGCGTTTCCGTGTCACCGGCACGGGCAAGATCCGCTACAAGAAGCGGGGAATGCGCCACAACCTCGAGCACAAGAAGAAGGACAGCAAGCGCGGCCTCCGCCAGGCCGGCTACATCGACAGCACCAACCACGACCAGGTGAAGGCCCTCATCCCCTGGGAGTAGGTCTCGTCCCCCTGCCGTCACCGCTCACCCGCGCCTCGCGGGTGCCTGCTGGGAAGCGGCCATCCAAACGGAGTTGACACATGGCACGTATCAAGCGCGCGGCGCTCTCTCGCGTCCGCAAGAACCGTCTCTACAAGCGCGTCAAGGGCTTCTTCATCGGCCGGCAGCGCCTGCGCCAGGCGATGGAGCACAGCGACCGCGCCAAGCGCTTCGCCTTCGCCGGGCGCAAGCAGAAGAAGCGCCACTTCCGCGGCCTCTGGATCTCGCGCATCAACGCGGGCCTCGGCCCCACCGGCCTCAGCTACAGCCGCTTCGCCCACGGGTTGAAACTGGCCAACATCCAGATCGACCGCAAGATCCTCGCCGACCTCGCGCTCAACGATCCGGCGGGCTTCAGCGCCGTCGTGGAGCGCGCCAAGGCGGCGCTCTGACCGGCGTCGGCGCGCTCGTGCTCGGTGCCCTCCTCGCCTGCGAGGAGGACGCTGAGCCCACTTACGAGCAGTACAACGCCGACGACGAGTCCGTAGTCATCGAAGTAGGCGCCGACGAGGAGCTTGCCGACGTCGCGACGTCACTTCACTCTTCAACGGGCGAGGTGGAGATCGGCGCGGCCAGGGTGGGCCCCGGCGGCGGCCCAATCGGGACGCTCCACGCCGTCATCGTGGAAGTGTTCGACGAGTACGCCTCCGACATCGCCCGCGCGTCGGTGCGAACCGCCTCGGGCGACCGTGGAGAGGACGAGTACGACCTCGACGCCGACAGCACCGGCGAGGGGATCTGGAAGATCGAGATCCAGTCGGTTGGCGAGGAGGGCGAAGTGCGGGAGGACACGCTAACCTTCCGCCTCTGGACGGAAGTGGTGGAAGAGGACGATGGCGGATGACGCGCGCCAGGCCCCCGATGTCCCCCGCGCGGTGCGCGCCCGGGCGCGTGCGCGCACGCTGACCAAGTCGAAGCTGGTCGACGCCCTGGTGGAGACCAGCGGCCTGCCGCGGGCCGACGCGGCGGCGCTGCTCGAGAGCCTGCTGGAAACCATGAAGGACACGCTCGCCGAGGGCGAGAATCTGAAGGTGTCGGGCTTCGGGAGCTTCATGGTGCGCACCAAGGCCGCCCGGCGCGGTCGCAACCCGCAGACCGGCGGCACGATCACGCTGCCGCGTCGCCGGGTCCTCACCTTCAAGCCCTCGCGCAAGTTGCGCGACCTGCTCGCCGCCGGCTCGAAGCGAAGCTAGCGATGTCGTCGGAACTCCCTGACAAGCTCTTCTTCCGGATCGGCGAGGTGGCCGAACTCGTGGGGGTGGAGTCGCACGTGCTGCGCTACTGGGAGACGGAATTCAAGATCCGCCCGCAGCGTTCGAGCGCGGGGCAGCGGCTGTACCGGCGCCAGGAGGTGCAGCGATTCCTCCGGGTGCGCCAGCTGCTGCACGAGGAGGGCTACACCATCGCGGGGGCCCGGAAGGCGCTGGCCGAGGCGCTGGGCGAGGTGCCGCCACGGCCGTCGGTGGGCGTGGAGATGGACGCGCTGCGAGACGCCCTGCGCCGCGTGCGCAAGCTCCGCGACGAGATCCGCGTGCTGGCCGCCGAGATGGGCTAGGGCGCAGCTTGACGAACCCCCTCGCGGGGATAGATGGGCGCCGTCCGGGGTGTAGCGCAGCCTGGTAGCGCACCTGAATGGGGTTCAGGTGGTCGCAGGTTCAAATCCTGTCACCCCGACCATTCCGAACGGCGGTGGTTCTGGTCTCCAGAATCACCGCCTTCGTCGTTTTCGGATCTCGGCCATCGTGCGAATACATCCGCCGTCGCCGAGGGCGCCGACCGCGACCTGCAGGTCTTCGACGCCGGGCGTCGGCAGGGAGCCTTGCTCGCCGTGTGCGACGTGGATCCGGGGCGGCTCGCGCGTGAGCGCCGAGGGCTCGCGGGGGACCGGGACGACGGCCACCGTCAAGGCGCACCGAGGAGCACCCGGCGTGCCGCAGGTTGGAGACATGAACTCCTCTTCCCGTGTCCCTGGCGAAGCGCTCCGCCGCCCACCGCGCCACGCGCGCCTAGCGGGGCGATGCCGGGCGGATCCGCCGCCCCATCCTCGCGCTCAGGATCAAGGCGAGCCAAGCCGCGGCTCCGCTCGCCGATCCGCCGGCGGTCGCGCAGCTCCCTCGATCCAGCCCGGCCAGATCCCCCGGCGGCTCCCCGCCCGCCGTCGAGTTCTCGGGCGTCTCCTCCGGGGCCGGAGTTTCCGCCTCGGTGCCGACCTCGGAATCGGTGTCTGCGGTGCTTGAACCGTCGTCGGTGTCCGTGCCCGCGCCGTCGGTGTCACCTCCGCCGTCGTCGGTTTCCGGGGTGTCGTTCGTTTCGCTCGAACCCGCGTCGTCCTCCGTCTCCGTATCGTCCGGCGTGATCGGCGTGTCGCGGCCCGGGTCGTCGGTACATAGCGACACGCCGGCAATCACGATGTCGTCCATGAGGCCGTCGCGCGCGTAGCTTCCGTCGTTCGGGACGCGCAGCGTCGCCATCGTCAGCGTTCCATAGTACGAGTAGTCGATGCTGGTGGACATCACGCCCCCGACGTCCAGCGAACCAGACGTGTCGCCCCACGAGACGGTGATGTCGTACGCCCCGTCGACCTGCCAGTCGAACTCGCTCGTCCACGAGCCCACCTCGATGTCCCCGTAGAACTCGGGACCGGCTTGCAGCTTCACCCGCCCGTCGTAGCCGTCGTAAATGTCCCCCGCGAACTTGACTTGCACGAAGTTGTCCCGCCGACTGTCCGAGAACGAGCCGTCCGCACCCGAGAAGAGCTCCAAGAGGTCGTGCTGCGAGACCCCGGACTCGTCGACGTTGGAAATGCGCATGGTGATGCGACCGGACGCGAAGTTGGGGAGGTCGTACACGATGGTGCCGCCGTCGGGTCGCCAGCCTCCCGCGACGAAGGTCCCTCCGGACCTCCGGCCGTCGGTGCTCCCGTCGGAGTAGTCGTCGTAGATGTAGAAGTCGCAAGGGTAGGCGAGCGCGGCGGCGAGTAGGAGTGGCATTGGACCTCCGCCCGGAGGACTGCAAGCGCCATGCCAGCTCGCGAAGTGAGGTTCGTGGCGGATTCACGCGCGGTGCTGGGTCTCGCCTGCCCCACCGAGATACGCTCCTTGGGACAACGGTGTCCCACGCGCAGCACCGGCGCCCTCGCCGTACGAGCCACTAGCTCGCGTAGGTCTTGACCATGTCGGCCAGCCGCGGCATCGCGGCGGTGACGTGCTTGACCGCCTCGGGACGAAGCTTGTCGTAGGTGTTCTTCACTGGCCCGCGCGCGTTCCTGGCGCGGTCGTCGGTGATCGACAGCAAGGCATTCGCCACCTCGGTGCCACGGCGCACGAAGTAGCCGCGAGGTTCCTCGCCCTTCTGTTGGCAGTCGGCCCAGAAGGGGTCGACCCTGGTGGAGAAGTCGTCGAGCAGGTGGTTGAGGGTGCCCCCCACGAAGCCCGGCTTGATCCCGCTCACCAGCTTGAACGCCCCCTTGATCGCCAGGCCCGAGAGCCCGCCCTTGTCGGCCACCTCGGCCTCGATCATGCGCACGCCCGCGTCGACCACCAGCTTCCGCTTCGCCGGGTCTTTCACTACTTCAACAAGGCTGCCCATGACTCGCTCCTAGAAGGTGATCTCGTTGGAAGCTGCGGTGCCCCCTCCGCACTGCGGCACGCCCACCTTGCCGCCGAACTCGCGGTAGTAGTCGGCGAGGTAGCCGCGTTGCCAGCAGGTGTAGCCCCCCGCCTTGAGCGCCCGCTCGGTGCACTCGTAGCTGCGCTCGAAGTCGCGGTCGTTGTGGGCGCCCACGATGTCGGCGTTGCCCATCTTCTCCACCGGTCCGTCGCCCACGTAGGTCTTGGTCCAGAAGGGGATCGCGTCGCAGAGCGTGTCGGCGGCTACCTTGCCGGGGGTGCCGCGCAGCGCGGTGAGCATGGCGGCCCGTACCTCGCCGCTGTCCTCCGGCTCCAACATGTGCGCGCGCAGGCAGTTGCCGAGGGCCACGTCCTTGCTGCCCTTGATGGTGAGCGCCGCCGCCGCGCGGACCGAGGGGTCGGCGTCCTCGGCGAGGGCCTTGCAGGCCACGTCGGCAAACGCGAATCCCTTGACCTTGTCGAGCGAGGCCAGCACGGCGGCGCGGACGCCGGGATCGCTGTCGCTCATCAGCGCCGCCAGTCGCGGTGCCGTTTCCGGCAAGCCGACCAGCGCCGTGGCCGCGTCGGCGCGAATGCTGGCCTCGGGGTCGGCGAGCGCCGCGACGAGGATGGACCGAGCCTCCTCGTCCTTCTCGGGACGAAGCGCCGCCATGGCTTCTGCCCGCACCGCCAGGTCGGCGTCGGACTTCGCGGCGGTCTTGAGCCGCGCCTTGACCGCCGGGGCGCGGAAGGGGCCCAACGCCCGCGCCAGCCCGGGACGGTCGGGCAGGGCCGGCTTGTCGAGGAGCGCTGCCACGCAGCCCACGCGGGCGTCGTCTTCCGCCTCGTCGAGCCCACGCAGCACGGGGAGGTCCCAGCTCCCGTCTCGCTCGAGGTGCTGGCACACGCACTCCTGGGGCCCCTTCCAGGTGGCCAGCCGCTCGGCGGCGTAGGTGCGCACCGCCTCGTCCTTCATGGTCAGGCCGACGCAGACGGCCACGGCGTTGCCGTCGATCCGGGCCTCGTCGATCCCCGCCTTGTCGATGAACATCGGGGGCGGTGGCGAGCAGGCGCCGAGGAGCGCGAGGAGCATGGTCGGTCCGGGGGGGGCCGGCCCACTTACCGCGGCCGGACCTACCGCGACAGGTCGAGTTGGGCCCGGCGGTGGTCGCCGCGTTCGAGTCGCCGCGCGATCGACTCGAGCGCGTCGCGCTCCTTGCGGCACGAGGAGGGCACGTCGAGCCACTCGTAGATGCTGCCGGTGAAGGTGAGGTTGGCGGAGATGATGTCTTTCTCCACCTGCTCCCGGTTGCGCACCACCACCAGGGTGCGGCCCTTGGCCTGCCCGATCTCGACTGTCATCCGGTAGCGGATCTTCTCCGGGATCCGCGTGCCGCCGAACTGGTTGAAGATGTAGTCGCTCACGCCCACCACCCACTCGGTGGTGATCTTGCCCTCGCCCTTGTCGATGCGGTCGAGCGGGTACTGGTCGCCGAAGACCACCAGCGCCAGGTCCCACACCTGGTCGAAGTTCTGGTCGAAGCTGGCCTCTACGGGGCGTTCCTCGTACACCGGCAGGCGATCCTCGGGAAACGGTGGCGGGGGACAACCGGTCAGGCTCAGGATGAGTGGCAGGACGAGGAGGCGATGCATCGCCGCGAGCATATCAGGGCGAGTGCGGATTGGAATCGTCGCCAGCGCCCACGGCTACGGCCACGCCACGCGCGACGCCGTCCTCGCGCGCACCCTCCGGGCTCGCGGTCACCGGGTGACGCTGTTGTCGGCCGCGCCGCCCGCCGTGCTCGGCGACGACCTCGACGTGGTGCCGCTGGTCGCCGACGTGGGGCTGGTGCAGCACGACTCGCTCAGCGAGGATCTCGTCGCCACGCGCGCGCAACTCGATGCCTTCTCCCTCGACGCGATGCAGTTCTCGGGCCTCGACCGCCTGGTGGTGGACATCTCCCCCTTCGCGCTGGAGGCCGCCCGGCGGGCAGGGGTGCCAACGGTGGCGATGGGGAACTTCGACTGGGCCTGGATCTACCGGCACTACCCTGATCTCCGGCCCTGGGCGGCCACCTTCGAGCGTTGGCAGGCGCCCCACCGGGCGGTGAGCCTCGCCCCCGGCCCGGGGCTTCACGGCTTTTGCGAGGTCGTCCCCGGCGGGTTGCTAGCTCGCTCGGCCCCGCCGGTTCGCGTCGCGAGTCGCGCTGTGCTGACCTGTTTCGGTGGCTTTGGGATGAACGCGCTCGACGCACTGTTGCCCGAGCTCCCCGGCGTCACCTGGGTCCTCGCGCCGCCCATGCCTCGACTCGCTCGTGCCGACGCGCGGTACGTCGACGACGTGCCCTTCCCCGCGCTGGTGGCCGGCGCCGACGCCCTGTTCACCAAGCCCGGCTACGGCGTGCTCGCCGAGGCCACCGTGGCCGGCACGCCCATCGTCTACCTTGACCGCGGCGCCTTCCCCGAGGCTCCCTTCCTCGAGGCGCAGATGCGGTCCCGAGGCGACGAGAGGGTAGCGGCGGAGCCCGGCGCCATCGCCGCCGGCCTCGCGCGGGTGTGGTCGCGGGCACGTCCCCCGGCGCGCGAGGGCGACGACCGGGAAGCGGTAGCGGACGCGGTGCTCAGCGGGTAGAGGGCGGCCCCCCACCGGGAGCCTCCTGTGAACATCAGCGTCGTCGGCACTGGATATGTTGGTCTCGTGGTGGGCGTGTGCATGGCTGACCTGGGCCACAGCGTCACCTGCGTCGACTCTGACGAGCAGAAGATCGCCGCGCTGCTGGCCGGTCGCGTCCCGATCTACGAGCCCGGGCTCGACCAGTTGCTCGAGCGCAACGTCCGCGAGGGTCGCCTCCACTTCACCCGCGATCTCGCCGCGGGCCTGGCCCACTCGCGCATCGTCTTTCTCGCCGTGGGCACGCCGTCGGCGGCCGACGGCAGCGCCGATCTCAGCGGCGTGTTTGCCGTGGCCGGGCAGGTGGCCTCGCATGCCGACGGCCCCGTCACCTTCATCATCAAGAGCACAGTGCCGGTGGGCACCGCCGACCGCGTGCGCGCCTACGTGACCGAGCGCATGACCCACAAGGTCGACGTGGTGTCCAACCCCGAGTTCCTCAAGGAAGGCGCGGCGATCGACGACTTCCTCCGTCCCGACCGGATCGTGTGCGGCGTCAGCAACCCCGAGGCGCAGGCGCTGATGGAATCGCTATACGCGCCGCTGCTGCGCACCGGCAAGCCGATCCTTTTCATGGACAACCGCTCGGCCGAGGTCACGAAATACGCGGCCAACGCCTTCCTCGCCACGAAGATCAGCTTCATCAACGAGCTCGCCCAGCTCTGCGAGCGCGTGGGCGCCGACGTCGATGCCGTGCGTCGCGGCGCGGGCTCCGACTCGCGCATCGGCCCGCGATTCCTGTTCCCCGGCGCCGGCTACGGCGGGTCGTGCTTCCCGAAGGACGTGCGCGCCCTCATCGACACCGGGCGCCAGGCCGGGATGGAGATGAAGGTGGTGCGGGCGGTGGAAGAGGTGAACGAGCGCCAGAAGTTCGTGATGGCCGACAAGGTCCTCGAGTTCTTCGGCGGCAACGTGGCGGGCAAGCGCATCGCGCTGTGGGGGCTCTCATTCAAGCCCGAGACCGACGACATGCGCGAGGCGCCCTCGCTCAACATCATCCAGAGGCTGCGCGAGGCGGGCGCGCACGTGGTGGCCTACGACCCCGAGGCGATGCACGAGGCGCGGCGGGCGCTGGGCGACACCGTGGAGTTCGCGACGCGCCCGATGGACGCGGTGTCGGGCGCCGACGCGCTGGTGCTGGTGACGGAGTGGAACGAGTTCCGCAGCCCCGACTTCGCCCAGCTCAAGGGGCTGATGCGCAACCCGGTGCTGTTCGACGGCCGCAACATCTACAACCCGGCCGAGGTGCGCGCGGCCGGTGTGCAGTACCGCTGTATCGGCCGACCCTAGAGGCCCAGCGCGTAGGCCGCGCCGCTCGCGGCGGCGGCCAGCCCGAGGAGCAGGAGCCCGCCGCACCCGAAGCAGCCCGACTTCGCGACGGGAGCCTCGGCGCGCGCCTCGACCTCTGCGTTGCGCGTGGTCTTGATCGGCGCGCTCGCCAGCGACGCCGCCGGCTGCGACGCCTCGAGGGTGTAGTCCTCGCGCTGCGCGCTCCCCTTGCGGTGTGCTTCCTCGTCCGCCCGTCGCGCGGCCTCGGCGGCCTGCCGCGCGGCCTCGGCGGTCTCGGCCGCGGCCCTTGCCTCAGACTCGGCGCGGGCCTTGCCCTCGGCCACGCACACCTCGGCGACCAGCGCGGTGCCGAGGTAGCGGTAGGCGGCCAGCGTGTCGAGCGCGGTCGCGATGGCGCCGGTGACGGTGTCGGCGGTGCCGATCACCCCCGGCAACTTGTTCCGGGCCCACTCCGACATCGGCCCGGCGGCGACGGTGGCCTGCGCGGCGAGGCTGCCGACGGTGTCTTTCATCGCGGCCAGCGCACCCGCCGCCTTCGCGGCATCGGGGCCGGCCATCGCGGCGAGCTTCTCGCTGGCGGCGGGGGTGTACCGGTCGATGATGCCGGTGAACATCGCAACGCCGCCCTCGGCGGCGTTGTCGGCGAAGGGGAGCACGAGGTCGGCGCTGACGTACCAGGCCAGGAGGGCGCGGCCCGACTTGTACTCGGTAAGTCGCGACACCTGCCCGTCGAAGAGGGCGTAGGCGGCCCAGGCCACCCCAAGGGCCTTCACGGCGGCGTCGGTGGCTTGCTGGGGGTCGACTTCCCAGGCGCCATCCTCGCCCTTGTAGGCCTTCACCGCGCCTCGCAGGCCGCTGAAGATGGCGATGCCGGCGTCGGCCTTGTCGAGCAGGTCGAAGATCTGCAGCGCGCGCTGGGGACCGTCGCCTCTCGCGGCCTCGGCGGCGAGCTCCGCCGCGCGGGCGCTCCCCGCCTGCTCCAGCAGCGTGCCCGGGTGGTTCCAGGCCGGCGCGAAGGGCAAGACGGAAAACAGCCCCGAGGGCACACGCACGCTCAGGTCGGACGCGGAGAAGGAATCAACGACAGCGGCAAGTTCGCTCATGCTTGTTTCCATCCATGGTGAAGCGCGGTCTCGGCGACGAGGCGAGCGCCGAGCAGGCGCCAGACTGGCAACGTATCCGCTCCCGTGGCCACGGCGCCGGCGACGGTCCCCGCCGCCGCGATGGTGGGAGGAAG
>VGRE01000076.1 GCA_016875435.1 Deltaproteobacteria bacterium | reverse complement strand
CGCGGATCTCGCGCACCCGCTCGACGGGCTGTCCCTTCGGATCGGGAAGCGGCCAGTCGTCGCGACGCAAGCCGGGGACGGCGGGGCACTCGTCGCCGCAGCCCATGGTCACGAGCCAGCCCGCGCCCTCGGCCAGCTCGCGCGTGAGCCGCTGGGGCTGGTTGCCCGCGAGGTCGATCCCCACCTCCCGCATCGCCGCCACCACCTCCGGGTGTACCCGGTCGCCGGGGCTCGTCCCCGCCGAGATCGCGCGCGCGCGCGCCGGGTTGGCCAGCGCGTTGAAGAAGGCGGCCGACATCTGAGAGCGGCCCGCGTTGTGGACGCAAGCAAAGATGACGAGGGTACACACGCCGCGCTCCTATCCGGCGGCGACGGGGCCACCACGCACGGCGCCAGCGCTAGCTCCTCGCGGTCGATCCCGATAGCGGCGCGCCGTGCAGAAGCTCCTCGACGGCATCCGCGACTTCCATCGGCGCGTGCGTCCCGGCTACCGCGAGCGTTTTGCCCACCTCGCGCTCGGGCAGTCGCCCGACTGCCTCTTCGTGGCCTGCGCCGACAGTCGCGTGGTCCCCAACCTCTTCGCCTCCACCGACCCGGGCGACCTGTTCGTGCTCCGCAACGTGGGCAACATCGTGCCCCGCCACGACGCGGGTGACGGGGCGGCGGGGGCCGGCGTCGAGTTCGCCACGATCGCGCTCGGCGTGCGCGACGTGGTGGTCTGCGGCCACAGCCGCTGCGGCGCGATGCAGGCGCTCGCCGACGGCGTCGTCCCCCCGGGGGCGCCGAACCTCGGGCGCTGGCTGTCCCACGCCCGCGACTCGCTGTCGCGACTTGAGCGTGAGCCGGGCCTCGACCCGGCCCTCGACCCGGTCGACCGGCTGTCGCAGGCCCACGTGCTGCAGCAGCTCGATCACCTCCGGGGCTACGCGCCGGTGGCCGAGCGACTCGCCGCCGGCGCCCTTCGCCTCCACGGCTGGTGGTTCGACCTCCACCGCGCCGAGGTGCAGGCCTACGACGCCAAGCGCGGCTGCTTTCGCCCGCTGGTGGAACAACTCGACTAGCGCCCGCATAGGGTGGTCGCGATGCCCTCCACCGCCGACACGCTCGCCGCTCTCCCCTTCCTCGCGCGCGTGCCCCGGCACGAGATCGATCGTGCCGCGGCGGCATTTTCGCCGCACGTGCTGGTGGCCGGCGAGCTGTTCTGGGAAGAGGGGGCCCCGGTGTCGTCGCTCGCGCTACTGGTGACCGGTGAGCTCGCGGTGCTTGCCGGGACCAGCGAGGTGGCGCGCCTCCGGGCGCCCGAGCTGGTGGGCGAGGCCAGCGCTTTCTTCCCGGGACAGCGCCGCGCCGCCACGCTGAGAGCCACGCGTCCCTCGGCGCTGCTCATCCTCGACACGCGCGGGTTGCAGTCGCTGTGGACCGCGCGCAGCCGCGTGTACGACGCGCTCCTCGACGTGGCGCTGGTGTCGCTCGCCCGGCGCGTGGAGGCCACCAATCGCCGCCTCTCCGAGGTGGCCGCCGGGGCCTTCGCGGCGCCCCAGCGCAAGGAACCGGGCGCCATCGCGCGCCTGTGGCGTACTCTCCGCCCCGGGCCCGCCGGCGCCTGCCCGCCGCTGGAGCCCTTGCTCCGCCAGCAGGCCGGTCTCGTCGACCTCTCGCCCGAGGCAGCGGCGACCCTCGCCGCGAGCTTCGTGGCGGAGCCGATCGAGGAGGGACAGGCGATCGTGCTGGAGGGCGAGCCCGGCTGGTGCGGCTACATCGTGGCCGAGGGCACGATCGAGGTGCTGCGCAACGTGCGCGGCGACCGGGCCGAGCTCCTCGCCAAGCTCGGCGCCGGGCGGCAATTCGGCATGAATACCCTGGTTGCCCCTGGCGCGCGGACCGCCTCGTGCGTGGCCGCCACCGCTGGCTGGCTGTACCGCCTCGACCGCGAGCCCTACGAGGCCCTCGCCGGCGACGCGCGACGCGCCTGGCGCGAGAGCATCCTCGCCGTGCTCGCCAGCCAGATCCGCACCGCCAACGCCGCGCTCGAACGTGCCCTGCGCAAGAGCGGCCGCGGGGTGAGCGAGGGCGATGGCTTCCAGTCCCTGCTCCAGGCCTCCGGCTACCTCGCGAGCGCCCCGCCGGAAGAGACTCTCGAACGCGTGCAGTTCGTGGTCGACGAGGACATGAAGCGCAACCCCCGCCACCCGGGACGACGCGGCTAGAACCGCGCGGCGGCCTCGACCGACAGGCCGCCCGGCGCCTCGGGCAGGGTGATGCCGCCGGCCTTGGCGCCCGGCGCGCAGGCGGTGGTGCTCGCCCACCTTCCAGGTCACCCCGAGCTCGCTGCCGGCCGCCGTGAGCGAAAAGCCCACCGTGGTGACGGTCTCGTCGGCGTGGCCATCGGGCGCGAGGACCCCGGAAGCTCGGGAGGACGCACCATCTTGACGCCAACCCCCTCCTGGCCACCGGGATGCGCGAGCGACGGCAGGCGGCCGGCTACCCGCTGGCGTCGCGCGTGACCAGCAACCGGACGTCGAGCGACCCATTCTTGAGGCGGTACCCCCCGGGACGGTCGAGATCGAGCAGGTGCACCGGCGCGTCGGCCGGCACGAGCAAGGCCGCGCGCCAGCCCGCGTAGCGCTGCCGCAGCGCGTGGCCGACCCCGGCATACAGCCTTTCCACCTCGCCTTGGCCGATGCGCTCGCCGTAGGGCAGGTTGGCCACGAGGAGGCCGCCCGCCGCCGGGGGATCGAGCGCCTCGATGGCACCCGGCGCCCAGGTGATGAACTTCTCCACGCGCGCGCGCAGCGCCCCCTTCCGGGCCAGGTCCACGAAGTCGGGCCGGAGGTCGCGGGCGAAGATCGGGGCCGGCAGCGTGTCGCGCTTCCCGGCGCGGACCGCGTCGCTCACCTGGCGCCAGAGCGCGCGGTCGAAGCCCTGGTGATGTTCGAGGCCGAAGTCGTCTTTTCCGCGGTGAATGAGGGGGGCCTTGCCCAGCGCGATGTAGGCGGCCTCGATGGCGATCGTCCCCGATCCGCACATCGGGTCGAGCAGGGGCTCGGTGCCGTCGTAGCCAGCCAGCAGCAGGATGGCGGCGGCGAGCGTCTCTTTCAGCACTGCCGGGTGACCATTGATGCGCCAGCCGCGCTTGTGCAGCGCTCGCCCGGCGGTGTCGAGGCCGAGTGTCAGCTTGCCCTCGCGCCAGTGGGCGACAACGGTGACCGGGTAGTCGTGTTCAGCATCGTAGCGGGGAGCAGCCCGGCCCGCGAAGCGCGCCGACACGGCCTCGGCCACCACCCGCGCGAGCGCCTCGCCGTCGCGTCCCTCGGGGACCACCGGCTGCACGCGGTAGGGACGGTTCGCGCGCAGCCACTGGGTCCAGTCCACGGCCATCGCCAGCTCGGACATCGCCTCGATCGCTGCCGCCTGCCCCTCGGTGACCACCCGCTGGATGCGGCTGGCGGTGCGCAGCGACAGGTGCAAGCGGTAGGCAGTGGCGAGGTCGGCCTCGAAGCGCACCCCCCGGAACACGCGGGCGCTGGGCTCCACGCCGAGGGCACGAAGCTCGTCGACGAGCACCAGCTTGGTGTCCTCGGGACAGGTGGCGAGCCAGCGAAGGGGGTCCACGCGCCCGCATAGCTCCCTGCTCGCGCCGCCGGGGCTCCCCTGGCCGACCTGGCCGCGAGACGGGCATCGAGCGTGGCGAGGGGAACATGCTCGGCGAGCACCCCGGCGCCCCGCTAGACTGGCGGCCGTGCCGCGCCGCGCCCTCGTCGCCGTCGAGCCCACTTACGCGGTGGTGCGGGTGGGCGAGGAAGACCGTCGCGACAGCCGCACCGAGGGCGCATGGAAGGCAGTCGAGCGGCTCTACGAGGCCGGCTTGCACCCGGCGATCGCCCTGCACGTGGTCCACCGCGGGCGCGTGCTGCTCGACCGGACCATCGGTCACCTCGACAACGCCCCCGGGGCCGCCGCCGGTCCGGTCGCTACCCCGGGCAGCTTGTTCAGCCTGTTCTCCGGCTCGAAGATCGTCACCGCCACGCTGGTACACGCGCTGGTCGACGATGGGTTGTTGTCGCTCGACAAGCCCGTCGCCGACTACATCCCGGCCTTTGCGCAGCATGGCAAGCACAACATCACTCTGCGCCACCTACTGAGTCACACGGCCGGCATTCCCGACATGCCGCCCGGGCTCGACGCGGTGGGCCTCTTGCGACGCGGCGAGGCGCCGGTCGCCGAGATCTGTGCCTTGCGCCCGTTGACGCCGCCCGGCGAGCGCGTGGCCTACCACCCGATGACCGCCTGGTTTCTCTTGCAGCGCATCGTCGAAGACGTGACCGGCACGCCCCTGCGACCGCTCTCGCGGCGGCGCCTGCTCGATCCGCTCGGCATCGAGAATCTCGGCTACGGCGTGGACCCGTCCCGCGTGGCCGAGGTGGCGCTGCACGCCATCACCGGCCCCCCCGCGCCCGGCGTGATGACGCGCATCTTCGAGCGCAGCATCGGCGTCGACCTCGACACCGCCGTCCGCGTGTCGAACGAGCCAGCCTTCCTCGCCGCCACCCTCCCCTCGGCGAATGTCATCGGACAGCCGCGCGAGATGAGCCGCTTCCTGGAGATGCTGCGCCTCGGCGGCACGCTCGGCGGCGCCCGGGTGCTCTCGGAGTCCGCCGTCCAGTCGATGGTGACGCCCGCCACGCCACGCCAGTTCGACGCCACCTTCGGCTTCCCCATGCGCTACGGCCTCGGCGTGATGATGGGCGGCAGGCGATTCAGCCTGTACGGCCTCAACACGCCCGGCGCCTTCGGCCACCTCGGCCTGTCGAACGTGGTGGTGTACGCCGACCCGGCGCGCGAGCTCTCCGTGAGCTTCCTCAACACCGGCAAGCCGATGATGGACCACGACATGCTGCGCTGGTACTGGGTGCTCCAGCGGATCGTGAGCGTGTTTCCGCGGCGTTGACCTGCGGCAAGTCGAGGCCGCGCCCGGCCTGCCCGCAGCGGGGTCGAGAGACGTGATCGAGGTGCCCGCCACCGCGTCACTCGACCACCGGATTACCTGGAACTCGGGGGTCCCCGAGTCGCGAAAAAGGGGCGGGCGCGGCCGCCCCGAGGGGCCGGGCGCGGCCGGCGCTAGGGCGTGTAGCAGCCCCGCGGCCCCGCGTCCGTGGTGCCGTCTTCCGCCTTCGGCGAGTTGTCCCAGTACTCGTCGAGCACGCCCACGGTGCCCTCCGGCCAGTTGATGAAGCCCGGCTGCCACACCCAGTCGCGGCCCATCGCGTAGCTGCCCTCGTACACCTCGATGCCGTAGGTCCACACCTTCACCGTGGCCACGACGGTGTCGTCGCCATTGTCGTCGTAGTAGTGAACGAGGATCTGGTAGTCGTCGTCGACCGGCGCGTCGATGTTGATGTTCTCCGGGCCGTAGCCCCAGCGGGCGTCGAGGTCGAGCGAGGGATCGTCGGCCGCGTCGAGCGCCGCCCCCCAGTCCGGCGTCTGGTTGCAGAAGTTACAGTCGTAGGGCTCGGCGAAAAACTGGCCCTCGCTGGTCATCAGGTGCAGGTCGAGGTCGGCGTTGGCGGTGTTCCACGACAGCTCCACGTGGAGATCTTCCTCGGGGATGGCGTCCATCTTGCAGCGCGCCGGGGCGCTCGACACGCCGTCGGAGTTGGTGACCACCAGCGACACCTCGTACTCGCCCGCCACGTCGGTCAACAAGTACGCCACGCTGGAGGCGTCGTCGGTGAGACCGGACACGGCCGAGCCGCTGGGCGTGCCATCGATCGACCACTGGTAGGTAAGCGGGAGCCCATCTGGGTCGGAGGAGCCCGTGCCGTCGAGCGTCACCGTCCGGCGCGGCTCGATGGGGCTGGGGCAGTCGATCTCGGCGTCGGGGTACTGGAAGTCGCCGCCGCCGTTGCCGAGGAGCGTGAGCGATACCTCCGGCTCGTCGGGGTCGTCGCTGGGGATGGTGACGGTGCCGTTGTCGCCTTCCTCGTCGAGTGGGGTGTAGACGTACACGAGGGTGAGCGACTGGCCGGCGGGGATGTTGTAGCCGGAGGGATCCTCCCCCACGAGCGTGAAGGTGCTGGAGCCCGACTGCTCCAGCGTGCCGAGGGTGAGCGAGGCCCCGCCCTCGTTGACGATCTGCATCGTGCCGTAGCTGAAGAGCGGGGGCGACACGCTGCCGAAGTCGATCACCTGGGGGCTGAGGGCGATGTCGGGCGTGGGGGCGTACACGCCGGTGCCCGACATCGGGATGATGAACTGCCCTTCCTCCTCGTCGTCGCTCCAGATGGTGATCGTCCCGGTGTAGTCGACGTAGGTTTCCGGCTGGAAATACACGTGCATCACCACCTGCTCGTCGTTCTGGAGCACGATCGGCCCCTGCTGGTCGACCGAGAACACCGACCCGGGGTCGCTCACCACGTCGATGCGCTCGATGTCGAGCTCGTCGAGGCCCGCGTTGATGATGGTGACCTCGGCGGTCTGCCCGTAGAGCGCGGGGACCTCGCCGAACTCGAGCGACGTCGGGGTGACGGTGATGTCGGGGTACACCCGGTTCACGCTCGTCTCCGGCTCGCAGGCGACGAGGAGGAGCGGGACGATTCCAGCACGCAGCATGAGGTCTTCTCCGGGCGGCAGTCTAGCCCCGGAATGGCCGATCTGCGGCCGGCGGGGGTATGGTGCCGCCGCGATGTGGATCCTCTTCGCCTGCGCCTGCGCCTCCTGCTTCCAGCCGCCCTCGTCGGCGGAGGAAAACGACGAGGAGATCCCGCCGCCGCCGGAAGACGACGACACCGCCGAGGATACCGCCGGCACCCAGGAGGGCCCGCCCGAGCTCTGCGCCGTGGAGGAGATCGAGCCCGACGACGACCCCACGGGCGACTACGATCGCATCCTGACCGTGCCGCTGGAGTCCTACGCCTGCGGCAACATCGATGTCAAGGGCGACACCGAGTGGTTCGAGTTCACCGCCACCGAGGGCGGCTGGATGAAGTTCGACGCGCAAGCGGCCGCGCGCGGCTCCAGCGCCGACCTGATGTACCAGCTCTTCATGGCCGAGGGCGGCGACGAGACCACGCGCACGCTCAAGCGCCAGCTCTCCAGCGACCCGCTCAACGTGTGGCTGGCCCCCGGGCCCGGCACCTACAACGCGTTCATGGGCGAGACGGAGTCTGCCTTCGGCGACGAGTATCGCTGGTGGGTGCTCCCGAGCATGGCCAAGGCGCCAGTGGAGTACGGCAAGACCGAGGAGCAGCTCGCCACCGAACACGGTCGCGACAGCGTGAAGCATGGCAGCTACGAGGAGCGGCTTACTCTCACCGTCCGCCCTCAGGACGCGGAAGAGAGCCAGTACGCCGATTACCGCGTGTTCGGCCACCTCGGCGAGAACGACGAGCAAGACTGGTACTACGTGGCGATCCCGCCGGGGGCCACCAGCCTCCATCTCGAGGTCGACGCCTGGGAGTTCGGGTCGGCGGCCGACATGCAGATGGACATCTGGTGGGACGACGACGGCCTGTTCGGCGACGACGACGACGAGCACATCTGGACCGACAACTACGGCCACAGCGACTACGACCACGACCCGTGGGCGGAGATCTGCACCAACCTCGCCGACCACGTCGGCGTGGTGTTCGCGCTCGAGCTCGACCCCGCGGAACAAGTCACCGGCGCGGGGATGTTTCACTGGTACACCATCGAGGTCTTCGCCGAGTACGGCGAGGCGGAGGACGAAGCATGCAAGTAGCAAAACTCTGGGCCGTGCTGGCGCTCGTCGGCTGTGTCGACCCCGCCGACGATCCCGACAAGGATGGCGAAAGCAACGGCTCCGAGGACACCGACACCGACTCGGGGACGGGCTCCGACTGCTCGGTCCACCTCACCGACGTCAACCCCGCCGACGGCGCCGTGGGCGTGTACTACCGCGACCCGCTGGTGCTCAGCTTCGACGGCGACGGCACCGCCGCCGACATCCGGGTGACCGACAGCGCCGGCGCCGACGTGGCCACCACCGAGGCCTGGCAAGACGGCAACGTGCAGGTGTGGGTGTACGCCGAGCTGGCGGGCGCCTCCGCTTACGACCTGGCGGTGACCATCGAGGGCTGCGACTACGCCACCGGCTTCAGCACCTCGGACATCGGCACGCCGCTCACCATCGCCCCCGGCGATCTCGAGGGACGCTCCTTCGCCTTCGCGCTCAACGAGGCCAACATCAGCACGCCCTCGATCATCGAGGGCTTCGACGACGACTACTTCACGCAGCCCTTGCTGTTCATGGTGACCCAGGCCGACAACGCCACCGTCACCCTGCTCGGCGCCCCGGGCGAGGGCACCAGCGGCAGCTACACGCAGGTGGCCGACGAGCCCACGTGGGACTTCCCCGCCGCCGACTTCACCGAGCTGCCCTACTTCGTCACCTACTCCGACTACATCGAGCTGAGCTACCGCGGCACGCCCATCCCCATCTACGGGTTCAGCTTCGAGGGCGTTTTCTCCTCCGACGGCACCGCCATCGAGGCGGGAACGGTGGGCGGCCTCGTCGACACGCGCGAGATGTACGCCTTCCTCGGCCTGCCCGAGAACCCCGAGGCCATCTGTGACTACGCCTCGGGCTTCGGCGTGTACTGCGAGGAGTGTCCCGACGGCTACGAGTACTGCCTCACCGTGGTGGGCGAGGACATCACCGCCCCCTACCAGGCGGATCTCACGCTGGTCGCCGTCGAGTAAGGGCGCGTCGAAGCTCCTCGCCGGAGAAACACGCGGCGTAGAGTCCGAGGGTGAACAGGGAGAAGCTGCCCACCTCGAGCGTCACCTCGATGAGGACGTGCAACACCAGGCCGAAGGCGAGGAAGGGAAGGCGGAAGTCCACCCGGTTGAACTGCGCGCGCAGCCAGCCAGCCCGCGCCCGCGTGTGACGGAACCAGGCCGCGAGCACCAGGAGCGGCGAGGAATGTTCGAAACACCACGTCATGAGCGTGCCGAGCTGGGTGAGCGGGTACAGCGGCGCGAGCCAGCTCATCTCGAAGCGGTGCCACGTGGGCTGCTGGAGCACGTACCAGAGCACGTCGAGGCTACCCCAGGGCACCCAGCCCGAGGAGAGCTTGTGCCAGGCCGTGCTGTCGTACATCACGACGAGCTGCCAGCAGAGGAGCCAGCGCGCGGCGGCGTAGGCCTCGGCGGGCGGCCGGCCGAGCCGCACGCGGATGGCGGCGTCGATCGACCAGGCGCCGCCACAGCCGCTGAAGAGCAGCACCCACAGCACGGCGCCGCCGAGGTAGTCGTAGGAGCCGCCCGCGTTGGGGCCGAGCCCGGTGAGCGCCGCCCAGCTCCACGCCAGCGCGAGGTTGGCCAGCGGCGTGAGCAGGCCCAGCGCGAAGCACAGGCCGCTCGCGATCCCGAGGGCCATCACCGCCTCGACGTTGCCGGGGGTGGGGCCCCCGATCCAGCCGATCGGCGTGTGCAATAGGCTCACGAGGCCGCCGTCGGCCGTCCCCTGCCAGATCCAGCGCCACGCGCCAGTGGCCCACATGCGGCCGAGGTGCCCGGCGATGGCCAGCCCGAAGGCCACCCGCACGAGCGCCACGGCGTGCGCCGGCTCGCGGCGGTCCCAGGGGATCATGGCCGCGTCACCACGCGGACGAACACCGCCTCGCCCTCGGGTGCCGTCCCCGCGCGGGCCTCGGCCGCCGTGGGCGTCCGCGCCTTGATGAACTGGCAACGCACCGCGTCGATCCCGGACCTTTCCTCGAAGAGCGCGGCGGCGAAGGTCTTGCACGCGCTGGTCCAGTGCTTGACCCCCGAGGGCCAGCCCCAGGCGAAGATGCTGGCGCGCATGCGCTCGGTGTCGAAACGCGCGGCCTGCCAGCTGGCCTCGGCGTCGCGCTCGCGAAACACGGTGGTCCAGGTGTAGCCCTCGCGCACGGCGATCTCGGCGCGGGTGGGGAAACGATGGGCGCCCACGAACATGTTCCAGCCCTGCCTCGTGCCCGTGGCGTCGAGGTAGTCGTCGAAGGGCACGAGCAGGGCGCGGCGCGCGGTGGAGACAGCCACCGCCGCCTCGTACGTCCAGTCCTGGAGCGCCTCGCTCTGAACGCCCAGCAAGCGTGACCAGCTCTCGAACTCGCCCTGCACGGTGGGGTCGGACCAGTTGCCGCGGCTCATGCCCTGCCCTGCGCTAGGGATCGACGAGGCACACACGGCAGCGGCGTGGAAGATCGCGAGCACGGCGATCAGGTGGCGACGCACGGGCGCAGGCTACCCCTTCTTCGCCCGACGGTACTCGCTCCACCCTCCCGGGTAGACGTCGATGCGACCATCCTCGATGGCGACGATCTTGTTGGCCACGGTCTCGATGAGGTCGCGGTCGTGGGTGACGAAGATGCAGGTGCCGGGGAAGGTCTGGATGCCGTCGCGGAGCGAGCTGATCGCCTCGAGGTCCATGTGGTTGGTCGGCTCGTCGAGCACCAGCGTGTTGTGCCTGAGCAACATGAGACGGGCGAGGATGGTGCGCACGCGCTCGCCGCCGGAGAGCGTGGCGGTGGGCTTGTCGCCGTCTTCGCCAGAGAAGAGCATGCGGCCGAGCACCGAGCGCACCCCTTCCTTGCCGGCCTCGGGCTTCTGCTCGAACATCCAGTTGAACACGGTGAAGCCGGGCGGGATGAGCCCCTCGTGTTCCTGCGGGAAGTAGCCCACGTTCACCTCGTGGCCCCACTTGATGTTGCCCTGCAGGGCCGGGATCTTGCCCATCAAGGTCTCGATCAGCGTCGTCTTGCCCACGCCGTTGCGGCCGATGACCGCCACCTTGTCGCCCCGGTCGACCTGGACGTGGAGCCCCCCGTAGAGCCGGGTATCGGCGTAGCCGCAGGCGAGCTTGTGGACGGTGAGCGCCTCGCGGCCGCCGGGCTTGTCGAACTCGAACTTGATGTAGGGGCGCTGGATGTTGGAGCGCTTGATCTCGTCGGGGCGCAGCCGCTCGATCTCTTTCTTGCGACTGGCCGCTTGCGACGAACGCGTACCGGCCGCGAAGCGCGAGACGAAGTCCTGGAGCTGCTTGATCTTCTCGAGCTTCTTCTGGTTGCTCGACTCCACCTGTCCCCGGATCTGCGCCTTTTGCCGCACCATGTCGTCGTAGTTGCCGGTGTACTGGATGATGGTCTCGTAGTCGATGTCGGCGATGTGGGTACACACGCTGTTGAGGAAGTGCCGGTCGTGCGAGATCACCACCAGCACGCCGTTGTAGGCGATGAGGAAGTCCTCCAGCCACTCGATCGACTCGAGGTCGAGGTGGTTGGTGGGCTCGTCGAGCAAGAGCGCCTGGGGATTGCCGAACAGTGCCTGCGCGAGGAGCACCCGCAGCTTGAAGCCACCCTTGAGCTCCGACAGCGGCCGCTCGTGGGAGGCCTGCACGATGCCGAGGCCCTCGAGCATCACCGCCGCGTCGGCCTCGGCCGAGTAGCCGTCTTCCTCGGCGACGATGCACTCGAGCTCGCCGAGCTTCTCGCCGTCCTCGTCGGTCATGTCGGCCTTGGCGAGGATCTGCTCCTTCTCCACCATCGAGTCCCAGAGACGCTTGTTGCCGCAGATCACCACGTCGATCACGCGCATGTGGTCGAAGAGGGTGTGGTCTTGCCGCAGGATGCCGAGGCGCTTCGGGCGGCTCAGGTTCCCGCTGTCGGGATCGAGATCCCCGACGAGGATCTTCATGAAGGTGGACTTGCCCGCTCCGTTTGGCCCGGTGAGGCCGAAGCGCTTGCCCGGCCCGAAGGCGGTGTTGACCTCGTCGAAGAGCTTGCGGCCGCCGAAACTCTTGGAGACGTTGTTGACGGTGATCATGGCGGCCCTCCGGGGGGGGCGCCGGGCTAACCTCGCCCCGCATGTACGCCACGACCATCGTGCAAGCGCTCGCGCTCGTCCTCGGGACGGCGGCCGGCGCGCTGTGGCCCCGCGAGCCACAGCCGGTATTCTCGCGCGACTTCTGGATCAATGTCGCGACAGGTGCGCTCCTCTTCCCGGTGCGGGCGGGGCTCACGCTGCTCGGCGTCAACACGCTCTACGAGGGCAAGGTGGCGCTGTTCCACCTCGGCACGCTCGGGCACCCGGTCCTGCAATTCCTCTTCGCCTTCCTCCTCCTCGACCTCGCGAAGTACTGGGTGCACTACGCCGACCACCGCGTGCCGTTCTTGTGGCGTTTCCACCGGGTGCACCACAGCGCCGAGCACCTCGACGCCAGTACCGGCCTGCGCATGCACGTGGTGGACTTCCTGCAGCTGAGCGCCATCCCCGTGGTGCTCTTCGGCGTGATCTTCGACATCTCGGGGTTTGCGCCCTGGGTGCTGCCCGCGTCGCTGTGCGTGGGCATCGTCGCCGACGCGCTCGAGCACATGAACGTGCGCATGACGCTCGACACGCCGCTCATGCGCTTCTGGTACGCCACCTTCAACTCGCCGCTCTTCCATAGCTGGCATCACGTTCGTGACGGCCACCTCTGCGATGGCAACTACGCCAACTGCCTGCCCCTGTGGGACAGGCTGTTCCGCACCGACGTGGCCCGCGACCTGCCCCCCGAGGTGTACGGCGTGGCCAAGGGACCCCTGGAAGACAGCTTCGTCGGCCTGCACTTGCTCCGTCCCCGGGCAAGCCCATGAAGCTGCGCGTCGGCATCGTCCTCGTCGTCACGCTCGCCTGTCTCGCGTGGGTGCTCCAGGGCCTCGAGTACCGCGTGTTCGTCGACAGCCTCGCGCACTTTGACTGGCGAGCGATGCTGGTCGCCCAGGCGCTCTACGTGGTGGCGCACCTGCTGCGGGCCGAGCGCTTCCGCGTGCTCCTCCCGGTGACGATGTCGCGACGCACCACGCTCTCGGTGCTGAGCGTGGGCTACCTCGCGCTGCACGTGATCCCGCTGCGCCTCGGCGAGCTGGTGCGCCCCTACCTGGCCCGCGAGCGCGCGGGCGTGCCGTTCGGAGCCTCGCTGGCGGTGGTGGTGATGGAGCGCATCCTCGACGTCAGCATGCTGCTGCTGATGCTCTTCTCCGTGGCCTGGTTCGTGAGCCTCCCGGCGTCGATCGTCGTCAATGGCATCGACCTGCTCGCCGTCGGGCAGAAAGGCGCGGGCATCGCCGTCGGTCTCGGCGTGATCGGCCTGTTCGCGGTGGGGGTGGTGGGCGAGCCGGTGGTCCGCCTGTTCGACAAGACGCCGGTGGCTCGGCTGGCGCGGAGCTTCCTCGACGCCATCGCCGGGCTGCGCGCGCGCCCCGCCGCCGGCGCCCAGGCCCTGGCGCACTCGGTGGCCATCTGGGCGATCACCATCCTTGCCGTGAAGCTGCAACTCGCCGGATCACCCGGCCTCCCCGCCACGCTGGGCGCGGCGCTGACCACCTGGACCGCCACGCTCGCGGGCATGGCCGCCCTGCCCACGCCGGGCTTCTTCGGTGGCTTCGAGGCGGCCTGCGCGGCGGCGCTGGAGCTCCAGGGCGTGGGCCCGTCGGAGGCGCGCACCTTCGGGATCCTGCTCCACGTGGGCCAGTTCGCCTTCACCGTGGTGGTGGGCTTCGGCTTCCTCATGGCCGAGGGCCTCTCCCTGCGCGAGGTGGTGACCAGGAGCCAGGAGGCGTCGAGTTAGTCCCCGGCGGCCCATGACCGTGTTCCTACTCGTGATCGCCTGCGCCAAGCTGCCCGAGACTCACCACGGGCTGGCTTACGCCGGGCTCGACAAGGCGCTCGCCGCTGGATTCTTGCTCTCCCCGAGCGTGGTGGTGGCCGACCAGCCCGCGCCGCCCTTGCCCCCCCCCCACGCGCCCACCGAGATCGAAAAGCATCTCCTCGAGGGCGACGCGCACCTCGCCCCGCCGACGGTGCTCGACCCCGCCAACCCGGCGATCGCCGCCTACCTGCGCAACGACTTTGTCGGCATCCTGCGCTTCGGCGGCGGCCTGGTGCGCATGGGGGAAGCGGCGCTGGAGGCGCGCGCGCGACTCATCGAGTTCCACCAGGGCGAGGAGCTACGCAAGCAAGGCACCGCCTGGCTCGACGGCGTGGTGGCCGAGATCCTGGGGGGGGCGCGCCTGTCCCCCCTCTCGGTACGCGACGTCGAGGCGCCGCCCGTCAACCGCGCCAACGCGCGCGGCGTGAACGAACTCGATGGTCGCGACAACGTCAACCTGCCCCGGGTGACGGTGGGCCCAGCCGCCATGACCCCGGCTGCCGAGGGCCCCCCGTACGCCGTGGTTCCCTACCTGCGCGCGTACTACGCCCACAACGGCGGCTGGTTCATCGGGCAGGAGTGGGGCTGCTCGGGGGGCGCGCGCGTGGAAGCGATGCTCGTGGTGTACGACCGGAGGACGGGGCAGCCCGCGTGGTGGCAAATCGCGACCGGCCGGCACGTGGAGGAGATGAAGGCGCAGCCCTCGCGCGCCCAGCTCGACCAGTACCTGCTCTACGCGGAGGGGCAGGCGGAGAACAGCCTTGAACGTGGATTTCTAAGGTAGCTAGCCCGAGATGTCCTCGCCGCCGTCCACGCGAATGACGTTGCCATTGACCCACGCGGCGCCGGGCTGGGCGAGCAAGACCAGGAAGCCGGCCACGTCGTCGGGGGTGGTGAGCCGCCCGCCCGGGTTGCGCGCGAGCGCCTTCTGCACGAGCGCGTCGCTGCCGGGGATCTTGCGCAGCGCAGGCGTGTCGGTCACCCCGGCGAGGATCGCGTTGGTCGTGATGCCGCGCGGGCCGAGCTCCACGGCCAGCTGCCGGCAAGCCGCCTCGAGCACCGCCTTGGCGGCCGACACCGGCCCATAGCCGGGCCACACCATGTGCGAGCCCGACGAGGTCATCGCCCAGATGCGCCCCCCGCTGCAGAGGAGCCCGGCGCGGACGAGGTCCTGGGCCCAGTAGACCAGCGAGTTGCCCATCACGTCGAGGGTCATCTCCATCTGCTTGCGCGACACGGGACGATCGCCCACGAAAGGCGCCAGGGTGCCGAACGCGAGGGAGTGCAACAGCCCCGCCACCTCGCCCGGCGCGAGCTGCGCGGAGAGCGCCGCCAGCACGCCGGCGCGGGCCTCGTCGTCGGCGGCGTTGCTGTTGAAGAACCACGCGCGACGCCCGGCAGCCTCCACGTCGGCCACCACCGCGTCGACCTGCGCCTGGGTGCTGCGACGGTCGAGGTGGACGCCGGCGATGTCGAAACCCGCCCGCGCGAAGGCCCGGGCGGCGGCGGCCCCGAAGCCGGACGACGCCCCGAGGACGACGATGGTCGCCAAGCGCTAGCCCCCCGCGGGCTTCGCGTCGCCGGGCTTGCTGCCGGTGGCAGGCGCGGCGTCGGCCGCGGGCTTCACCTCGGCGCCGGGCGCGGCGGCGCCGGGCTCGGTGATGGTAGCGCCCTTCTTCAGCTCCTCGATGTAGGATTCCACCACCTCGTTGCGGAGCTGGGACTTGATCTTGTCCTTGACCTCGTCGACGGGCACCGCGTCGCGCTTGTCCTGGACCTCGATCACGTGGAAGCCGAACTTCGTCTCGATGGGACCGAGCAGGGCTCCCTTCTCAGCCGCGAACACCGCGTCGCCGAACTCGGGCACCATGCGGCCCTTCTCGAACCAGCCGAGATCGCCGCCTTCCTTGCCGCTGCCCTTGTCGGTGCTCTTCTCGATCGCGATCTTGGCGAAGTCGCCGCCGGCCTTGACCTCGGCAAGAATCTTGTCGGCCTCGGCCTTGTCCTTCACGAGGATGTGGCGAGCCTTGGCCTGCGGCCGGGCGAACTGCACCTCGTGCTCGCTGTACCACTTCTGGATCGCCTCGTCGGTGCTGCGCGCCTCGACGGTGCGCTCGAGCAGCGCGCTCGCGAGGGCGTTGCGCTCGGCGAGCGCGAGCTGGGTCTTCACCTTCGCGTCTTCGTGGAGCTTCAGCTTGACGGACTCCTGATAGAGGAGCTCGCCAGTTATCACCTGCTCTTTCACCTGATCCATCTGGCCGCGCGCCACCACCTGATCGCGCACGTTGGCCGGCAGCTGCTCGAGCTGCGCGTCGACCATGCCCTGGGTGACGTTCTTGCCATTGACGACCTTGATTGTCTCGCCGCTGCGCTCGACCTCGCCGGGGATGGGCGGGGGCGGCGGCTCGCAGGCGACGAGTAGGGACAGGACCAGCGACAACATCCGGGCTCCGAAAGAGCAGCGCCCCTTACACTTGCCGGGCGAAGCGTCAAGGGCCAAGCGCGGCCGCCCAGACCCAACGGACGGCGTCGATCGAGAGGCTGTTGCCCGCGAGCGCGTAGCTCTTCCGCAGGTCGACCCCGGGGGGAAAGTGCCAGCCCCCGGGGAACCCGAGGAGACGGAGGATCTCGCGCGGGGAGAACAGCCGCACTCCGCCCGCGTCGCGCACGTAGGCGCCGGCCCGAACCCGGGAGTTGCCGTAGGCGGAGGTGAAGCAGTGAGCCACCGCGCCGGGGTCGCTCGCGTCGACGATCGTCGCGCTGTGGCCGTAGCCGCGCACCTCGGCCTCGGGGAGGTAACTCCCGCCGGGCTCGTCGAGGTAGGCCGCCAGCGGCCGCATGGGGACGGGAGCGGGGCACTCTAACGACGGATTCCTGTCACGACAGGCCACGAGGTAGTAACGCCGCCGCCGCATCGGCACCCCGAGCGCCGTGGGACAGATCTCCGCCTCGGCGAGCCCGTATCCGTCGAGGCTCGCTCGCAGGCGTTGCCTTGCCGACGACACGGCGAAGCCCGGCACGTTCTCCAGCGCCAGCAATGGTGGGCGCAGCGCCCGCGCCGCCTCGAGCACGCGGACCAGCGCGGCCGAGCGCGGGTCCTCGAGGTCGCGACCAGCCCCGCGCACGGTATGGGGCTGGCAGGGCGGGGAGAGCCACCAGGCACAGCTTGCGAAGGCACTCAGCTGTCCCGGCTTGATCCCCGCGAGGTTCTTGGCGAGCGGGCTGCGCCCCTGGTTGGCCGCGTAGGCGAGGTTCGCCACCGGGTCCTGGTCGAAGGCGGCCACCACGCGCGCCCGCTCGCCGAGCGCGATCCCCGCCGCGCCGATGCCGCTGAACAACTCCAGGACCTCGACCGGCGCGCGCACGCGGCGGGATAGCCGCTCGGCATGCCGCGCGCTGCTGTGCTCGCCTTCGCCACCGTCTTCGCTAGCAGCGCCCTGCCCGCGTGCAGCGCCGCCCACAAGCTGGAGGTCCGCGAGTCACGCGACAAGGCCGCGCTCGCCGAGGCCACCGGCGAGTACTGGAAGGGCGTGCGCTGGGGCGACGTGACCCTTCAGAGCAAGTACCTGTCCCGCGCCGAGGACCAGCTCGCCGTCGCCAAGATCGCGGCCTCGCCGGTGATGCGGATCAGCGACGTGCGGACGCTCCAGGTGGCGGTCGACCCGGCGCTGTTGTCGCCTCCCTACAAGGGCGATCCCTCCGCGACGCGCCGCGAGGGTGTCGTGCTCGTACACGTGGAGTGGTACGAGATCGCGGGCACCCGGGTGGTGACCGAGGCCGTGGAACAACGCTGGCGGATGGACGCCAGCGGATGGGCCATCGACACGACGCGCAGCCCGCTGGACGCAGACCGGCCCTGGTAGGCCAGCGCGGAACGGCGGGCTAGAACGGGATGTCGTCGTCGCTGGGCCCGGGGTCGCCGCCGCCGGGCGAACCGCCGCCCTGGCCGCCGCCCTGGCCGCCGCCGCGGTTG
>VGRE01000075.1 GCA_016875435.1 Deltaproteobacteria bacterium | reverse complement strand
GGCGGGGCGGTGCCTCGAGCGCCGGTGGCGACCGCGCGACGGCTGCGCCCGCGCGAGCCCCAGCGTCCGGCCGCCGAGTGGCAAGGAACGAGGGCTTGCACACCCTCCCGGCCGCGAGGCGTGGCTGGGCGTAGAGCTGGTGGGCCCGCCCGGGAACGCCGCGGGCCTGGGGGCGCTCGTCGAGGTTCGGGCCGAGGGTCGAACCTGGCTGCGCCAGGTCCAGGGACTCCGCGGCTTCGGCCAAGGACCGTCGCGCGTGCACGTGGGGCTGGGGACGGCCACGGAGGTCGAGGTGTCGGTGTGGTGGCCCGACGGCGAGACGACCTCGGGCTCGGCCGGGGTGAGACGAGTGGTCACGGCGCGGCACCCAGCCGCCCCCTGAGGCCGGGGAACCCCTACTCCTCCTCGTCGTCGCCCGGCGGGTGCTGCCCTCGCAGCGACCACTTCGTCGCGAAGCCGAGCGGGACGAGCACAAAGCCGGCGACGGTGACCGCGACCTCGCCGAGCAAGACCAGCAACCCAAGCGAACGGATGCCCTGGCTGCTGCCGAGTGACAGCGCCGCGAACGCCACCACCGTGGTGCTCGTCCCCAGTGCGCTCGCCCAGCCGGTGGTGGCCAGCGACTTGATGATGCCTCCCGGCCCCTCCTCTTCCATGCGGTGAATGAGGTGGATCATCACGTCGATGCCGATGCCGAGCACGATGGGGATGCCGACGAAGTTGACCATGGAGAGCTTGATGTCGGCCATCACCAGGAGCACCGCCCACCAGGCCACGCCGGCCACCAGCACCGCCATCGCGCCCACCGTCGGACGCAGTTTTCGCAGGTCGAGCCAGGTGAAGGCCAGCACCAGCATGAAAGCCACGCCCGCGATGATCGGCGCGTCGCGCTTCATCAGGCGGAACAACACGCCAAGTGTCACGTACTCGCTCGCCACCACCTGGCCCGGCAACTCCTTCTCCATCGTCTCGGTGAGGTGGTAGGCATCACGCATGTCCCACATGTTGCCGGCGGGAACGAGCAACAGGCGATGTTTGCCATCGAGCGCGCCGAGGACGTGCTGCACCGAGCGCGGCAACTCGCTGGCCTGCACCTCGTGGGGGCCGGCGTCGGCCACCTTCTGCAAGTTGTTCCGCACCGCCAGGGGCAAGAAGGCCACCATCGGGTCGGCGGTGAGCGCCGCGATCTCCTTGAGCACCTCCACGCGCTCGGTCTGGTCGCGCGGCAGGATGGTGCGCACCGAGATCACCGAGGCGACCTCGGGCAACTTGCCGCTGTCGACCTTGGCCTTGAGGCGGTGGTAGGCCTCGTCGAGCGCCGCCCCGTCGGGGTAGCTCACCACCAGCGGCGCGTAGCTCTCAGCCGCGAGCTGCTGCTCCTTCTCGGTGAGGTCGGCCCAGGCGAGGCCCGAGCGCCGAAGCTCCGACAGGTCGTACTCGAACTGCACGTCGCGCACGAAGAGCGCGGCCACGACGGTGAAGCCGGCCAGGAGCGTGAGCGTCATCGGGGCAAGCCGGTACACCGCCGGGAACTTCCGACCAAACACCCGACCGCGCTTCGCGGGCGGGCGGGCCACCGCCTTCTCCAGCCACATCACCAGCACCGGCATCAGCACCAGCTCGGCCACCAGCGTGAGCAACAGGCCGAGGGACAACAGCCAGCCGAGCTGCCGGAAGCCCGCGAAGTGCGCCGCCAGCAGCGCCGCGAAGCCGGCCGCCGCCGTGAGGCAGGCGCTGGTGCAGGCGCCGCCCACGAGGTCCCACGCGCGCACCACCGCGTTCTCCAGCGCCTCGCCCTCGTCGATCAGCTCGCGCACTCGCGCGTAGAGATGCACGCCGAACTCGACGCCGAGGCCGATGAGCACGGCGTTGACGAAGCTGGTGAAGGTGTTGAGGCCGCCCACCGTGGCCCCGGCCACGCCGACGGTCCACAAGTTGGCCAACAACAGCGGAACGAAGATGATCGCCAGCGCGCGCGGCGTGCGGAAGGCGCCGGCGATGATCGCGAGGACCAGGCCCAGCGACGCGCCGGTGGTCCACACGATGTCCTTGAGGATCGACTCGTAGTCCTCGACGTTGTGGCGGTACGCCCCCCCGATCCACAGCACCTTCGCCGTGGGATGCGCCGCCTTCGCCGCGTCGAGTTCCTTGTAGACCTTGCCCATGAACTCGCGCGCGAAGGGGATGTCGTGCGCCGAGCCCGTCGGCCGCACCATCATCCGCGCCACGCCGCTCCTCGACACCAGCTTGAGGTCGCTCCCGCCCGCGCTGAGCTTCTCGGTGATCGGGCCCAGGTCGAGCACGCGCGCCGCCACGAAGGGGTTGGCGAGGGTGGGGCCAAGGGTGAGGGCCGCCTTCACGCGGTCGCGCACCGTGGCGAGGTCTTCCACGGGAAGCTGCAGGAGCCCGAGCTTGAAGGTCGTTTCCTCGTCGAGCTGGTAGAGCACGTAGTCCGTTTCCGGCAGCGCCTCGAAGCGGGCCTGCAGGTCGGACATGAAGGCTTCGCGGGCCGCGGCGTCGTCGGCCTCGGCCGCGATGGTGAGCACGTTGACGCCCCCCTCCTCGGCGTCGAGCTGGGCGAGCGCCTGCGTGGACGGCTCGTCTTCCGGCATCAGGCGGAGGATGTCGCTGTCGACCTTCACCTTCGCCGCGAAGACGCCAGCCAGCGCCGACACGGCCACGAGGATGCCGATGACAGCGAGCTTGTTGAGGATCGCCCAGCGCGCGAGTCGGCCGTAGAAGCCCTGCGGGGTGTAGGACATGCCGCCGCGTTCTAGCTCGCGGCCGGCCCTAGGGACACGGCCACTTGCCGCCGTTGCTCATGTTGTCGCTCTCGTCGCACTCCTCGACGATGTTGGCGCCGTCGACACGAACGCGGACCGGCGCCGCGCCCCACTCGGCCTCGGTGAGCGTGATCGGATCGGCCACGGCCACCTCGCCCGCCTCCACTCGCGCCACCGTGGTGCTCGCGATGACCACGCCGCTGTCGCTCAGCAGCTCCACGAGCACGTACTCCGCGGACAGTTGCCCGTTGTTCTCGACGGTGGGCCAGATGGTGACACTCCCGGCGCACTCGTCCACACACGACGCGAGCTCGCCGGGGACGAGGTTCGGTAGCCAGTCGCTCGGCCCCTCGGGCGTCCCACCCGCGCGGAAGTTGTTCCAACTCAACCAGTTCTTCTCCTGGCGAACCGGGACGGAGAGATCGTCGTTGATATTCGTGATGTGGTAGGAGAACTGGTTCCAGGTGGGGCGCGAGGCCACCCAGCTGCTCGACGCGTCGCCAATCACGGTGATGCCGTTGTAGCCGTCGAAGGTGTAGTTGTTCGACGCGAGTACAATCTCGCTCGAGCCGTCGTTATCCACATCCACGATGAGCGGGTACTCGAACAGCGTGCCGCTCGCGTGAGCGTCGAGCGCGAGCTCCACGGCGCCCGTTGAGCCGTCGTACACCCAGAGCGTCACCTCGTCGGCATAGACCACCTCGCTCGCCCCGTCGCCCTCGAAGTCGAACACGCTGGAGCCCGTGACCGACGAGGAGTAGTCCTGCACCGGCATCGACCAGCGCACGCTGCCGTCGGTCTCGATGACGCTGTAGTAGTAGGCGCCTGCCACGCCGATCTCCGGCTGGTCGTCCGCGTCGAAGTCGGCCACCGTGGGCGGGCCGCCGCCGCCGCCGGGGGTGCCGATGCTCCAGACGAGGGCCGCGTTGCTCACGAGGGAGATCGTCCCCCCGTACACCACGACGAGGTCGGCCCCGCCGTCTCCGTCGAAGTCGCCCACCGCCGTCATGCCGTCGCCCACCGGCGAGGTCCAGAGCACGCTGCCATCGGTGTCGTAGACGGTGCTGCCGGCCACCACCTCCAGCCCCTCGTCGCCGTCCATGTCCACGGCGTAGGACATCGAGTAGCCCACGCCACCGCTGCCCACCCAGCGCGTGCTGCCGTCGTAGTTGAACACCTGGCGGCCGAGGATCACCTCGGCGAGCCCGTCGCCATCGATGTCGGCGATGGCGGGGCAGCCAATGTAGGACATCTCCGACCCACCCTGCCACTTCACGTTGCCGGCCCCGTCGAGGCACACCACGGCGTAGCTGCTACCGGCGGTGCACACCTCGGGGAGCCCATCGCCGTCGAGATCGCCAAGGGCCACGCCCGCGCTGGAATAAACCCCGGGCGCCACCGACCAGTGCAGGGTGCCAGTGGCGCCGTCGATGGCGGTGATGGTGCCTGGGCTGGTGTAAGCGCCGCCCGCGAAGCTGGTGAACACCACGTCGGGCACGCCGTCGCCGGTGACGTCGCCCACGGCCGGGGAGGCCATCACGTCGTCGAAACCGGGGTCCACCGAGTTCTCACTCCACTGCCACTCGATGGTGGGGGTGAACGTGCCGACGACGGGATCGCGCGCGCAGTCCTCGTCGATGTCGGCAGCGCTGCCGGGCGGGGCGTCGTCGTCGTCGCAGGCCAGCTCGCCGTCGGGACGGACCTTCGTTCCCGACAGCTCGTAGTCGTTGCAAGCGCAAAGCACGATCACAAGGAGGAGGCTCAGGCCACGCACGCCGCCAGCATAGCCCGCGTGGTACATGTTGGCCGATGTCCGCCTTCACGCCGGCCCAGCGCGACCGCCTGATCGTCGATCACGTGGCCCTGGTGCGCACGATCGCCGGGCGCCTGGCGCGTCGGTTGCCGTCAAGTGTCGACGTCGACGAACTGGTGAGCGTGGGCACTGTCGGCCTGATCGACGCCATCGACCGCTACGACCCCGAGCGCGGCGTGCCCTTCAAGTCCTACGCCGAGATCCGCGTGCGCGGCGCGATGGTGGACCACTTGCGCGCTTCCGACTTCGTGCCGCGGGCGGTCCGTCGCAAGTTCGACCGCATCGAGCAGAAGCGCAAGGAGCTGCTCCATAAGCACGGCAAGTCGCCCTCGCGCGAGGAGATGGCTGCCGCGCTCGAGCTGAGCGTGGACGAGTACGACGACCTCGTGGGCGAGTCGCGCATCTACCAGCTCACCAGCGCCGACACGCCGCTCGACGACGACGGCGGCACCACCATCGGCGACCAGATCGCCGGCGACGCGGTGAACGTGGAAGAAGAGTGGATCAAGCAGGAAGTCACCGATGAGGTGCGGGAAGCGCTGGGCCACCTCCCCGACAAGGAGCGCACCGTGCTCACGCTCTACTACCTCCAGGGCACCAACCTCAAGGAGATCGGCGCCAGGCTGGGTGTCACCGAGTCGCGCGCCTGCCAGCTTGCGAAGCAGGGCATCAACCGGATGAAGGTGCGGCTCCGCGTCTGAGCCCTTAGCTCTCGGTCGATGAACCCGTACGACTTCGGCCTCGACCGTTTCGACCTCGACGCCCCGGAAGATCGCGAGGTGCTGCGCTTCGTGCTCAGCCAGGCGCTCTACGGCGAGGCCACCGGCGTGTACTGCGGCAAGTCGCTCTACGCGGCGCGGTCGCTGGAGGCGGCGCGATTCTACGTGCGGCAGGCCCACGAGGAACTCAACCACCTGGAGCTGTTCGGCAAGATCTTCCGCGCGCTCGACATGACCCCGGCGCCCGCGCACTGGGTGATCAAGCTGCTCAGCGCCCACAACAACTACTACCCGTTGAAGGTGCTGATGGAGCACGCGCTCGGCGAGGGCATGGTGCTCGACATCTTCCGCGACGTGCTGATGCAAACGCTCCCGGACAGCGACCCTCGCGGCGCCGAGATCAAGAAGAAGCTCGCGGTGGTGTGCAAGGAGGAGGAGTCGCACATCGCCTGGGGCGAGAAAGAAACCAGGCGCCTCCTGGCGGAGCACCCTTGGCTTCGCCACCCCTACTACGGCATCCTCGAGATCCAGCTGTTGATCGCGCCGATCGCCACGCGGGCCTTCGCCTCGCGCATCGCGGGCCACCGGGTGCTGCGCCACTTGCCGGCCTTCGTGACACACGTGCAGCAGCGCGTGTGGGCCCAGGGGCAGGCGCTGGGCTTTGTCCCCGCGGAGCGGCCCGGCCTCGGCTATCGCCTCTTCGCGATGGCCTGGGCGGCGGCGCTCTTGGTGCGCAGCCAGTTCGCACGCAGCACGTCTACGCTCGAGAAAACATACATGTCGGAGCTAGGTTTCGCCGATGTCCGCTGAGTCTCCCCTCTACTTTCGCCAGCTCCTCGCCGGGCGCGACTTCGGGCGCAACAACCCGGTGTGCGGCCAGATGGAGAACTTCATCTACCTCGTGGGCGACAAGGCCACGCGCGAGTGCGTGGTGATCGACCCGGCCTGGGCGATCGACGACCTGGTGAACGCCGCCGAGGCCGATGGCATGCGCATCGTGGGCGCGCTCGGCACCCACTACCACCCCGACCACATCGGCGGCTCGATGATGGGCTTCAACGTGGAGGGCTTCGCCCGCTTGCTGTCGCGACACCCCTGCCCGCTGCACGTGCACCGGGCCGACGCCGAGTTCGTGCGCAAGGTGACGGGGCTCTCGCCGACCGACCTGCAACTGCGCGAGGGGCACGACAAGATCCAGGTGGGAAGCGTGGAGATCGAGTGGCTTCACACCCCGGGGCACACGCCGGGCTCCTCCTGCTTCCGCGTGGCCGGGGCGCTGGTGGCCGGCGACACGCTCTTCTGCCAGGGCTGCGGGCGGGTGGATCTGCCCGGCGGCGACAAGGACGAGATGATGCGGACGCTCACGCAGCGCCTCTCCACCCTCCCCGACGACACGATGATGTACCCCGGTCACAACTACGGCGGTTCGAAGGCCGACTTCGGGTGGCTGCGGAAGAACAACCCGATGATGGACCCCGGCTTCTTCGCGCGGATGCGGTAGCGGGGGCGGTCGCGGCGCCTAGCGCGGGCGACGTCGCAACCCGACCGCCGCGGCTGCAGCGGCCACCCACCCCGCCCCGGTCCCGGCGCCACACCCGCAATCAGTCGCCGCCTCGGCTTCCTCCTCGACCGCCGGCTCCGGCTCCGTCCAGCGATCCGGCACCTCGGGCACGCCGCTGTCGCCGGTGTCCTCGACGGGTGGCGTCCCCGTGTCACCGGTGTCGGCCGGCACCACGAAGCTGACGATGGCCGCGTTGGCGCCCTCCTCGGCCTCGGTGTACAGGTCGCCCGCGTCGGCCCCCAGCGCGAAGAGGGTGTAGTACCAGGTCGTCCCCTCGTCGAGACCGGGGAGGTCGTCGATGACCGCGTGCGCCTCGCCCCAGGTTGGATCGAGGTCGAGGTCGACGATCACGCCGTCGTCGAGGCTGGTGGGCCAGGCCCCCTCGCCGCGCACCAGTAGCGTCGCCCAGAGTGGGTTGATCCACGGGGTTTCCCACGAGAGCGCCACCGTCCCGTCGTCGTTCCTGGTGGCGACCAGCCCAGCCCGCCGGTAGTGGCCGGCGGGATCGTCGAGCTCCACTAGGCACACGTCGTCGAGGTTCCAGCCGCCGAACTCGAGGCCGGCGTCGGTCTGCAGGGTGTACACGAAGCGGACAGCCGTGTCCTCGGGCCGCGGCTCGCCCAGCGCGGTGGAGAGCGGGTGATCGCGCAGCACCCAGCCGGTGTCGAGCACGTGGGTGCTGCCCCCGCCGGTGGCCGGGTTGCTCCACAGCTCGGTGTAACTGGCGTTGTCGCGGGTCAGGTAGATGCGCGCTTGATCGTAGCGGGCGTCCTCCACGGTGAGCCAGCGACGGTAGCTGAAGAGTCGCATCAACCCCTCGCCGGAGAGGTCGGTGGCGAAGCTCATCAGGTACTCGGCGTTGTTCGCGGCGTAGGCCGCATCGAGCGCGGTGCCGACCAGCCCCGAGCCCGAGTAGGCGGAGGCGGGGTCGTACATGTACGCGCCGGTGACAGCGCCGAAGGCCCAGTCGTCGGCGCCCTCGACAACGCCGGAAAATGGAATCCCTGCGCCATGAATCCATCCCGACGCGGACTCGATGTCGTCACAGGCGAGCGCGGTGCGGTCGCCCACCCAGAAACGCCAGGCGTCCTCGTCCACGTCGCGGTGGCTGTAGGCCGACTCGCTGCCGTCAGCGGCGTCGATCGACAGGAAATACTTCACCACGCTGTTGGCCGGGCGGCGCGGCAAGGTCGCGCGCCAAGTGGTGCCGTCGGTCGACAGCGGCACCTCGGTCCATTCCTCCCACCCGCCCCCGCTGCTCGGCAGCGCCGACTCGTCGTCGTAGGCCACCCACGCCGACACCGTGGGCGACGTCTCGCCGGTGCAGTGGGTGAAGAACTGCGCCGTCGCGACGGAGATCTCGTATCCCTCGGTGGCCGAGGCCTGGGCATCGACCGGCTGGTGCTCGAGCGTCACCACGCCGATCGCGCCGGGACCGAGTCCGTGCTGGTCGAGCAGGGCGAGCAACTCGCAGTCGTGGGGGGTGCCGTTGCTCCAGTCGCCGTCGTCGTCGTCGGCCACTAGCACCGCGTCCATCAGGTCGGTGAGCTCGGGCCCCTGCTCCAGCGTCTCCAGGAACAGCAGGTCGGTCGCGTCGAGGCCCTCGCTCGCGCGCCATTGCTCGCGCAGGTTCCAGAGGAAGCTGGCCCACACGAGGCCGTCGTTGTGCACCTCGCCGGTGATGTCGTCGGGGTAGCGCCGGTCGGTGTCGACCTCGCGGATGCTCGAGCCGTCGGTGAAGAAGCCGGCGCCGATCTCGGGGTCGTCGAGGATCGTGGCTGAAACGTAGTCGGCCGAGCCCTCGCTCACGTCGCCCGCGAAGCTGCCCCCGGCGAGGATGTAGTGGTGAATCCCGTGGCCCACCTCGTGGTACACGACGCTCGCGAGCCGTCCCGTGGCGTTGCAGCTGTCCTTCTCGGCGTAGAAATTGATGGTCCCATCGGTGTAGTAGGCGTTGCAGCTCCCGGTGCCCAGATCGACGGTGGCGGTGACCTGCATCGACAACAACGAGTGGCTCGGCCACAGCCCGTCGAGCCAGTCGTACACCTGCCAGTAGTGATGCAGCGTGGCGGCCGCGCTCCAGCTGATGTCGCTGCCGCCCTCGAGGATCGCGTCGCCCTCCCCGGGACGGTTGATGGACAGGCGGTTCTGCAAGACCTCGATCTCGGGGCCGGCCAATTCGATACTCACCGCCCCGGCGAGGCCGTGGCTGCCGTCGGTGGCGGTGGTGCCGGTGAGCCCGGCGCCGTCGGTCACCGTGACGCCCCGCGCCGGGCTCTGCACGGTGGCGTCGCCGGGCTTGAAGGCCTCGTGGACCACGCTCACCGAGTCGTAGCGGCGCGGGTCGTAGGTCAGGAGCACTGTGCCGTCGCGACCGCGGTAGCGAACGCGACCCGGCTGCCAGTCCTCGCGCGCCAGCACGCCGTGGCCGCGCGCCAGCGGCAGCACCACCTCGCCCCGGCGGGGCATCGGCTGGTGAACCGGGGTGAGCCGTGCCCACGCCGCCCCCACGCGCCCGCCGGTGACGACGAGCAGCACCTCGTCGCCCAGCACCTCGGCGCCCTTCCAGCGCCGCGCGTAGCGCAGGATCTCTCGCCCCTGGCGCGTGCCAGCGCTCACGACGGGTGCCTCCAACTCGGCCGGATCGACGCCGCCCAGCCGCGCGATGTCGCTCGCTAGCACATCGGCCATCGCGACGTCGATCCCGGCCAGCCCGAGGAACCTGGGCGTGCCGTTTCTCTCGTCGAAACGCACGTAGTTGTCGTGTCCCCAGCGCTGCGCGAAGCCCTGCCAGGCCACGCCTGAGCGCAGGCGTCCCTGCACCGCGGCGGTGCGCTCGAGGTGGACCACCGGGGGAGCCGGGGGCGGGGCGTCATCGACCGGCGCGAAGCCGAGGAGAAGGGCGAGCCACATGGGTCTGGCGATTATCGCCGTGACCGACCCTACACCGCCCCGCTTGACGGCAGCCGCCGGCCGGGCGACGATGGCGCAGCCTTCCTGGAGTCCCGCGATGATCTGGCGCCCCTCTCGCCGCCCCAAGCCCGGCCCCAAGTCGTGGCGCCCCTCGCCGCGCCCGAAGCCCGGCCCCAAGTCGTGGCGCCCCTCGCCGCGCCCCAAGCCCGGCCCCAAGGCCTAGTTTTCGTCCCGCCCCCCCGCGCCCTGCTCGACCCCGTGACCGGCGATGGCTGAGCCGCGCGCCACGCGCACCAACCTCCAGGGTGCCGCCGAGGCCTGGGCCGAGTGCCCCGAGGTGATGGACTTCCTCGTCCCCACGAGCCCGGCCCATCGCCTGAAGCTGCTCGAGCGCGACCTGTACCTGTCGCGCTGGGCCTCGCACGTTCCCCCGGGCGCGCGCGTGCTCGACGCCGGCGGCGGTATCGGCCGTTTCGCCACCTGGTGCCTCGACCGGGGCTGCACGGTCGACCTGGTCGATCCCGACCCGCGCTCGCTGGAAGCGGCGCGCCGTCACGGGGCGGCCCACGGCGAGCGCCTGCGCACGCACGAGGCCCCGGCCGAGGCGCTCCCCGACCTCGCGCCGGTCGACGTGATCATCGCCTGCGAGCTGCTCTGCTACGTCGACGACCCCGCCCGCGTCCTCGGCCACTTCCGTCGCCTCTTGCGGCCCGGCGGCGTGCTCCTCGCCAGCGTGGAGGCACCGTACGGCTGGGCCATGTCGGTCGACGCGCCCGCGGGCTTTGTCGACGCCCTCTTCGGCGCCGGGATCCTCGCCGTCCCCGGCGACCGATATGTTCGAACTTACGACGCATCCCGTTTCCGCGATCTGCTGGCTGAGTGGGTGATCGACGATCTCTGGTACACCCACTACGTGCTCTCGGGCCCCTTCGAGGGCGTGAGCGGCGACGTGGACCTGCCGCGCCTCCTCGAGCTGGAGGCCCGCTTCCGCGCCCACCCCGTCCTGGCCGAACTTGGACGCGCGGTCGCCGTCGTCGCGAGGTAGACACTACCCCATGCTCGCGCTCTGGCTCCTGGGCTGCGTGGACGGCGAGGCGCCGCCCGCCTGTGGCGCCGGCCTCTTCGTTGCCCCCTCCACGGCGGTGGTCACCGTGGTCGACGTGACATGGGAGAACGACACGACGGAGCCCACGCGCGTGGAAATTCACGACGCCGAGGGCGGACTGGTGGCCACCGAGTGGCACGAGGGCAACACCGGGTCGGCGACGATCGTCGGCGTGCCCGCCAGCGCCGAGCTGGAGGCGCGCGTCGTGACCGAGGCGGGCGAGACGCTGGGCACGTGCGGCTTCGAGACCGGGGGCTACCCCACCGACCTGCCCGCGCTCACCCTCACGGGCACGCCGGGCTGGGACGGCCTGCTCGCCACGTCCTACGTGGGCGCCACCGCCGCGTCGCTCGTGCTCGACGAGAACGGCACCATCCGCTGGTACCTCATGGAGGAGTCGGGGCTGCTCTACCGCACCCGATTCCGCGCCGACGGCAAGGGCGTGCGCTACCTCTGGGAGCTCACGCCGTCGAAGGGCTGGGAGAGCTTCGTGGCCGATGTCGACTGGCACGGCAGCGGCTTCACCTCGCTCACCGGCAGCGCGCACCCCACGCACGACTTCGTCACCATCGACGACGGCACCATCGGCATGGTCACCAGCTACGAGCTGCCCATGGACGAAGACGGCGGCCTGCCGCTCACCGGCAACACCATCACCGAGGTGCGGCCCGACGGCGAGATCGTGGAGATCTGGGACGCGCTCGACGATTACTACCCTGGCGGCGTGCCCGACGGCGAAAACATCGCGAGCTACTGGACGCACGGCAACACGATCCAGCTCGACCCCAACCACGACGCCTGGTGGATCGGCTTCCGCAACCGCAACAGCCTCGCCATCGTCGACCGGGCCACCGGCGAGACCACCGCGCGCCTGGGCGACAGCTTCGGCGACTACACCTTCGGCCAGGGCGCTCGCTACAGCGCACAACACGCCTTCCAGTTCATCGACGGCGGCATCTTGCTGCACGACAACCGCGAGAACGCCGGCGACGAGTCGCGCGTGGTGCAGTTGGCCATCGACCACGGGGCGAAGACCATCGACTTCGTGGCCGAGATGAAACACGATCCGCCCCTCTGGGTGTTCGCCATGGGCGAGCCCTACCGCCTCGCCGACGGCACCACGCTCGTGTCCTGGTCGAGCGGCGGAGTGATCGACGACTTCGCGCCCGACGGCACGCTCCGCGCCAGCCTCTCCGCCGAGCTCGCCAAGGGCGTGGGCTACATCGAGTACCACGAGGGCTTCCCGGGACAGGTGGAGCTGCGGTAAGTCCGAGCACGCCGCTCGCCCCCCGGCGCGGCTAAGGTGGCGCCGCGATGCGCGTCCTCCTCGTCCAGCCCCCGCGCCAGTACTGGCCCTACACCAGCGAGGGCGACAACTTCCTGCTCCAGCAGGCGCTCCCGGCGCTGGCCGCCCCGCTCCGCGACGCCGGGATGGACGTGCACGTGCTCGACTGCATGCCCCTGCACGTGGGCTGGGCGTCGCTCGCCGATCGCGTGCGCGAGCTCGATCCCGACGTGATCGCCTGTGGCGAGAACCACGCGCTCTACGCCAGCGAGGCGCTCCGCTTCTTCCGCCTGTGCAAGGAGGTCGCCCCCCGCGCGCGCACGCTGGCCGGGGGCGGCCACTTCACCAACCTCGCGCATCGTTACGCGCGGGCGGGCACGAACATCGACGCCATCTGCATCGGCGAGGGGGAGCAGACGATCGTGGAGGCCTGCGAGGCCTGGGCGCACCGCGACGCCGACCTGTCGAGGGTCGACGGCCTCATGTACTGGAATGGCGACAAGACCGTCCGCACGGAAACCCGCAGGCTCGTCCGCGACCTCGACACCCTGCCCATGCCCGCCTACGACCTGCTCCCCATGCACCTCTACGGGAAGAGCCGCTACCTCTTCTCGCCGGGCGGCACCACCATCCACCACAGCCGCGGCTGCGTGAGCTCGTGCAGCTTCTGCGCCTGGTGGACGGTGATGGCGGATCGCAAGTACGACGACCAGGGCAACGTGCAGCTCTCGCCGCGCTGGCGCAGCAAGTCGGTCGACCGGGTGATGGAGGAGATCGAGGAGCTCTACTACCGCTACGGCAAGCGCTCCTACGTGTGGGTCGACGAGTCCTGGAACATCGACGCCCGCTTCAACGACGAGTTCGCCGAGCGCATGATCAAGAGCGGCATGAAGACCAAGTGGTTCGCCTTCATGCGCGCCGACTGCCTCGTTCGCGACGAGAAGAAGGGCATCCTCGAGAAGCTCGTCCGCGCCGGCCTGGCCCACATCCTCATCGGCGTGGAGCGGGCCGAAGACGACTCGCTCTCCTCGCTCGACAAGCGCTTCTACACCGGCGGCATCGCCGCCGAGGCCATCGACATCTTCAAGAAGAAGTACCCGGAGGTATTCGTACAGGCGACCTTCATCGTGGGCGTGAAGGAGGAGAACCACGCGTCGTTGCGCAAGCAGGTGGAGATGGCCAAGGGGCTCGACGTCGACTTCCCCGCCTTCCACCCCATCACCCCCGTGCCCGGCACGCCGATCTTCGACGAGGCGCTCCGCGAGGGCTGGATAACCGAGGACGACTTCGACAACTTCGACTGGCTGTCGCCGGTGCTCGACAGCGAGTACCTCACCCGGGACGAGATCGCGCAGGCGCTCTACGAGATGAACAAGCAGTTCGTGAACAATCGTTGGCTGCTTCGTGGACTGTTCTCCCGGGTGCCCTACAAGCGCGACATGTACATCTGGTTCACCAAGGTGTCGGCCGCGATGGCCATCGACGCGGTGAAGAAGCGGGTGAACCCTCTCAACGTGGAGCACTACCAGCAGCTGGTGAAGCCGCACTGGTACGACTCGTGACCTTGCTGTTGCTGGCCTGCCAGCTATCCCCGGCCAGCGTCGAGGCGCGCGGCCCGGTGGTGGTGGCCACCTGGTCGGCCACCGCCGAGCGCAGCCGCGTGGAGGTGAACGACGGCGAGACCGAGGTCATCGTCACCGAGTGGCAGGAAGCCTCCGACGAGGCCCACTTCGTGCCGCTGCTCGGCCTGCCGAGCGGAGGCGCCTACTCGGCCGTCGTCGTCACCGAGAGCGGCACGGCCACGCTGCCGTCCACCTTCGAGTCGCCCGCCGTGCCCAATGACTTCCCCACCTGGACCACGGAGGGCACGCCCGGCTGGGAAGGCTACATGGTGGGGAGCCTGCTCGGCGACACCTCGTACGTCACGATCATGGACGAGCAGGGGCGCGCGGTGTGGTTTCTACAGGAAGAAGGCGACACGCGCGTGATCCGCGCGCGCCCCCGGGTTGACGGCCGCGGCCTGTGGTTCGCGGCGTCGCGGGAAACCGCCGCGGATGACGCCCCCGAGCTCGTGAGCGTGGACTGGATGGGCGAGGAGCTCCACCGCGAGGAGATCCCCTACTTCTCGCACGACTTCGTGGAGCACGCCGACGAGACACTCGGCCTCTTGCTGGAGGACGTGCGCGACGTCGAGGGATTCGACGTGCCGGTGCACGGCAACCGGGTGACCGAGCTGGTGCCCGGGGACGCCATGGTGGAGGTGTTCACCACCTTCGACGCCTGGTCGCCCAGCGAGAGCGGCGCCCTGCACCAGGAGGAGGACTGGACCCACGGCAACGCGCTGGACTGGGACGAGGACACCCAACTCTACACGGCTGGCTTCCGGGGACAGAACGCGATCGTGGAGTTCGACCGCAGCGGAAAGCTTCACCGGCAGCTGGGCGGTCCCACGGCCACCTACGAGTTCGCCGACAAGGCGGCGGCCATCTACAACCAGCACCAGTTCCAGTGGGTCGACGGTGGCATCCTCGTGTTCGACAACCGAGTGGCCGAGACCGGCTCGCGCGCCGTGCGCTACGACCTCGACGACGCCACGGGCCTCGCCACCGTGGCCTGGAGCTTCGAGCCCGAGCCTCCCCTCTGGGTGTACGCGCTCGGCGACGTGGACGAGAACGCCGACGGGGTTCTCGTGACCTTCTCCACGTCGGGGACGATCGTCGACGTATCGCTCGACGCCAAGCCCCGCTGGAGCTTGTCTGCCGACCTCGGGACCGTGCTCGGCTACACCACGCGCGTGCCGACGTTGCCGGGCGTGGCCCGGGGGCCATAGGATCGGCGGCCCATGCCGCTAGCGCCCGAGCACCTCGCCTTCGCCGTGAGCCTGGTGCTCGCGCTCCTGGTGGTGGTGGCGACGATCGTCAATCGTTTCGCCCCGGAGCGGCGCGCGCGGCTGCGCACCCCGGCGCTCCTGGCCGCCGCCTACGTTCTCCTGGCGCTCATGCTCCTCGGCGCCCGCGCCAGCGACGCCGCCACGGCGGTGCGATGGCTCGACTTTGCCGCGCGCCTCGCCGGCGGTTTCGCAGCGGTGACCCTGGGCGCGCTGCTCGCAGTCGACGTGATCCTGCCGCGCCTGCGCCTGCCCTTCCCCAGCATCGCCGCCGACTTGCTCGCCGCGCTGGGCTACGGCGTGGTCACCGCCGTGGCCATCGCCAACACCGGCATCGACACCACCTCGGCGGTCGCCGGAGGCACCGTGGTGGCCGCCGTGCTCACCATCTCGCTGCAAAGCACGCTGGGCAACGTCATCGGCGGCGTGGCCTTGCAGCTCGACGGCTCGGTCCATGTGGGCGACTGGATCCAGCTCGAGAACGGGCGGCAAGGCCGCGTGAGCGCGATCCGCTGGCGCCAGTCACCCTCGACACGCGCGACGGCGACACCATCATCCTGCCCAACGGCCTGCTGCTCGGCGCGCCCTTCACCATCCTCGGCCGCCGCGACGACCTCCCCCACCCGCACCGCCAGGTCATCCACTTCCGCGTGGACTACCGCTTCGCCCCGTCGAAGGTCATCGGCGCCGTGCTCGAGGCGCTGCGCAACAGCCCCATCCCCAACGTGCGCGCCGAGCCACCGATCGACTGCGTGTGCGTGCAACTCGGTCACGACGCTTCCGAGAGCACCGCGCTCTACGCGGTGCGCTACTGGATCGTCGACGTGGCCCGCGACACGCCCACCGACAGCGAGCTGCGATCGCGCGTACACGCGGCGTTGCGTCGCAACAGCATCCCCATGGCGCTCCCGGCCACCACCACCTTCAACGCCAACCTCGACCACCTGGGCGGGCAGGCCCAGCGCCAGCGCCGTCGCGAGCGGGCCTACAACGCGGTGCGCGGCGTGGAACTGTTCCGCTCGCTCACCGACGCCGAGTGCGAACAACTGGCCTCCACCGTTAGCTTCTACCCCTTCGCCGCTGGCGAGGTGATGACCCGGCAGGGCGCCGTGGCCCATCATCTCTACCTGGTGGCGGCTGGCGAGGTGGAGGCGCGGGTGGCGGCCGAGGGCAACGAGGCCACCGTGAGTCGCATCGCCGCCCCGGGCTTCTTCGGCGAGATGGGCCTCCTCACCGGCGCCCCTCGCAAGGCGAGCGTGTACGCGACCACCGCCACCGAGTGTTTCAAGATGGAGCACGAGGGCTTCGAGCGGGTGATCCACAACCGCCCCGAGGTGGCGCGGGATCTCGCCGCGGTGCTGGCCAAACGGCAGGTGGAGCTCGAGGCCGTCACCAGCCACGTCGACGCGGCCAACCGCGCCGCGAAGGAGCGCGAGGAGGCCGAGCGCATCGGCGAGCGCATCCGCGCCTTCTTCGGGCTGGAAAGCTAGTTGCCTCTCGCCCTCTTCGACCTCGACCGCACCCTGATCTCGGTCAACAGCGGCAAGCTGTGGGTGCAGCGCGAGCTGAGCCTGGGCCACGTCAGCCGCTGGCAGGCGATGCGCGCCGCCGCGTGGATCTCGGGCTACCACCTTGGCTTCACCAGGCTGGAGCAAGTCGTGCTCGACGCCATCGCCACCCTCGAGGGCGCCACCGAGGGCGAGATCCGCGACCGGACAGAGGCCTTCTACGCCGAGATGGTGGCTAGCACCTACCGGCCCGGCGCTCGGCAGGTCGTGTCGCGACACAAGGAGCAAGGCGACGTGGTGGCACTGCTCACCACCTCGTCGAACTACCTGTGCGCGCCAGTGCAGCGGGAGTTCGGCATCGATCACGCCCTCTGCAACCGCTTCGAGGTGCGCGACGGCGCCTTCACCGGCAAGCCCGACGGACCCATCTGCTTCGGCGCCGGGAAACTCCACCACGCGCGCGCCTTCGCCGAGGCACAGCGGCTCCCGCTGGAAGAAGCGAGCTTCTACACCGACTCGGTGTCAGACTTGCCCGTGCTCGAGGTGGTCAAGACGCCGGTGGCGGTGAATCCCGATCCCCGGTTGCGACGAGTGGCGCGGCAGCGGGGGTGGGAGATCGTCGACTGGGGGTGAGCAGCGTGGGCGGCCTCACGCGGGGCGGGGCCCCACCTCGCAGGTGACCGCGACGCCCGGGATCCGCACGCCGCTTCGCGGGCGGGTCCTGTCGCCCCTGTCGTCCCCATCGGCTTCGCTGCGCTCCGCGATGGGGCGCGACAGGGGCACCACCCGCTGGCCCCCGGCCAGACCCGGGCGCCGCGGTCACGCGACGATACCCCGGGGCTGCGGGCTTTGATCTACTGCTTTTCGGTGTTCGAAGCACAGCCCGCAGTCGCCGTTATCGGCCTTCGATGCGCGCGCCTGCTCCGCCTCAGCGGCCAAACGGGCGCGCGCCACGAGCGACGGCGGGGAGCGCAGCGACCGGACGGCGAGCACCCCGCGGAGCGCCGAGGGGGGGGCGGAAGCCCTCCGCTCCGCCTAGATCGCCATCCCGTAAATCCCATACAGCATCATCTTGGGATTGATGGTCTTCAGCTCCACCAG
>VGRE01000074.1 GCA_016875435.1 Deltaproteobacteria bacterium | reverse complement strand
AGGGCAGCCAGATGGGCGGGATGCAGGGCAGCCAGATGGGCGGGAAGCAGGGCGGCCAGATGGGCGGGATGCAGGGCGGCCAGATGGGCGGGATGCAGGGTGGCCAGATGGGCGGGATGCAGGGCGGCCAGATGGGCGGCGTCCAGGCCGGCCAGGTGCAGGGGACCACCGGTCAGCAGGGCAGCGGCGGGCACTAGCCGCGTCGCCCGCGCCCTACCGAAACGCGTCGGCGGCCGTCTGGTGGGCGCTGCCCGGCGCCAGCGCGATGTCCACGAGCCGCGCGAGGACCAGCGCGCTGAGCCCGGCCGTGGCCGCGGGGGTCCACTGGCCTTCCTCGGCAGAGGCCAACCCGGCAACCAGGACGGCGCCGCTCGCGGCCTGCGCGCCGAGGTGAATCCACGCCCGATCAGGCTGCCGCGCGTAGAAGTGGCCAGCTCCGAAGCCGATCGTCGATGACAGCACTGCGGCCGCTCCGGGATCGGGCGCCGCGGCGAGGCGCGCGAGCATCGCACGCGTGGTTGCCGCGTCGATCGCCAGGGGGGTGGAGCTGGCGGGCGATGCCGATGGGAACGGCGGTGGCAGAGCCGCCGGGGGCCTGCCCGGGAGGGGCGCCTCGGCCGCCGCGTCGACCGGGTTTCGCGCCTCGGCGAGCAGCCAGTCGCGGGCGCTCGCCTCACGCGCGTAGCGGTCGAGTTCCTGGCGGATCAACTCGGCGCTCTTGCCGGCGGCCTGCAGGGCGTCGAGGTAGTGCCTGAGCTGCCCGAGGGCCTGGCGCTCGTCCGGCGCCGTGGCCTTGCCCATCCGCGCGCGGAGCACCGAGTCCATGGATCCCGCGTCGGGCGCCGCGAGCATGGCGGCGACGGTGTCCGGCACCGGGTCGGCGGCGGCCCAGGCCGACGGGGCCAGGACCGCGACCACCACGCCAGGCGTCATTGCACGTAGCCCAGCGCGCGCAGGCGCTCGACTTCCGGGTCGGACGCGAGCGCGGGTACCTCGGGCAGGGTGCGCTTCCGCGTGTCGTAGGAGTCAACCCACTGGACCTCCCCCGGTTGGTGCAGCGCCTCCGATAGCACCCGGCCGTCCATGTCCTTCGCCACGGGTTGCCCCAGCACGTGCAGGATGGTCGGCGTGACGTCGAGGAGCGAGGGCGACTTGAGCTTGGTGCCCGCCTTGATCGCGGGGCCGGACATGATGAGCGTGGCGATGGGGTCGTGGTCGGGACGCGGGATGCCGAGCGCGCCGTTTTCTGCGGGTGGCATCGTCGTCAGGAGCATCCCGTGGTCGGACACGATCACGATGTTCGTGTCGGGGCCCGCGAGGGCGAGCACCGGCGCCAGCGCCCCGTCGAGCCACGCGAGGTAGTCGTCGACGATGCGAGCGCCGATCTCGAGCCGCTCGTCGGTGAGCGCCTCGCCCTCCCAGGGGAGATCCACGTCAGGGACCATCCGTGAATCTTCAGCGTAGGTCTTCGGATTCAGCTTCATGCGACGCACGAAGGCTGCGTCGGTGAAGGGGAGGAACAGGTGCGCCAGCTCGTCGATCCCCTTCACGTAGAGCGTCAGGACCTCGGCTGGGTCGCGTGCCTGAGATTCGACCGCCGTGTTGATGACCCAGGCATCCCGGAGGACCGGGTGGTCGTCGAGCGGCGTGTGCGGGAACTGGTACCCTAGGGGGCCCTTGGCGGCCTTGGCGGGGTCGAGCCGCTGCTCGAGCACCCAGCTGGCGGCCGAGCGCGGATTCAGCGACAGGGGGGCGCGGTCGCCGTCGAGTACCGAGTTCCCCTCGACTTTCTGGACCAGGACTCGGTCCCAGAAGACGTCGGTGGTGACGGCGAGGTCTGATGACGGCGCGAGCGGGAACATCGCCAACCATCCCAGCGTGGTTGTCGACACGCCGCGCTCGGCAAGGATCTCCCAGTAGCGCCGCACCCGCACGTGCCGGGCATCGACCAGGCGCGGCGCACCGGAGCCGTCATCGACGAACCAGCCCTCGACGCCGTGCTTCTTCGCGCGCATGCCGCTGCCGATCGACGTCCAGATGACCGGAGACACCAGGGGGGTGACACTCTTGATCTCGCTGAAAACGCCCTGTCTCGCGAGCTTCGCGAGATTGGGGACCCGGCCCTGGCGGTCGAGCGACTCGAGGTGCGCGGTGCCCAGGCCGTCGATTCCGATCACGATCAACCGGGGCGCCTTCGCCGGGGTATCCCAGAAGCAACTGACCAGGAACAGCAGCGGAAGCATGTCGCGCCCTCTCGCGCCCCCTACCCCGCCGCGCCGCCGGTCCGCGCGCTCCTGGCCGATCCTTACCGAGACTTCGTCGCGCCGGGTGGAGCGGGAGGCCCGTCAGCCCGGGTCATCGCAGGGATCGCCGCCGCCCCAGGGCGCCCAGAGGGCGCTGTCGTCATCCTGGTAGTCAGGCGGGCCCAGGACGGAAGTGATCGCGCTCAGCACCGCGCGCCCACGCCCCTCGGCGCGAGTATCGACGCGAGCGCCATTGGCAGCTGCGGCTGGGTACGCCGACTTGTCGAAGACGACGTAGCGGTAGCCCAGGGCGCCGACGGCGGCGGTGTCGGCCTCGCTCGGCGCCTCTTCGAACGGCGCGTCGGCCGCCGCGGCGAGGAGGGTGCGCACCAGCGAGTTCGCGCGGCGGAACTCGACTTGTCCGGGAGGCGTGAAGGTGAGGTTGTCCTCCACCATGCCGCCGAAGATCTTGCGCCCGTGTATGGCCTGGTAGAACAGGTGTTGCTGCGTGGAGGCGTACGGCAGCTCGATCACCGCGCCGGGCAGGCCCGCCCGCGCGAGGCAGCGGTAGACTGCGGGCACTCGGGCCGACCAGGTGGGGAGCGGCGCGAGGCCGTTCGCCGAGAGTTCCACCGCCCACGCGAGCGCGACGAGAGCGGTCGCCCCCGCCAGCGCGACGCGACCGAGCCTCTGCACGCGCGAGAGGGCAAACGCGGCAGCCACGGCGAGCGCGATGCTCACCACGGCCAGGGCCCGCTGGGGCCACCAGAGCCGTCGCAAGAGCGGCGCTCCGAGAATCATCGCGAGGTACGGGACGTTAGGCAGGTCGACATCGCCCAGCTGGATCATCGGGCCGAGCGCGATCAGCAGGGCGGCGCCCGCGAGCGCCAGCACGAAGCCGCGCCAGCGCGTGGGCCAGATGGCGAGCCCGACGGCGGCCGCGCCGAGCTGGGTCCACAACAGCACCCGGTCTTCCGGGACGAAGACCAGCAAGCCGGGCTCGTCCTTCGACTCCACGAGGAAGCCGGCCACGCGGTGGAGCAGGTCGAGCACGTAGATGCCGACGCCGATGCCCTCGCGCGTCGAGGGCCGCCACTGGGTGAGGGACAGTGCCTCGCTGTCGAGCAGCCCGGGAACCTGCTCGCTGGCGCCGAGCATCGGCAACGCGAAGGGGAGCGTGAGCAGCAGGCCGAGCGCCGCCGCGAGCCCGAGCCGTCCAAGGGTTGCCGCTCGCCGAGCGCGCGGTGCGGTGACCACCCCCCACGCGCCAGCCGCGAGAGCGGCCACGCCACCAAAAAAGGCGTAGAACCAGTATCCAAGCGCGGTGAGCAGCAGCAACCCGCCCGCCCGCCAGGGCGCGTGCGCGTCTCGCCCGCGCACGCATAGCGCCACCTCCGCGAGGAACAGCACCAGGAAGGCCATCATCGCCTGCGTGGGCCGCCCGTCAACTAGCTCCTGGAGCGCAAAAGGATTGAACGCGAACAGCGCGCCCGCGATCCACGCCGCCTCGGGCTTGGCGCCGAGCACGCCAGCCAGCCGGCTCAACGCCAGGGCGTTGACCACCAGGACGAGGCCGGCAAACACGTTGTAGCCCGCCACCGGCCCGAGGAACCAGCGAACCGGGAGCGCCGCGGCGGCGTCGAGCACGTTGCCGCCGGTGTGGAGGTAGACCTCCTTTCCCCACGGGAAGAACAGCACGTCGGTGGAGGCTAGTCCCTCGCCGCTGAGCAACTGCCGCCCCACCCACCAGTAGAACCACTGCGTTCCCCAGCCATCCACGTAGGCCGCCCCGAGGAATTCGGTCGTCCAGGCACGAGCTACGTCCCAGGCAACGACCGCCCCGAGGGCAGCGAAAGTGATGACCGCGAGAAGCGGCGGTCTACCAGGCGCCGTCCGGACCGCCATAGGCACCGATGTCGTTGACCGAGCCATCGGTATCGTTGTACGCGGACGACGGGTTGCCCATGTCGGTCAACGGCGAACCCGCCGCCAGGGTGAGGTCGTCGTTGCTGTAGTCGCTGTCGTCGGACCAGGCGTTGAACATCGGGTCGACCGCGAGCATGCCCGCGCCGGGCGTCGAGCCGCTCTCGTCCCAGAGATTGCCGTACAAATCGCTGTACTCGATCATGAGCGAGGAGCCAGACTCCACCATCGCGCCGTAGCCGGTGTCGTGCGCGGCGATGACCAGACCGCTCGCGGTGGCGGAGCCGCCGCCGGTCACCATCACGCCCTCGCCGCTGTCGGACGCCGAGTTCGCCGCGAGCACAGCGTTCCACCACGTGGAACTGCCCGCGTCGAGCCAGAACCCACCGCCTGCGGTGGCGCTGTTGTTGCTGACGATCACGTTCGTGGCGTTGAAGCTGCCGCCCACCACGGCGATGCCACCGCCCGCGTCGGCGTCGTTGCCGGCCACGATGCTGTGGGTGAGCGCGACTTGGGACGTGTTGTTCACGTAGATACCGCCGCCGTGAAGCGCGCTGTTTCGCGTGATGGTGAGGTCGTCGAGATCGAGGCCGACCGAGTCGCTGGCGAAGACGCCACCACCGTAGGAGTAGACGTAGCTCCACTCGGTGGGCGAATTCTCGGTGAAGCTGTACTCGGGCAGCTCGTTGCCGGTGATGACCAGGTCCCAGAGGGTGGGCGTGGCGCCGTCGATGAACACGCCGCCACCGTAGTAGCGCTGGTAGATCATCGTGCACCAGACACCGCTGCCGCACTCCGTGGTCTCGGAGACTTCCTCGAGCGTGCCGGAGCCGCCCATGAGGGTGAAGCCGGTGAGCTCAGCGGCGGCCGTCTCGCCGTTGGCGAAGCTGACCACCGACCCTGCCGCGCCACCGTCTATGGTGGTGGAGCCCGAGCCGTCGATCCCGACAACCGAAACGTTGTTGCCGTTGAAGCTTATGTTCTCGCTGTACACGCCGGCGTACACCACCACGCACTCCGTGGCGTTGTCGATGCCCTCCTGGACGGTGGGGTACGGGTTGGTCATCGACCCGTCGGGCGAGCCGGAGGTGGACGAGGCGTCCACGGCGCGAGGCTCGTTCGCGTTGCCATCGTCGCAGTCGATGGTGTTCTCGGCCGGGTCGCAGGACCAGACGGTGGCGGTGGGGTCGCCGAAGCCGTCGGCATCGTTGTCGGCCGGGCCCTCGACGGCATCCACCGCGTCGTCGTCGACGAGACCGTTGCAGTCGTTGTCAACGTCGTCGCAGTACTCGTCGGCGCCGGTCCAGGCCAGCTTTTCGCTGTCGTTGCAGTCGTCGGCGTTGGAAACCCAGCCGTCGACCGCCCCGGCGCAGTCGGTGGCGGTGTTGGCCGGGTCGCCGTAGCCGTCGCCGTCGGTGTCGGCGTAGTAGGTGGTGCCGAGGCCCTCGTCGATCTGGCCGTCGCAGTTGTTGTCGATCAGGTCGCACACCTCGGCGGCGCCGGTCCAGGCCTTGGGCTCGGCGTCGTTGCAGTCGCCACCGACGGCCACCCAGCCCACGCCGGGGCTCTCGCACCCATCGACGGAACTGGCGTCGTTGCCGTAGGTGTCGCCGTCGGCGTCTTCGTACCAGACGGTGGTGACGTCTTCGTCGATGCTGCCGTCGCAGTCGTTGTCGAGGCCGTCGCAGGCCTCCGCCGCGCCGGGGAAAACGGTGCCGTTGGCGTCGTCGCAGTCGTCGGCGTTGGCGACGGAGCCAGCGGGCGCCTCGCAGGCTTCCTCGGGCAGGGACGCGTCGCCGAAGCCGTCGCTGTCCGCGTCGGCGTAGTACGTGCCGAGCACGCCCTCGTCGACCTGCCCGTCGCAGTTGTTGTCGATGCCGTCGCACGCCTCGGCGGCGTTCGGGTTGACGAGCGGGTCGGACTCGTCGCAGTCGCCGTCGGAGACGCAGAAGCTGTCGCCGTCCTCGTCGCACGGAACGGCGATGCCGCTATCCTCGGGTGTGTTGCTGGTGTCCTTTTCTTCGGCTGGGCCGCCAGGGCAGCCGACGAGCACGAGAGAGAGAACAGCGGCGATAGGACGGATGTGCATGTTGTCCACCATGTCGAAAAATCCAATACCGCGTGACGAGCCACACCGTCAAGCGGATCTGTCTGAACTTGTCACGAGCCCGGGGACAGGCCGGGACTCTGGGGGCCGCTGGCGGGCGCGGCGCCCGGCCTCGACCCCCATGATGGCTCGGCGCGAGGCAGCCAGTCGGGATGCGCGGCCAGTTGCTCGGCGAGGAGCATCGCCAGCGCAAGGTGACCGGTGGAACTGAGGTGAACCTCGTCTAGAAATAGGCTTGGATCTAGGTGGTCGCCGATGATCGCTGCCGTGTCAAGGAAGGCCACATCGTCTCGCTCGTCGGCGAATTCCTGGAGCATGGCGCGGTAGGGAGCGTAGGTCTTGGTGCCGGGGAATGTGGCCTCACTCAGCAAAAGTGTGTTGCCGCCTGCGGCACGCACCGCGTCGGCGACTCGCTCGAGATTGGCCCTGGCGATCGGCGTCGGCGCGGGCGACACGGCGCCGTCGAACCACGTGCCGAGCATCGCGAAGTGCGCCGCGCGCAGCAACGCGAAACGCTCCAGCGCCCCGGCCAGCGCCCCCGTCGAGCCGTCGGTGATACCGCTGGACCCGTCTTTCACCCCGACGAAGCCCACCGTGTCGTTGCGGCCGACGTAGAAGATCGAGAGCTTCGCAGACAGTTCTCCGGCGAGTTTCTCGACGCAGTTCGCGATCTCGTTGGTGGTCCAGCCGGGCACTCCCTGGTTGACGACCTGCAGCGGAGCCTGCGGGAAGTGCTGGTTCCAGATTCGCTCGAGTAGCGCGGGGTAGAAACTCGAATACTGCGACACGTCGGTGGGCGCGGTGCTGGAGCCCCCGTACACCGCGACCCGGCGCGCGTTGGGGCGGGCGGGCATGGCGCGTGATGTGCAGTTCCGGGCCAGCGCGTCCTCGGAATCGATGATCGCCGCTCGGAACGACTGCCCGGAGGTTGCCGCAGGATCGAGCGTGCGGGCCTCAGCGGCACTCCCGGCCGTCCAGGCGTCGGCCTGAGGACCGCCACGGCAGGCGAACTCGAGGCTCGCGAGCATGCAAATACCGAGGAGCGCGAGCGTCGGGGGGGTGGCTGGCCGCGCCGCGCGCCCCACCACGGGGGTGAGCCCCGCCACGCCCACCAGCGCTGCGGCGCCGACGAGGTGCCCACTCCACTCGGCTTCGGCCGCGAGCGCGAGCGCGTAGAGCGGCGCGCCCACCGCGAAGACGCGCTCGAACGCGCTTGCAGGCGTGGCAACCCGGCCGGCGACCAGCACCGCGACGGCGAGCACGACGACAGGCGGCACACCTGGCCAGCCAGCTCGCGCGACGGCCGCCAGCGCTGCCAGCACGCCGCCTCCCACCAGCCAGTCGTGCACGCGCACGCGCCACGGCGCCGAGCCCGGCGGGGAGGGGAGGTGGGCGACGGCGAACAGGGCGAGGAAGGCGGGGAGCAGCCAGGGGAGGTTGTTCGCGGCTTCCGGCAAGAGGCGGAAGCGCGCCGCGGCCACGCGCAGGTCGGCCGCCGAGAGGGGCAGGGCCAGCAGCAAGGGGGAGAGCGCCGCGACGGCCACGGCGAGGCGGTGCCCCCGGGCAATCAGCCCGGACAACGCCGCGCCGACCGCCAACAGCGAGAGCGCCCCGACGGCGATGAGCCTGGCGTAGCTCCCGTCGGCGAAGGCCTGCGAGACGGGCGTGCCACCCCCCGAGACCTCGAAGGTGTGGAGCAGGATGCGGTCTTGCCCCGGGGTGATCGTCACCTCGCGCCAGTTGATGGCAACGCCCTGGCAGTGCAACACCGGCACGCCATCGACCATCACCAGCCACAGTTGCGCCAGGGTCTGGAACTCCAGCCGGTGGCGACCGGGGGCGATGGCCGGAACTTGCGTCGGCGTGCACATCGGCGCCGGTCCAGAGCGATCACGATAGGCGATGACGCGCCCGCCGCTCGACCGCTCGGTGCCGGCGACGAATACCATCGTGGGCCGGAGCAGCTGCATCGACGTGAGGTCGAGCTGCACCTGGATCACGCCGTCTTCGGGCAGTTCGACATCCACGGCAACCTGGGCCAGTGGCTCGGCGAAGGTGCGCGTGATCCCCTGCAGTGCGGAGAGGCCCGCCTGGTGCGGGCTGGGCGGAAGCTCCCCCGCGGAGATGACCCGCGCCGCCGGGTTGTCGGCGCGCGCGAAGGTCCAGCCCTCGGGTGGACTAGACTCCCGATGGTTGGCGAGGGACGCGCGGGCGCCGAGCCCGAGGGCGGCGCCCAGCACCAGGGTTGCGACGACCAGGGCACGCCAGGGCACGGGCCGTGGCTAACCTCGCGGACCATTGCGTGGCGACGGCAGCCTTCACGGGCCCTGTCCGAGTTGATAGCGTCGCCTTCGCGATGGCGCCCCCCATGCCGGGCGATCCGAGGCCGTTCCGCGCCCGGACCAAGTTCTTCCTTGGCGTCGGCCTCGCCCTGGCCTTGCTCGCGGCAGGCGAGCCGGCCCGAGCCGGGCAGCGCCGCGGGCCCATCCACGAGCAGCACGCCCGCCGCCTGCGCCACCTCCCGCATGGCCACGCGGTAGGCGTGAAACGGGTACTCCGGCCCCGACTCCCAGCTGGCGATCGACCGAGCCCTCGGGGCCGAGGCCCCCTGATGGGTGGGCCAGCGCGCCCCCGTGGGTGTGCCTGCTCGGTGTTAGCTCTGCGCCCGTGTACCTGATCGCAAGCCTGTCCGTTTTGCTGAGCTGCGCCGATCCGCCCGCCGCGGGCGACGGATCGGGCCAGGCCGACCCGCCCGCCGAGGCTGCCCCGGTGGGCCTGCAGGCCCAGGAGGTGGAGGTCGAGGCGACGGGCGACCCATGGATCGACGGGGTGGCGGAGCTCGAGGGAACGCTCGCCGCCGATGTGACGAGCTCGCTGCTCGACCGCGCCCGCGGGCGAGCCCGCGCGCGCATCCGCGACAACGACGACATCCGCGCCGCGCAGTACGCGCTCGCCGCGCTCGTCGTGACCGAGGGCAACACGGTCGCCACGCGCGAGGCCTTCGACGTGTTCGAGCAGGCCCAGCGTGCCTCTGTGGCCGACGAGATCTCTCTGGCCACCCTGATGATCGAGGCCGCTGGCGGCCCGGGGGTGGAGTCCCTCCGCAGCTCGGGCACGCTCGACGAGGGGATCCTGTCGCCGGCAACTCGCGACGTCCGCGCGCTCGGACGTGGCGCCACCATGCTGCCCATCGACCAGACGACGGCGAGCGACGAGGTGGTGGTCCTGCTGCTGAAGATCCGGTACGGCCTGGCCGCGGAGGCCGTCACCATCGACGGTGCCCTCGCCGCGCTCGAGCGCGCGTTGCGCGAGCTCGACGCCTCCGACCCGAACGCGATCGTGGCCGTCTCAGCCGCCCGCGAGTCGCTCGCCGACCGCTCGCTGCGCTTCCAGCGCACGAAGTACCAGCTCGCGCTGGAGTTGCGATCGCGTCTCGGGCTGCGCGGCTGGCTCGAGTTGCTCGACCACTGGTCGCTGGTCGAGTACCTCGGCTGCATCGGCTGCATCCACCCGGATGAGACCGCGAGTCCCACGCTGGCCGACCAGCTGCTGGGCGTGGAGGGGCGCTCACAGGGCGGCCAGGGCTCGACCGGCTCCGCCACGCGGGCCAACGCGGCCGTGCTCGGGGGGAGCAGCTCTGGCCAACCGGCAAGCCAGGGCGCGCGGCTGAACCAGGGCGGGCAGATGCCGGTGGGCGGTGGGAGCTGGGCCGGGATGCCTCAGTAGAAGCGGTAGATCTCGACGCCGTCGCGCTCCAGCGCGGGTCGGTAGCTGGCGCGAATCACCTGCATCGCGTTGCCGAGCGAGTCGGGTTGGGCGAGAGGATCGGTATGGGCGACCAGGTAGCGGATACCTAGGCGGTAGGCCTCGCCGCTGATGAGCTGCGCCCTGACCACCGGGTCCATCTCGTCGGCAAGGGCGAGGCAGAGCTCCCAGAGCGACAACGCGGAGCTGTTTGCCGCGAAGTTTAGCGTGCCGGCCAGTGGCTTCTGGTGCGCGGCCTGCTCGTAGAGGTACGCTCGACCGCCCGCGATGGGGAAGTTCATCACGGCCCCTTCCGGGGCCCCGGCGAGGGTGTAGAGCACGGAGGGCAGCAGCCCGTTGGTGTGACCGGGCAGGTGGGCCACCGGCGAGGCAAGCCGGATTTCCGAGAGCATGGCCGCTGCGGCCAGTGCGGTGGCCTTGCCGCCGAGCCTGGACCACCCGAGGCCCGCGAGGATGGCGAGCGCGAGGACGGCGAGCTGTGCCAGGCGAAAGAGCAGGGATAGGCTGTCGAACCCAGGGAGATGCTCCAGCAACGCGTAGGGCAGCAGTACCGGCAGATCGGGCCGCAACAACACCGGGTTGCCCTCGCGCACGAGGACCGGCCCCATGGCCAGGGCGAGCGAGAGGGCGACCGAGGCCCAGAGAAGGCCCGTTCCCGCCCGGCGTCGCAGGCTCAGCAGCGCGCCCAGCAGCGTGACGTAGCCGAGGTACGTGGAGTGGATGTGATCTTCGGCGAACTGGGACAGCTGCCGAAAGTCGGGCGTGCGGTAGTCGCCGGGATGGAAGAAGCCCACCGGGTCGGCGGCGCCCAGGGTGCGGCGCACCGCGGCGAGGGCAACCTCGTTCTTGATCTCCACGACGCTGTCGGCCGCCGAGCTCGCCACCACGCTGATGTTGGCCATCGGCATGATGAAGAGCAGCGCCACGGCACCGGCGATCGCCAACCAGAGGCACCGGGTGACGACTAGCCGGGCGCCCTCGTTCCAACTCGCGAGAGAGACCAGCACCAGGACGCCCCAGAACAGGAAGGCGAGCACCCCCGAGTACCAGTGGGCGGCGGCGGTGATGAAGAGCACCGGGGCGAGCAGTAGCGCTGTCTTCGGCCCCGGCGACCGGAACAACCACAGGGCGGCCAGCATCGCCGCGGGCAGGTAGGCGCCGCCGACCGCCTCGGTGGTGCCGTTGTGGATGTGCGAGATGAGAAGCGGCGACGCAGCGTAGGCCGTGCCCCCGAACCACGCGGCGGCCTCGTCATCGGCGATGTCCCAGGCCAGCCACCAGGCCATCGCGCCGCTCGCGGTGACGTGGACCAGGACCAGGAGGCTCCACGCGGTGGCGAGGCCAACCCAGCGCTGCAGCGGCCACATCACCAGCGAGTTCAGGGGGTCGACCACCCAGAGCGAGCCCCCGAGCGGGTGGTTGAGGAGGCCGTCGACTCGCATCGGGATGGTGCCCTGTTCGAGGCGCACCTTCGCGAACCAGAAGGACCACAGGCCGTCCCAGAGGTCGGTCCGCTCGCCCCCGGGGATGGCGGCCACGGGATCGAGAATGGTGGGCCACGTGAGGAATATCGCGAGCACGAAGTACACGCCCAGCACGAGCAGGGGCCGACGCCACATGGCACGCCTAATCACCGGGCGCCCCTGCCCCGTCAAGCGCATACCCGGGGTTCGCCGTCCGCGACCCTTAGCCACATGGGGTTGTCCCGCCCCAGGGCGCCCACACGACGACGCCGGAAACCTCGAAGCTCGCCGGGCCGGCCAGCGTGTCGAGGCGCTGCCTCGCGGCGCGCGCCCGGTGAATCGGGCCGCCTACCTCCGCCAGCGCCTCCAGCCGAAGAGCTACCCAGCGGTAGCCCAGCGCCCCGAGGGCCTCGCGGTCGGCCTCCGACCACGTGGGATTCGCCGCCGGGTTGACCGGCGCAGCGAGCAGGGCCGCAAGGTACGTGTTCTGGGACCGGAGCTCTCGCTGCCCCGCGGGCACCAGGAACCGGGAGCGCTCGTGCATCCCGTTGAGCATGGGCAGGCCATGGAAGGTCTGGTGGACCAGCGGCAGCTGGTCTCGCCCGTAGGGGAGATCGATCAACGCGCCCGGGGCACCGCCCAGGCACAGCCATGGGGTGCGATCGGGGAGCGACCAGGCTGGGAGCGGCAGTGCGCCTCGCAGGAAGGGCTCTACGCCCGTCGCGACCGCGAGCATCGCGAGGAGCCACGGCCTCCTCGCGGCACAGGCCGCCCCCACTGCCGCCACCGGGACGAGCACGGCGACCGCGCGCACCGGCCAGTAGAGGCGCTGCGCGGGCGGGAAGGCGCTCGCCAGCGACAGGTAGACGGGGTTGCGCCACTCGGCGATGAAGGGTCCGAGCGAGATCGCGACGGCGACCAGCCCCGCCGCCGCCCAGCGCCTGGGCGCGGCCAGGCACAGCGCGACGACCCCGAGGCCCGCCACGAGGCCGCGGCCGCCGCCCAGGTGGTCGCCCTGGAAGGTGGCCTGGCCGTCCCACGAGAGCGTCGCGATCCGCACCACGTCGCCCTCTGCGTTGGCGAGCGCAAAGTCTCCGCGCCACCACGCGTCGACGGGCAACAGGCCGGGCACCTCGCCGGCGCGCAACGACTGCGCCAGCGGCAGGGTGGCCGGCAGCGACAAGAGCGTGGCGACCGCCCCCACGGTCAGCAGGCGCCTCGCGGTCTCGCGAGACGGCGAGAACGCCGCCAAGACGGCGATGGTGATCGCTGCGAACAGGCCACCGTACCAGTACACCCACCCGGCGAGCGCGAGCGACACGCCAGCCAGCCAGGGCAAGGCCGCGTGGCCGCCCCGGAACGCCCGGTCGGCCGCCAGGCAGGCCACCACCATCGGAGCCAGGAGCGCCTGGGCCGGCCGCCCCTCGGCGAGCTCGTAGAGCGGGTAGGGGTGGAGTCCCGCCAGCACCGTGGCCGCGAACGCGCCGAGGCGGCTGGGGCCGTACGCCAGCAGCCACAGGCCCACGGCAAGAGCGTTGCTGACGATCGCGACGAGGTAGAGCGCGTTCCACGCCGCGCGGTCGCCGAGCGTCCACCGCACGGGCACGGTGATCAGGGCATCGACGAGGTTGGCGCCGGTGTGGGTGAGGATGTCCTTCCCCCACGGGAAGAAGAGCAGGTTCGTGCTGCTGAGCGGCGAGCCGTCGGCGAGGCTGGTCCCCACGAACCACTGGAACCACCACGAGCCGTAGGCGTCGACGGACTCACGCCCTGCCAGGCCGGTGGCAGCCGCTGGCCCCACGGCAACCACGGCGGTCACCGTGGCGAGTGCGAGCAGCACCAGGCCGTCGCTGCGCCTCAAGCGGGGCCCGTCACTGGGTGGCGGTGTCGGTCTGGAGCTCGGTGCCCCTCCACGCGTAGTACTCGACGACAACCTGCGAGCCCGGCCCGGGAATCGCGTAGCCATCGAAGATGATCGCGTTGGCGCCTGGGTCGTAGCTCCAGCCGTTCTCGGGGCGTTGGTACACGCGCACGCCGTCGACCGTCACCCGGATGCTGCCAACCTCGGGCACGACGGCGAGGTTGAAGGTGTCGGTGAGGCCGAGCCCGTTCAGCGCCAGCGCCTTCATGGTGGGGGTGAAGTCGCGCCGGCAGATGGTGTCGCTGTGGCCGCCGGTGTCGGTGCTGATGGTGCGGTAGCGCTCGCCCGCGTCGGCCGCGGCATACGACGTGGCACAGCCTGCTGGGAGGTCGCCGACGACCACCGACACCCGGGCCGCCTGCGCGCCCTTGAGCGCGGCGAGGTGGGCCTCGTACTCGCTGATCGCGAGCGGGGACTGGTCGTCCTCGTCGGAAACGATCACCACCGACAGGCCTGCGCCGTCGCGAATGAAGCCTGCGTTGTCGCCGCTGAGCAGCGGTTCCGAGGTGGCAAGCCGCATGGCCTCGAGGCCCGCCTCCTCGATGCTACCCGCCTTCCCCACCTCGAGGGCGCTGGCGAAGGCTGCCTCGACGTCGGCCCCGAGCGGCGTGAGGATGCCCGACTGAATGAGGCCGCCGCCGCTGGTGACGTCGGTCGTGGTGACCCCGATCTGCCAGTCGGCGCCGAAGCTCTCGAGCACGTCGACGAAGACGCCGAGCCCGGCCACCACCACTTCTTGCTCCTCCGACATGGTGCCGGAGTTGTCCATCACCCAGAGGAACTCGACCGTGAGATTACCGTCTTCCTGGTAGAAAGTCTCCATGTCGCTGAGGCGCGTCACGCTGTAGTCGGGACAGCCGGTCTGCGAAAGGAGGACCGCGCCGAGAGCAGCGCCGCGCAGAAGCTGTCTGGGCGATGGCCTGAACGTGCCGAACATGCCGTACATAGGATATCAAGTTCGGGCCAGCGGAGACACCGGCTTGGGGGAACTGATGACACTTGCGTACCTCGTCGCCTGCGGCACGTCGGAGACCTCCGCCCCGGTGGCCAGCCTCGAGGTCACCGCGCTGGCCATCGACCCGGCGGCAAGCGTGGTGCAGACCAGCGGCGCCGACCCCGCCACGATTCAGTACGTGGCCACGGCCACCTTCGTAGACGGCACGTCGGCCCCCATCGACCTCGTCAGCTGGTCCTTGTCGAGCTTCGCCGCTGGCCAGGTCGACAGTACCGGCCTGTTCACCGCCTCCACGGAGAACGGTGCGGTGAGCACGGTGGTCGCGGAGCACGCCGGCATCACCGCCTATGCCGACCTCACCGTCGTGTACCGTGAGGTGATCGACGACGCCGGCGGGGCGCTCGCGGTCGAGGACTTCGACGGCAGCACCTCCGGGTCGGTCGCCTGGATCTACCCCGAGGACGCGGTGTCCGTTCCCCGGAACATCCCGAGCCTCACGTTCATGTGGGAGCCGGTCTCCGGTGCGACCGGCTACCGTGTGGGCTTCACGACGGAGATCACTGAGATCTACGCGCTCACTACGGATACCCACGCGTCCATCGAGGCATCGTTGTGGAACGTGATCGCTGCGACGAATGCCGGCGGCGAAGTGGCGGTCGAGATCCGCGCGCTCACCGGGAGCGGCGTCGCCGTCTCGGAGGTGCGCACCGTGCGCGTCAACCGGCTCGACGCCGACGGGTCCATCTACTACTGGTCCACGAGCGACGCGGGGATCGTCAAGGTGCCGATCGACGCGGAGGAGCCGGAGCTCTTCTACGCCCCCAACCGCACTGCGCCCAACTGCGTGGCCTGCCACACCGTGCGCGACGACCGCATGAGCGTGGCCTACGGGATCGAGGGCGCGCTGGAGTTTTACAGCGGCCTTCTCGACGTGAGCGGCGATGAGCCCGTGGAGCTCACCCAGCGCGACCGGCGGGGCTACTACAGCACGCTCGACCCGCAGGCCGAGCGCATGCTCACCTCGGAGGAGTCCGGCGTGCTCAACCTCTGGGACGCGCGCACCGGCACGTGGCTCAAGCAGTCCGGCATCGACGGCGTGGTCCTCACGCAGCCCGACTGGTCGCCCGATGGCGACCAGATTGTGGCGGTCGCCGCGAGGCAGATGTACGGCGACTGCTGCTTCACGGAGGGGAAGCTCGTCCTCATCCCCATCGACGAGTCGGGCAACTTGGGGGCGGCCACCACGCTCTACGAGCCGGAGTACCAGGCGGCCAACACGCTCAACGTCTTCTACCCCGCCTTCTCCCCCGACGGCCGCTGGGTAGCCTTCAACATGGCGCTCGGCAGCAGCTACGACAACGAGAACGCCCAGCTCTACGTGATTTCCGTCGACGGCGGCGAGCCCATCCCCCTCGCCGCTGCAAACTTCGCGGAGGGCATCACCAACTCGTGGCCTCACTGGGGCCCCTTGCCCGACGACGAGGTGTTCTGGCTGGCCTTCGCGTCGAAGCGGGCCTACGGCGACATCGTGAACGACGGCGTGACCGACCCCTCGCTGCTCCAGTCCCAGATCTGGGTGGCGGCCTTCCGCCCGGCCCTGGCCGAGGCGGGGGGCGACCCCAGCTCACCGGCCTTCTGGCTCCCCAACCAGGACCCGGAGACGAGCAACCACACCAGCTACTGGGGTCGCTGATGTCGCTCCTGCTCTTGTTCGCGTGCGCAGGCGGCGGCCTCGGCTCGAACGAGGTGATCGACGCCTCGGAGCTGTGGCCGGCAGGGGAGGGCACGCTCTACACCCTGCGACGGCTCGACCTCGGCACCTCGCCGGGAGCCGACACCGCGACCCTCGACCTCGCCGACGCGGTGCTGGCCTACGTCGAGGGCGCCGGCTGCGCCGATGCCTCGGGCTGGCGGCTGACGCTGCGCGCGGGCGAGAACTGGGACGGCGGCGAGCCGCTCGGGGCCCTCCATCTCGTCTCCGCCGACGGCGACCCGGCGGTCTCGCTGGCGCTCTGTGGACACGAAGACGCGCTCGCCCAGTTCAGCGCGGTCGACCCGGCGCTGCCCTGGTGGGCAGGCGGGACAGTGCAAGAAGCGGTCGCGACCACGGCGGGGGACTGGAGCGTCACTGCCACCCGCATATCGGAGCTCGCAACGTACTACGGGGTGTTTCCGGAGACGGTCACCTTCACGCTGGCCGGTCCGGGTGACGGTCCCTCGGGATGGGCGGTTACCCTTGCCCCCCGCGTGGGTCTCGTCATGTTGCAAACCAGCACGTACACGGGCGATCTCGTCGACGCCCGTTAGCAGGGTGGGACCATGTTGCTCGTCCTCCTGGCCTGCTCGGAGCCCGCGTTGCCCATCGTCGCGCGGTGGCAAGCCGATCGCGCCGCCGCCGAGGCGCAGATCCGCGCGATGCCCCCGGTGGAGCGGGCCCTGGCCATCCAGGCCCTCGCCCGCGCCGCACCCGGCGAGACGCTGGAACTCTGCGAGGCCGCGCCCGACGAGGCCACGCGCGCCGACTGCGTGCGCATCAACAACCGTCCCCACCTGCGGCAGGAACTCGACGAGGTGCCGAGCGCCAGCGAGCGCGTCCGCCCGGCCCCTGGCCCTCCCAGCGACCGGCTCCCCGTCCCGCCGCCGCTGGAGCACGACTGGTCGAGGGGCGCCGAGCCTGCCTGCGACAACGACGCCTGCCGCACCGCCGCCGCCCGCGAGCGCGCCACGCGAGGCGACTGGCCCGGCGTGCTCGGGGCGTGCGCAGCGCTGTCGGCCGACAAGTGGCGGGAGGATTGCTACTTCCAGGCGGCCGAGCACGCGGCACGTTCGCTCGGGGCCGTCGCCTACCCCGACGCGTCGCGACTTTGCCATCTCGCCACCGAGTTCCGCGCGCAGTGCCAGGGTCACCTGGCCAACGAGCTGAGCCACCGCCCCTCGGAGTCCGTCGCCGTGATCGGGGAGCTGTGGAAGGAGTATCCTGCCTTCCGCGACACCTACCTCGACCTCTACTGGTCGGAGCACGCCATGAGCCTCTTCAAGGGCACGGCCGAGGCTTCCGACCATCCCGAGGCCGAGCGGTACTACCGCATGGAGCGAGCGCTGGCGCGGGTGGCCGACGCCGATGTGCGGCCGCTCTGGCCGGAGGACGAGCCCGGCGAGGACCAGTTTCCGGCCATGCGGGTGCGGGCGGTGGGTCGCCGGGCATGGTCGAGCGACCCTGCGATCGACGAGCGGATCTGCGCACTCGAGGCCGAGGGCGCCGCAAAGCGCCCCTCGCGCGAGCGCCTCGCCGCTGGGCTCGACGACCCGGAGCCCGTGGTCCGCTGGACT
>VGRE01000073.1 GCA_016875435.1 Deltaproteobacteria bacterium | reverse complement strand
TGCCGCTCGGCCGGGCTCGACGGCAGTACCCGCGCCAGCGGCGCCCCGGCGGCATCGACGATCGTGACGCTCGACAGCGGATCGCTCGCCTCCACGAACACCGCACCCTCGCCCACCTCGGCGTGGAGCGATGGTGGGGAAGCGCAGGCGAGGAGGATCACCGGAAGAGCACTACTCGGTACTCGCCGTGCACGCCGCCCGCGTCGGCGTAGGGCACCTCGGCCACGGCGAGCACGCCGTCGCGACTGAGGGCCTGGCGAAAGAAGACCGGCCCCTCGGTGACACACGTGGCGACCAGGCGCTCGTCGCCGGGGCGCTCGGCGCCGTCGAGGTCGAAGAGCAAGGCACCGTAGAGGTCGCGGCGGTCGTCGGTCGCCCGCTCGCCCGCGCCCATCACCAGCGTGCGCCCGTCGTCGCCGAGCGACATGCCCTGCACCGCCCAGGGCCCGTTGAACGACCAGCGGGGAGCGCCGTCGAGGGTGGTGGCGTGGACCGTGTTCTCGCCCGGGTGCGGCGAGGGCGGGCGCAGCTCGGGGGCGGCCGCCCCCCACGGGATGTTGGTGCCCGAGGTGAGAAAGTAGGCGCCGTCGCCGCGGAGGAAGCCGTGGCCCACGCTCGCGGCCACGGGCACGTCGCCCACCATCACCGGCGCGCCCGGGCTGAGCGTGGCCTGCACCTCGCCGAGCCCGGTGCCCAGTACCACGCGGCCGTCGCCGAAGCCGAGGAGTATGCGGTCGCGCTCGATGCCCACCGCGTTCCACAGGTAGGCCGTCTGGAAGTAGGGCAAGAGCGGCGGCACCACCATCGACGCCACCGGCGCGAGCGTGTCGAGGTCGAGGATGGCGACCCCTCCCACGGGCAGGTCGGCCGGGGCGGGGGCGTCGGCGCTGTGGGTGACGGGGACGAGCAGGCGGTTGCTGGCCTCGTGGATCGCCGGGTGGAGGAGTGTCACGGCGGCCGGCTCCGCGGGCCAGGTGGCGCGCGGCTGGCCGGCGGGGCTCACCCGGAGCAACTGGCCGCGATTCTGGCGCCGGCCGGACTCGTCGGGCCAGGAGTGCGCCACCGCCACGATGAGGTCGCCGCCCGCGAGCACCTGGAGCCCGTACACCCCGGGGAGCGTGTAAATGCCGTAGAGGTCTTCCCCGGCCGGCATCGGCGAGCCGCCCACGCGCTCGGCGAGCCGGATCGTCCACCGGTCGGCGAGGGTGGCGGGGTCGAGGGCGCGCAGCATCGCGTCGGGGCTCTGCTCGCCCGCGTAGACCGTGTCGCCGCTCGGCGACCAGGCCACGCGACGGGCCATGCCCTCGCCGAGCGCGCGTCGGGCGCTGACGCGCCCGGTGGCCACGTCGATCAACAGCACCTCGCCGAGGTAGGAACCCACGGCGAGCCGGCGGCCATCGGGGGAGAAGGCGAGGTCGGTGTCGGGAGCGGCTCCCCCAGCGGCCACGAGCCGCGACACGTCACCGAGCGGGAACCGGGCGAGGGGAACACACTCGGCGAGGCGAGGGGCGACTTGTCCCCCCGTGGTGGCGCCGGGGGTCCACGCCTCGGGACGGTAATGCCAGCCCCCGGCGAGCCCCTCGCCTGGCTCCAGCACGCCGCCTCTCACGAAGTGGAGTGACTCGGCGGGCAAGTCCGGGTCGGCGCAGGCGAGGATCAGTCCAACCATGGGGCGGAGTTCCAGTCGGTAGACGTGAAATCGTCACACGTGGCGGTGCTGGCGCTGAACTGCTCGGCGCGTGCCACGCAGGTGGCGTCGGTCTGTCCCTCGTGCCCGTCCACGGCCTCGATCTGCCGCCACTCGAAGGCCCAGGTGTCACAGGCATCGAGGAAGTCGTCCTCGTCGGCGTAGCCGGCCGCCGTCCAGTCGGCGCCCCACTCCGCGAGGCAGTCGCCGTACAGCGCCGCCCCCGCCTCGCACATGGCGAGGCAGGGGTCGGGCTGGGTGACGCAGGCGAGGAGCCAAAGCATCAGTAGAAGGCCACCGCCGAGGGGCTGAAGCCGAGGGTGTGCCAGCCGGAGGCGGTGAGGTCGGCGCAGGCCTGCGCGTCGATCACCGCGATGCCGCCGCTGGAGTCGGGGTTGGCGTAGTTGTAGCGCCCGAGCACCCACACCGTCGCGCCGTCGCCCACCGCCGACACGCTGGAGACGTAGCTGGTCGTCTGCATCACGGAGGCGACGGTCCCGTTGTCGTAGCAGTGCGCGGTAGTCACGTTGTCGGCGCTGGTGGTGAGCAGCACGCCGTGGGTGGCATCGACCATCGCCGCGCCGGCGAGGTCGCCCACCTCGGCGGACTCGCTCCACAGGGCGGCGGAGAGCCCCGCGCCCGGCGTGAAGCTGTACAACGCGCCGTCGCCCTCGACGTCGTACACGCCGGTGGTGACGAGCATGCCCACGCCCGGCCACTGCCGGATGCTGGGGTTGGGCTCGGCTGCCCAGCCCTGCGTGACGCTCATCGTGGCGCAGTCCACCTCGATGATCTTGCCGCCGTTGGCCACCCAGCGGTTGTCCTGGTCGAGCTGGTTGAGCGCGACGTAGAGCTTGCCGTCGGCCTCGACCATGCTGGAGGCCTCGGGGTAGCCGTCGCCGTCGTCGTAGGCGCTGATGTCGACGGTGCCGGCCGCCACGCCGGTGGACGGGTCGTACACGCCGATGTTCTTGCGGCCGTAGAGGGTGACGAAGAGCTTGCCCTCGCACTCGCGGGCCTCGTAGGGGTTCGACTTCGTGCCGGTGGACACCTCCCAGGTGGGCTCGCTCCAGGCGCCGGGTAGTCGCTGCCCCAGCGGCCCATCAGGTAGAGCTTGCCGTCGTCGGAGTCGAGGCCCACGTCGGTGGGGGAGGTGGTGAGGCTGTCGGCGATGCTCCAGTCGGCGAGGTTGACCGTGGCGAGCACGCCGGCCGAGTAGTCGTCGGCCACGGTGGCTACCAGCGCCATCGTGGGGACGGCGTCGCTGTCGCTGTCGGAGTCGGAGTCGGTATCGGAGTCGGTATCGGAGTCGGTATCGGAGTCGGTATCGGAGTCGGTATCGGCGGTGTCGGCGAGTCCGGTTTCCTCGACCTCTTCGATGCATGCGATGGTGAAGAACAACATTGAGTTTCCTTGGGTTGAGGGTCTAGATCGCCCAGGCGAGGGTGAAAATGAAGGTTCGCCCGGGAAGGGGATAGGACATGAAGTCCTCGGTGGCCACCACCACGAGGTCGGCGTCGTCCTCGTCGGCGGGGTCGCGGGGGACGACCTCGACGAGGGTGTCGAGGAGGTTGAGGGCGGCGAGTTCCATGCTCGGCCAGCGGACGGTGGGTTGCAGGCGGAGGAAGGCGCCGTGCAGGTGGCGGGGCGCGGAGAGGTAGAGGTTGGCGCCGTCCCAGTAGTTGGGGGCGGTGTAGGTGTAGGTGTAGCCGAGGCGGGCGCGCTGTCCCGCGAAGAACGAGGCGCGCAGGTTCACGTCGAGTGGCGGGGTCCTCGGCAGCTCGTTGTTCACCAGCGAGGAGCCGGCGGTGAGGTTGAGACTCTTCTGCCAGGTGAGGCTGGCGGCGAGGTCGAGGTGATCGATCAAGGTGGCATCGACGGCGGCCTCGATGCCTTGCACGCCGGTTTTACCGTAGTTCACCGGGTAGAGGGTGAACTGGCTGTTCTGCACCCAGATGATGCGATCTTCGCTCCAGAGCCAGAAAGCGCAGAGGTCGAGCGCGAGTCGTCCCCAGTGGGCGGGGGGGAGATCGAGCCGCCCGCCGAGGTCGGCCTGCGTGCCGCGCTCGGGCAACAGGTCGTCGTTGCCCTCCAGCGCGCCCTGGTCGCCGTAGAGCTCGGTCAGGTCGGGCGGGCGAAAGTAGCGGCCCGCGTTGGCCTTGAGCGCCAGGACGGGGAGGGGACGCAAGAGGACGCCCAGGCGAGGATCGGTGGCGAGGTCGACGGTATCGGTGTCGCTGGCGATGGCCGAGGCGATGAGCACCGGGGAGAGGGTGAGCCGGTCGCCCCAGAAACGCAGGTCGGCGCTGGCGGCGAGCTTGCCGCTGGCGCGACGGTGATCGATCTCCTCGGCGTTGCCGAGCAGATCGTGGGTGCGGAGCTGGTCGAGCCGCCCGCCGGCGGCGAGGGTGGGGACGACCCATTCGGCCGGGGCGAAGGCCAGGCGCCCCCGCAGGCCGAGGGTGTGGTAACGGTCGGCGCGCCACTGCTGCCCGGTGCCCACCTCGCCCGCGCGGTCGTCGAGGATCTCCTCGCGGAAGAGATGGTAAACGCTTCCCCCGGCGCCCGGGGCGTCGATGGCGAGCACGGCGAGGTTGCGGGTGGTCTGGAGCCGGGCCGCCTCGGCGGGGATGGTGGTGGCGCCCGGCAAGCCTTCCTCGCGGAACAGGGGGGCGTCGAGCAGGGTGAAGACGAGATCGCCGCGCTCGGCCCGGGCGCGGGCGTGGGCGTTGGCCTGGCGCTTGTCGTTGTTGTCGCGCGCCTCGAAGTGGTCGTCGAGGACGTTGTAGGTGGTGGCGTTGTCGTCGAAGTAGACGAAGTCGCCGCGGGTGTGGAAGGCGTCGGCGAAGAGCTGGAAGTCGACCGGGTCGCCCGCGTGGCCGCGCGCCACCGGGACCAGCTCGTGGCTGGCGAAGGCGGTGGCCCGCACGCTGTCCCAGGATCCGTAGCTGGCGCTGAGCTCGGCGGGCCCCGCGTCGCGGGAGACGAGGTTGACCACGCCGCCGATCGGCGAGGCGAGGAAGCTCGCCGCCGCGTTGCCCCGCCACACCTCCACGCGGGAAAAGCCGCTCAGCGGCAGCTCGGCGAGGTTCACCACGTCGGCACCGTCGGGGTTGAGCGGGATGCCGTCGAGAAAGACCTCCACCTGTCGCAGGGTGGAGCCGCGGATGCTCACCGCCGAGAAGTCGCCGAGGCCGCCGAGGCGCTGCACCTGCGCGCCGGCGGCGGTGTCGACCAAGTCGGCCACGCCCACGCCGCGGGCCAGCGACTCGTCGGCCGCGAGCACGGTGACGCTCGCCGAGGTGCGCGAGGGATCGGGCGCCGCCAGCGCCTCGCCCTCGACGATCACTTCCTCGTCGGCAGCGGCAGCGATGGGGGCGAACAAGAACAGGACGGCTCCGGGAGGACTCCGGAGCGGGCTGCCGAGCGACGGTGGCCCACGGGGGGCACGGTCGGACGCGGCATCCCGGCTCCGGGGATCGGGCCACGAGGGCCCTTGCGTCCATCTCGCGGCCAGGTTTCCCGGCTCGGGGCCATCGTCCCCGCCGCCTTCCCAGGACGTGTCCCAGTGGCAAATGGCGGGGCTTGACCCCTCACGGTTGCGGGCCAGCGTCGGAGTTGCACCGACTTCCCTGTGACCGCGAGGTGGACGTGGTGGCTATGTGACCGGGGGCGAGCGCGCAAGTGAGGCCGTTTACCGGTGTCTGAGAGCGCGGGTGCGATACGCGCGCGGCGTGCAGAACCCCCCCGCCGCGGGCCGCGTTGCCCTCGTGCTCGCCGTGGCGATCGCCGCGGTTTCGGTAGCTGGGACGCTGGTGCGCCTTGCGCCGGGAGCCTCTCCGGTGGCACTGGCGTTCTGGCGGGTGCTGCTGGCGGCGGCGGTGACCCTGCCCTTCGCGCGCCGGATGTCGCGACACGACGTGATGCTCACCGTGCTGGGGGGCCTGTTCCTCGCGCTGCACTTCTGGGCCTGGTTCGCGTCGCTCGGTCTCACCAGCGTGATGCGGAGCACCCTGCTCGTGTGCCTCACCCCGATCTGGGCCGGGGTGATGGAGGGGGTGATCCTGCGGCAGGCGCCCGGGCCGCGCTTCTGGGGCGGCATCGCGGTGGCGGTGAGCGGGGTTGCGCTGATGACGGGGGGCCTCGGCGAGGGCGGCTGGACCGGCGACGCGCTGGCGCTGCTCGGGGGCGTGCTCGGCGCCGCCTACTTCACCACGGGACGCCTCGTGCGCGCGCGAGTGACGATCTGGACCTACGCGCCCTATTCCTGCCTCGCGACGGCGTTCTGGCTGGGCATCCTGTCGCTCGGGCGCGGATCGTCGCTGGCGCTCGATGGGCCGGGCTGGTGGGTGGCGCTCGGTCTGGCGGCGGGCCCCCAGCTTCTCGGCCATGCCGGCTTCAACTACGCGGTGGGCCGGCTCCCGGCGGCGATCGTCGCGTCGGTGATCCTCCTCGAACCCGTCGGCGCCGCGATCGTCGCGGCGCTGGTGCTCGGCGAGGTGCCGGGGCCGCGGGAGATCGCGGGGGCGGCGGTGACGATCGCGGGGGTGGCGGTGGCGGCGCGGCGCTGAGACACCGTCGCGACCAGTCCTTGTCGTCTAGTCCTCGTCGTCGTCGCGGCCGCCGTCGATGCCGAGGATCGCCTCGGCAGCGGCGAGGCGCACTTCCTCGTTGACGTCGTCGAGCCGGGTGCGGAGGGCGCCTACCGCCTCGCGGGCGCGGAGGTCTTCCAGCGATCGGCAGGCCTCGGCGCGGACGGTGGCGTCGGGGTCGTCGAGGGCCCCGAGGAGGGGGGAAATCGCCTCGGCGGCGCCGGTGAAGCCGAGTAACTGCACGCAGAGGAAGCGCAGCGCGCCGTCGTCGGCCTCTTCCAGGCCCTCGACCAGGTCGGGGAGGGCCCCCTCGCGCTCGAAGAGCACGGCGTCGAAGGCGGCGTCGGCCTTCACCGGGTCGGGGTCGCGCATCCGTGTGAACAGGGTCTTGAATCGGGCGCGCATCGCGACCGGTGGCTAACGCCATGGCGGGGCAGCGGCACCGGCCCGGGTGTGCTAATCGGCGTCGGCGTGCGGATCCTGCTATCCAACGACGACGGCATCGAGGCGGCGGGGCTCGCCGCGCTCCGCCGGGCCGTCGAGGGCATGGGCGAGGTGTGGACGGTGGCGCCGGCCACCGAGCAGTCGGCCAAGAGCCACTCCTTCACCATGCACGAACCGCTCCGCGTGAAGCGCCACGAGGAGCGCCGCATCAGCGTGAACGGCACCCCCGCCGACGCGGTGTACCTCGCGATGCACGGGCTCCTGCCCGGGAAGCCCGACCTCGTGCTCTCCGGGATCAACTGCGGGTCCAATCTCGGCACCGACGTTCACTACTCTGGCACCGTGGCCGCCGCGCGGGAGGCCGCCAACCACGACGTGCCGGCCGTCGCCTTCTCCTTGCACCTTGGCCGCGACACGGGGCAGGTGGCCCTCTGGGACACCGCCATCGCCGTGGTCCGCGAGGTGCTCGATCGGGTGTCGCGACACGGCGTGCCGCCGATGACCGTGCTCAATGTGAACATCCCCAACCGCCCGCTGGCGGAGCTGCGGGGGGTCCGCACCGCCACCATGTCTCATCGCCGCTACGAGACGCTGGTGCGCGAGAGCGTCGACCTGAGGGGGCAGCCCTACTACTGGATCGGCGGTCCCCACCTGTGGTTCTCGGGCGACGAGCACGCCGATGGTCCGCTGTGCGACCAGGGCTTCGTCACCCTCACGCCGCTCGCCCTCGACATGACTGATCGCGCGGCCCTCGACTTGCTTCGGTGCTGGGAACGATGATGTTCGAAACTGCCTTGCATGAGGCGATGCGCACCTGGTTCGAATGGTCTCGCGACGCGGGCTATCTGGGCGTCTTCGTCATGATGGGGCTCGAGAGCACCATCGTCCCGGTGCCGAGCGAGATCATCATGCCGCCCGCCGGCTACTGGGCGTCGCAGGGCAAGATGTCGATGCCAGGGGTGATCCTCGCCGGCGGCGTGGGATCCACCGTCGGCAGCTCCCTGTGCTACTGGTTCACCTACACCGTCGGGCGCGCCTTCGTGCTGCGCTGGGGGAAATACTTCCTCCTGCCGCCAGGCAAGCTCGAGCTCGCGGAGAAGTGGCTCGCCCAGTTCGCCCTGGGCGGCGTGTTCCTCGCGCGGCTGTTGCCGGTGGTGCGCCACCTGATCGGGTTCCCCGCGGGGCTGGTGCGGATGCCCTTCTGGCCCTTCGCGGTCGTCACCTTCGTGGGCTCCACGCTGTGGTGCGCCGTGCTGGCGCTGTTCGGCGCCAAGACCCTCGGCAAGCGGCCCGACCTGCTCGACGACCCCTCGGCCCTCGCCAGCGTCATAAAGCATGATCTCCTCTGGTTCGTTGCCGGCATCGTCGCTCTCGGCGCGGGCTGGCTCTTCGTCAAGTGGTATGGAAATCGGAAGGTGTCCAATGTCTGAGCTCGCTGCTGCCATCAAGTCCACGATCCGAGATGTGCCCGACTTCCCCAAGCCGGGCATCATCTTCAAGGACATCACGCCCGTGCTCGCCCGGCACGACTTGATGAAGGGCATCACCGCGCGCTTCGCCGGCGGCTGTCGCGACAAGAAAATCGACGCCATCGTCGGCATGGAGTCGCGCGGCTTCCTCTTCGGCGTGCCCCTGGCGATGCACCTCGGCATCCCCTTCGTCCCGGCCCGCAAGCCGGGCAAGCTTCCCTACCACAAGGTGAGCGAGAGCTACGCGCTGGAATACGGGAGCGCCACGCTGGAGCTGCACACCGACGCTCTCGCCCGCGGGCAGCGCGCGCTCATCGTCGACGATCTCATCGCCACCGGGGGCACGGCGCTGGCCACCGCCAAGCTCGTCGAGCGACTCGGCGCCGAGGTGGCCGGCTTCGGCTTCGTCATCGAGTTGGCCTTCCTCGGCGGCCGGAAGGTTCTCGGGAACTACCCCGTCGACTCGATCGTCGCGTACTGAGTTCCACGGTAAGAACAACTGTTCGTTCAGTCGTGACTGAATGAACTGCTCATACTATATGGGAACCATGGACGCGCTGACCGAGGCCGAGGGCCATCGGCCCCGACGGCCACGAGGCGCGCGCGCATGCAGGAGGCCATCGCCTTCGCCGACTACATGGCCGGGGCCCTCGGGGGCATCCGGCAAGGCTGGCTGGAGCGACTCGCCCAGCTCCGAGGAGAACGATCATGACGCCCGACGCCGAGCTCAGCGGCTACGCTGAGGTGCGCGCCATGTACCAGGTGGATGTCGAGGGAACGCCCTGGCAACTGGTGGAGCGCGTGCGCCCGGGCTTCGAGATCGAGACCGGGCCGCGCGTGCGCGCCGTGGGCGTGGTGGAGGCTTTCCTCGCGCAGGGTCGCGACACCTCCGACGAGATCTACGACTTCCTCCAGGGCACCGAGGTGGGCGACCGTCTCGACGAGTTCTGCACGCCGGCGGAGAACTACAGCTTCGACGACATCCACGACTACCTCACCGTGGAGCGGCTCCACGTCGACTTCACCGGCGAGAAGGTCGACATCCGCGTGGGGCGGCAGGCGGTGAACTGGGGCAGCGCCCTGGTTTTCCACCCCACCGACCTCTACAACGAGGTGATCGCCAGCGAGCCCTGGCGCGAGCGCACCGGGGTGAACGCGGTCCGCGCCAACATCGCCCTCGGCGACCACGGCATCACCGCGCTGGCGACGATGGACGACGACCTCAGCGCCTTCGAGAAGGCCGCCGCCAACGACGACGGCGCCGACGAGGACATCGGCGAGGGATTCCCCAGGTATGAGGACCTGCCGGTGTCGGTGGCGCTCAAGGGCACTCTCCGCGCGGTGCAGACCGACTTCTCGGTGGTGGCCAACTACCGCCCCGACGGCGACTACTTCCTGGGCGGCGACCTTCGCGGCACCCTCGGCGCCGGCTGGTGGGTGGAGGGCGGCTGGCACGGCGAGGCGGCTGCACCCGAGGTGGTGGCGGGCCTCGACTACTCCTTCCCCTGGGGCGACCGCTTCTACGTGGCCGCCGAGTACCGCTACGACGGCACCGGGGAGGCCAACCCCGACGACTACGACTACTCGCTGCGCAGCTCCACGGTGGAGATGCCCTACACCTGCGAGTTCGCCACCTTCGGGTCGGACGACAACAGCGACGAGGAAGCCAAGCCGCGGGTCACCCTCGGCCAGCACTACGTCGACGGCACCGTCAACGTGATGTTCCTCGACAACTACGGGATCAGCACCACCGCCATCGCCAACGTCGTCGACGGGACGGGGCTCCTGGTGCCCGACGTGTCGGTGCTCCTGGGCGACCGCGTGGCGGTGCACGTGGGCGCGCAGATCCCCTTTGGCAAGGAGGGCGAGTTCGTGCCGCCCGTCGAGCTTTTCGAGGTGGCGGTGGGCGACGCGTCGCTCGACCTGTCGGGCTTCGTCCCGGCGGCCACCCTCAACGCCTGGGCCCGGTACAGCTTCTAGGGAGCGTCCATGATCTGCGAACTGATCGATGCGAAGAAGGTCTACCCGATGGGCGACTTCGAGGTCACCGCGCTGAAGGGGGTCACGGTGGGCGTGCAAGCCGGTGAGTTCACCGTGTTCGCGGGCCCCTCCGGCAGCGGCAAGTCCACGGCGCTCAACCTGATCGGTTGCCTCGACCGTCCCTCGTCGGGCCGGGTGAAGGTCGACGGTCGCGACGTGGAAGCGCTCTCCGACGGCGAGCTCGGCGCGGTGCGGGCGCGGCGCATCGGCTTCATCTTCCAGAGCTTCAACCTAGTTCCCGTCCTCACCGCCGCCGAGAACGTCGACCTCGCGCTCCGCCTGGCCGGTCTCGACGACGGCCGGAAGGCGAAGGTGGAGCAGGCGCTCGTGGAGGTAGGGCTGCAGGACTACATGACGAGGCGCCCCTCGCAGCTCTCCGGCGGACAGCAACAGCGCGTGGCCATCGCCCGCGCCCTGGTGAAGAAGCCCGCGATCATCATCGCCGACGAGCCCACCGCCAACCTCGACAGCGCCAACGCCGCGGCCATCCTCGACCTGATGCGCGAGATGAACGAGCACAGTGGCGCCACCTTCTTGTTCTCCACCCACGACCCGATGGTGATGGATCGTGCCCGCCGGGTGGTGCGCCTGAAGGACGGCGAGATTGTCGTCGACGAGCGGAGGTAGGCGATGCCCTTCCTGCTGGTGCTCGCCGCGCGCAACCTCACGCGCAACGTGAAACGCACGCTCATCACGGCGGCGGCGGTGGTGGCCGGCGTGGCGATCATGATCCTCGGCTGGGGGCTCGTCGACGGGCTCGACGAGAACTTCCTCCGCGCCGCGCGCACCACCTACGCAGGCGAGGTGCTCTTGCGACCCGAGGGTTACCCGGACGACGGGGTGCGCTTCCCTCTAGACGACTCGCGACAGGTTTCCGACCAGCTGAAGGCGGCGCTGGACGCGGAGGGCGCGTGGACCACCCGGGCCGCCTTCCCGGTGCGCGTCGTGCACGGCGAGAACGCCGACCGCGCCGTCACCTGGGCCTACGAGCACGACCGGGAGACGACGGTATTTTCCCGGGCCGGCTGGAAGCTCGACGGCCGCTGGCCCGAGCCCGGCAAGAACGAGCTGGTGGCCGGCTGGGCCTTCGGGCGCCTGCTGGGCGTGAAGCCCGGCGACGAGGTGATCGTGGAAGGGCGCACCCGCGACGGCGCGCACAATGCGCTGCTGTTCACCGTGGTGGGCCTCGCCCGCTCCGACAACGCGGGCCTCGACAACAGCGGCATCTGGATGGAGATGAGCACCGCCGAGTCGCTGGCGCTGCTCGACGGCAATCGCACCCACGTGGCACTAGTCCCTCGCGACGGCGGCGCCCGGGCCGAGGCGCTGGCCACCGCGCTCAGTCGCGAGGGCTGGGCGGCGATGTCGCTCGCGGCGGAGTGCGAGGACATGATCGCCATCAACGAGATCCGCCGCCGGGCGCTGGGGATGGTGGTGGTGATGATCATGGCCATCGCCGCCACCGGCATCGCCAACACGGTGATCATGGCGGCCTTCGAGCGGGTGCGCGAGATCGGCACCCTCATCGCGCTCGGCATGCCGCGGGCGCAGGTGCGCGCGCTGTTCCTCCTGGAGGGCGCGATCATGGGCCTCCTGGCGGGCGTGGTGGGCGCGGTGGCGGGCGGCGCGCTGGTGTCGTACTGGCAAGCCAACGGCTTCTCCGTGGGCGAGGAGGTGATGAGCGCCAGCGGCAACATGGCCGTGTCGCAGTACGTCTACACCCAGTTCGGCTGGGGGTCGGTGTTCCTCTCGCTCTGCTTCGGCGTGGGCGTGGCGCTCCTCGCGTCGTTGTGGCCGGCCCACAACGCCTCGCAGATCATCCCCGCCGACGCCGTGAGGGCTGACTGATGGAACTGATCCTGTCGATGGCCGTGCGCAACCTCGGCCGCAATCGCCGCCGCACCCTGCTCACCGCGCTCACCGTGGCCATCGGCGTGGCGCTGTTGACCATCGCGATGTCCTTCGTGGGCGGGGTGTTCTGGGCCGCGCTCGAGAAGGTGAGCGCGATGGCGGGCGAGGTGCGCGTGGTGACGCCCAGGTACGCGCAGCGCGACCAGCTCATGCCCCTGTCGGAGAACATCCCGGAGACGGCCGCGCTCGAGGCGGCGATCCGCGCCAGCGACGGCGTGACGGCGGTGTACCCGCACATCGCGATCGGCGTCACCGGTGCCGTGGGCGACGACGAGATCGGCGAGCGCTTCGGCCTGCTTCACGGCGCGCCGACGGAGTTCTACACCGAGCGCCTCGACCTCGACGCCCACCTGCAGGAAGGCACGATGCCCTCCTTCGGCGGCGAGGACTGGGCGAGCGTGGGCGCGCGGCCGAAGTTCCCGGTGTACGCGCTCGTGGGCCGCCAGTTCGCCGAGGAGGTGGGCGCCAAGGCGGGCACCGAGGTGATCCTCACGGGGCAGCGCCAGGACGGCTCGCCCTCGGGGATGCGCGTCTTAGTGGCGGGCGTCGTCGACCTCGGTAACAGCGCGCAGAACCGCCAGTTGTGGGTGAGCCTCGACGCGGCCCGCTGGATGACGGAGATCCCCGCGGGCGCCACCGAGCTGATGGTGTTCGGCGAGGACTGGGAGTCGGCCCCGGAGCTCGCCGCCTCGCTGCGCGACGAGGCCGCGCTGTCCGGGCTCGACGTCAGGGCCTGGAGCGAGCGGCCGCCCTACGACGGCCTCGTGGGCTTCGCGCAGGTGCTCCATGCAATAGCCGGCGGGGTGATCGTGTTCATCACCGCGCTGGGCGTGCTCAACACCATGTTCATGTCGGTGCTGGAGCGCACCGCCGAGATCGGCGTGATGCGCGCCATGGGCCTGCGCGCGTGGCAGTCGGTGGTGCTGTTCGTGGTGGAGGCCATGGCCATCGCCACCGTTGGCGGCGCCGTGGGGGTGCTGGTGGGCGCGCCGGTGTCGCTGTACCTCGGCCACCAAGGCATCGACTTCGGCGCCGCCGTGGACAAGCTGCCGCCTACCATCCCCATCAACACCATCGTGCGGCCGGTCCTCGACTGGAACGTGGCGCTCATGGGCGTGGTGCTCGGCTACGCGATGGCGCTGGTGGGCGGGTTCTTGCCTGCCTGGCGCGCGTCGCAGATCCAACCTGTCGAGGCGATGCGCTCGCGTCGTTAGCCCTCTGGAGTTCCCATGAAGTTGCTTCTCCTCGCCCTCGCCCTTGCCATCCCCGGGATCGCCCGCGCCATCACCGTTGACGACATGCTCGATCACGTCGACAAGAACCTCACCTACGACAGCCGCGAGTCGAGCGTCCGGATGACGGTGGTGAAGTCGGGGACCACCAAGTCGTACCTCATGCACTCCTTCGGCCGCGGCGCCGAGGAGATGGCGATGGAGTACCTGGAGCCCGCGCGCGACAAGGGCACGAAGATGCTCAAGAAGAACGACGAACTATGGATGTGGCTGCCGAGCGTCGAGAAGACCCAGAAGATCTCGGGTCACATGCTGCGCCAGGGCATGATGGGCAGCGACATGTCCTACGAGGACCTGATGGAGCAGTCCACCTGGCGCGACGCCTACACCGGCACCGTCGTGGGCGAGGAAACGCTCGATGGTCGCAAGGTGTGGAAGGTGGATTTGAAGGCCAAGGACACCACGGTGAGCTACCCGCGTCGCCTCATCTGGGTCGACCAGGCCAGCTACATCCCGCTGAAGCAGGAACTCTACGCGCTCTCCGGCATGTTGCTCAAGACGTGGACGATGAGCGACATCCGCACGGTGGGCGACCGGCAGTTCGCCTACAAGATGGTGGTGGAAGACAAGGTGCAGAAGAACAGTCGCACCGAGATCACCTTCGAGTCGGTGGCCTTCGCGGTGCCCCTGGAGGAGGAAGTGTTTTCCACCCGGTGGCTGGAGCGCTGATCCACTTCGCGGGCGAGGTCGTAGCAACGCCAGATGGTTGCCATGTTGACATCGCTGCGCGCGAAGAGATACGGTCGGCCGTTCGCCGTGCGGGATTACGCCCCTCTACTCGCCCCCCCCGACGACGCCGCGTTGGTGCTCGCCATGTCGCGCGGCGACCGCGATGCGCTCGGGCAACTTTACGACCGCTACGCCGGGCTCCTGCTCGCCATCGGCACGCGCATGCTTCACGACGTCGGCGAGGCCCAGGAGGTGCTCCACGAGGTGTTCGTCGAGGCGTTCCGCGCCGCGCACGGCTACGAGCCGGCCCGGGGCACCGTGCGCGCGTGGCTCGCCACGCGCATGCGCAGCCGCTCGCTCGACCGCATCAAGTCGCACGGGCGCAGCCGCACGGTCGATATCGAGACGGTGGGCGACGTGCCGGCACGCGACGATGGCGGCGCCCCCACGGGCGACGAGGCTCGCCTGCGCGGTGCGCTCGACGCCCTGCCGGTGGACCAGCGTGCCGTGATCGAACTGGCCTACTTCGACGGGCTCTCTTCTAGTGAGATTGCGTCACGGCTATCGATCCCCGTCGGCACGGTGAAGTCGCGCACGGCGGCGGCCTTCGGCAAGCTCCGCGGCCTCCTGGGGGCCTCGTGAGCACCCGGGAGCTGGCCGAGGCGGCCGGGATCTCCGAGGCGGAGGCCGAGGAGCTGATCGCGGCGGCGATCGCCGCGCCCGTGGCACCGCCGCCGAACTGGCGCGCGCGCCTGCTCGCGGCAGTGGCGCCCGCCTGGGGCGCCTTCGTGTCGGCCTTCGCGGCGCAGATCGACCTGCCCGTGGAAAAGGCGCGCGAGTTGCTCGACCGCGCCGAGCGTGCGGCCGCCTGGGTGGCGGGACCCTTGCCGGGCGTGAGCGTGTTTCACTTGCCCTCGGGACCGGCCTGCTCCGGTGCCGACGTGGGCCTCGTGCGCCTGGGCGCGGGCGTGGTGTTCCCGCCGCACCGCCACCTCGGGCCGGAGCGGGTGCTGGTCCTCGACGGCAGCTACATCGACGATCGTGGCCGCGAGTTCCGCCCCGGCGACCGCGACGAACGCGACGAGGGGGAGCCACACCACTTCGTGGCGGGGGCCAACGGGGTGGTGTTCGTGGTTGTGCTTCGCGAGGGGATCGCCATCCCCACGCCGGATGGCGGGGAGATCGTCGTCAGGGGCTAGTCGTCGTCGAGCTTCGCGTGGCCGAGCGCGTGCATCGCGATGCCGAGGAACTCGTCTTCCGACATCGGGTCGACGTCGCCGTGCGAAATGGCGACGAAATGCCGCTTCCGAACGGTCTAGGCGAGGTCGAGGGACCCGGGCGGGATCAACCGGTCCGCGATGGTGGGAATGTTGGCCGCGGGGACGGCGTGGAGCACTACGCGGGGCGCGCTCCCTCGCAGGTCGAGGACCTCCAGGGGGGTGCCGTCGAGCCAAATGGGCGCGGGCTCACCCGACCACGGGCTGTCGGGCGTAGACCGCGGCCCGACGCACCGCTTACCCCGCCTCGCGGCGACGGCGGAGCATCGCCAGCGCGCTGGCGACGGCGGCGAGGCCCGCGCCCGAGCCAGCGGCGGCGCCGGCGTTGCAGGACAGCCCGCCGTAGAGGCCGCCCACGCGGTCAGCGTCGTTGGTGTCGAGGCCCGTGCCGGTGTCGAGGTCGGGGTCGGTGTCGCTCGGCTCGCCGCTGTCGTCGGTGTCCCCCGTGTCGGGCGGGCTGCCGTCGTAGCCGTCGCAGTCGTTGTCGATGCCGTCGCCCTCGACCTCCTCGGCGGCGGGGTTCACGTGCTCGCGCCCGTCGTCGCAGTCGTCGCCATTGTCGACGAATCCCCTGATGTCCTCGCAGCTGACGAAGCCGTTGCTGGGGTCGCCGTAGCCGTCGCCGTCGCTGTCGATGTAGATCGAGTGGCCGTCGACCGGGTTCTCGTCGGTGTAGCCGTCGCAGTCGTTGTCGACCTCGTCGCACACCTCGTCGGCGCCGGGGTAGGCGGCGCTCGAACCGTCGTCGCAGTCGTCGCAGGCCACGTGGCCGTCGCCATCGTTGTCGTCGGAGCCCACGTAGCCGTCGCAATTGTAGTCGCTCGGGTCGCCGCAGACATCGCTGGCGCCTGGGTTGTAGGCCGAGCTGTTGTCGTTGCAGTCGGCGCCGGGGTCGCTCTCGGCCGCCTCGGCCACGTCGTCGCAGTCCTCGTCGCTGCTGGTCACGGTGTCGGTGTCTGAGCGGTACTCGTCGAGGTCGCCGTCCGTGTAGCAGACTTCCTTTCCGTCGCAGTCCTGGTCGATCTCGTCGCCCACCACCTCGGCGGCGCCGGGACTGACCGAGGCGTCGGCGTCGTCGCAGTCGCCCACGGGGTCGCTGCCCTCGCCCTCGCCGCTGTCGAGGCAGTCGCTGTCGGTGCCGTTCACGGTGGAACTGGTGTCGGGGCGGTAGCCGTCGTCGTCCTCATCGACGTAGCAGGTTTCCTCGCCGTTGCAGTCCTGATCGATGCCGTCGCCCGCGGTCTCGGCGGCGCCGGGGTTCACCGCCGCGTCGGCGTCGTCGCACTCCTCGCAGGCGGCGTAGCCGTCGCCGTCGTTGTCGTCGTAGCCCACCGCGCCGTCGCAATTGTAGTCGTTGGGGTCGGCGCAGTCGGTCTCGCTGGCGCCAGGGCTGTAGGCGGCGTCGGTGTCGTCGCAGTCGCCGCCCGCGTCGCCGGTGGATCCCTCGTTGGTGTCGTCACAGTCGGTGTCGCTCGATTCGACGGTGCCCGGCTCGTCGGCCAGGTAGCCGTCGTCGTCCTCGTCGAGGAAACAGGTCTCGGCGCCGTCGCAGTCGGCGTCGACGGCGTCGCCGGTGGTCTCCTCGGCGCCAGGGTTGACCTCGGCGTCGTCGTCGTCGCAGTCTCCGCCGGGGTCGCCGGCGCTCGCCTCGCCGCTGTCGTCGCAGTCGCTGTCGGTGGAGCTGGTGGTGCCGGTGGTGCGGTAGCCGTCGCCGTCGGCATCGACGTAGCACACCTCGGCGCCGTCGCAGTCCTGGTCGACCTCGTCGCCGGTGCCCTCGGTGGCGCCGGGACTGACCGAGGCGTCGGCGTCGTCGCAGTCGCCGACGGGGTCGCTGTCCTCCGCCTCGCCCGCGTCGGTGCAGTCGCCGTCGGCGCTCGCGACGCTGGCGGTGGTGCGGTAACCGTCGTTATCGGCGTCGGCGTAGCAGGCCTCCATGCCGTCGCAGTCGCTGTCGAGGCCGTCGCCCACCACCTCGGCGGCGCCGGCGTTCACCGCCGCGTCGCTGTCGTCGCAGTCGGCAGGCGCGCTCGACGGGGCCTCGCCCGCGTCGCCGCAGTCCACGTCGGCGCTCGTGACGGTGCGGGTGCCCCGGTAGCCGTCGCCGTCGGCATCGACGTAGCACACCTCGGCGCCGTCGCAGTCCTGGTCGACCTCGTCGCCGGTGGTCTCCCTGGCGCCGGGCGAGACGGCGGCGTCGCTGTCGTCGCAGTCGGTGGTCGCGCTACTGTCGCTGCCCTCGCCGGCGTCGCTGCAGTCGGTGTCGGCGCTGGTCGTCGTGTCGCCGCTGGTGTCGAGGTAGCCGTCGCCGTCGCCGTCGGCGTAGCACACCTCGGTACCGTCGCAGTCCTGGTCGATCTCGTCGCCCGCCGTCTCGGTGGCGCCGGCGTTCACCGCCGCGTCGCTGTCGTCGCAGTCGGCAGGCGCGCTCGACGGGGCCTCGCCCGCGTCGCCGCAGTCCACGTCGGCGCTCGTGACGGTGCGGGTGCCCCGGTAGCCGTCGCCG
>VGRE01000072.1 GCA_016875435.1 Deltaproteobacteria bacterium | reverse complement strand
TGGGTGATCGCCTGGATCCACTGCGGCTCGGCGGCGCTCACCTCCGTGAAACCCTGGCTGGTCTCGAGCGTGGCGTGCACGGCCACTAGGCCACGCTCGCGGAGGCGGGTGGCGAAGGCCCGCATCGCCGTGGTCTTGCCCGTTCGCCGGGCCGCATGGAGCACAAAATACTGGTCCTGCTCCACCAGACTGAGGAGGTCGAGTAGGCGCGCCTCGGCCGGGAGCATGTAGTGACGCTCGGGGTTGCACGGCCCTGCGATGTTGAAGAAACGCGCCACGACGCCCCATAAGCCACTCAGTACACCACCTCGTACGGATACGACGGGTTCCCGTCCTCGTCGACCGCCACCACCACCACCACCGCGCCCTCCACGCTGCACGGCTCGCCCTCCTCGGCCATCCAGCCCGCGGCGCAGTTGCCATTGGTGCAGGTGAAGCTGTGCTGGGTGCCGAGCGGGGCGCCGTCTTTCTGGAGCTCGACGTACCCCACGCCGAGGGTGGTCACGCCCTGGGGGTCGGTGGCGGTGGCCACCACGCCCCAGGTGTCGAGCCCGTTGACGTCGGCGATGCAGTCGGCGGCTTGCACCCCGGTCACCTCGGGGCGCTGGCCCTCGAGCGGGTCGTCTTCCTCGCCGCTGTCGCCGCCCCCGGTGTCGGCGGGCTTCTCGGTGTCGTCGCCCTCGCCAAACTGGATGGGACCGCAGGCAGCCAGCAAGCACAGGGGGATCGAGCGCATGGGGGATCCTAGGAGATGCGGGTGGAGAAGGCCTCGAAGTCAGTGATCATCCGGCGCAGGCGCGTGCGGTGCGCCACGGGCAGCGCGAGCTCGGCCACCGGGTCGATGCCGGGTTGCAGGCGCGTCAAGGGCGCCTCGCCCGCCAGCGTGGAGGCGGCGGCCGTGTACCAGTTCCCGTCGCGACGCACAAATCGCACCCCGTCGTTGACGAAGCAGAACTGATTGTACTTGAAACGCGGCAAGGTGGCGCCCTGGCAGTTGTACCAGCAGCTCTCGAGCGCGGTGAGCGTGTCGCCCGCGCTGGAGACCGGGTCGGGACCGTCGACGGCCACGGCCGCCTCGCGCAGCACCGCCTCGAAGAGATTGCGCGCCGACACCGGCGACTTCTCCTCCTCGCCCGTGGAACGTCCCGGGTTCATCCAGAACAAGGGCACGCGGTTGCCGCCGTCGCTGACGTTGGCGAAGTGGTACACCCAGTCCTGCTCGCCAAAACAGTCGCCGTGGTCGGAGCCGAACACCACGAGGTTGTCGTGTCCCTCGTGCAGCTCGCGGCAGAAGTCGTCGACCTGCGGGGCGATTCGCTCCCAGGCCACCCGCTGCCGCGACTTGATGCGGCGCATCATCGCCGGGTCGATCGGCTGCTCCCCCGAGCGCATGAAGGTTTGATTGACCACGTGGTACAAGGCCACGAGTTCCCGGGCGCCCTCGGTGCCCTTGCTCAGCGGCGCGAGGATGTCGCTCACGTGGTAGGGGAAGTGCGTTTCCATCAGGTTCAAGAAGAGGAAGCTGGGGCGACCGCGGTGCGTGTTCTGCGCAAGGATGCGGCGCGCGCGATCGAATACGTCGCCGATGGTGTCCTGCAACCACACCTTACCGGCCTCGATGTCCTCGCTGAGCTTCCCTCGGATCCAGTCGGTGGAGAGCACGCGCTTGCGCAGGCGGGGCTTGCCCACCACCAGCATCAGCTCGTGGAGCTTGCGGTGCTGAGGGGGAACCTCCTTCCAGATGCGCACGATCTCGTCGAAGCCGTGGTCGAGGCCGAATATCTCCGTGGTCGCGACGTTGGCGGTGACCTGGTGGGTGCTGTAGCCGGCGTCGCGCAGTCGCCCGGCGAGGGTGGGGATGCCGGGGTCGAGGCCTCGGGTCTGGCTGTCGGCGCCGTGCTCGTGGGGCAGGAGCCCGGTGAACATCGAGGCGGTGGCGGGGAGCGTCCAGCAGCCGGCGGAGCGGGCGGCGGTGAAGGCCTTGCTGTGCCCGCTCACGTAGGGCAAGCGGGGCCCGTCGCCGCCGTAGACCGAGTCCCACCGCAGGGAGTCGGCGACGATGACGACGATGTTCCGGGGACGAGGCAAGGGGGCCGGTGACTAACCCTCCCCCGCCACCCCGTCGCCGTCGGTGGATGATCCCCGGGCTCACGCTGCTGGCGCTCGCGGGCAGCATCGCCGCCTGCGGGCCGGTGGCGGTGGAAACCCTGGAGGATCTCGCGGTGCGCGTGGTGGGCGGCGGCCACCTGTACTGGAGCGACGGTGCGAGAGGGTGGACGGAGATCCCGCTGTCGCTGCGGCTGCGACGGCACTGGGGGCCGAGCGACGTCGTGCTCGAACCCCGCTACGAGCACGTGGCCGAGGGCCTCGACATCGCCGAGATCACCATGCTGCGGCCTCCCGATCCCCGGGGAGTGGAGGTGGTGGTGGCGCGCATCGACCCGGCGCACTGGCAGTTCCGCACATGGGGTCGCGACGACTGGTCGCGCGCGCCGGTGGCCACGCTCGCGGAGGAGGCGGGCCTCTCGCTGGCGGTGAACGGGCCCTACTTCGCCGAGGACGGCCCGCTCGGGCTGGTGGTGAGCGACGGCGTGGTGCGCAACCGCCAGAACCCGCGTCGCGCCTCGCACTTCCTCGTGGAGAAGGCCGGGGGCCGCCCGCGCATCCTCAACCAGAAGAAGGCCAAGCTCGGGCCCCTCGACCAGGGCATCCAGGGCTTCCCCTCGATCATGAGCGGCGGCAAGACCTTCACCTACCTGCGCACCGGGGGCCTCGGGGTCGACGCCGACGCCGTGGCACGCCGCACCGCCGCCTGCATCGACCGGGACGACCGCGTGCTCCTGCTCGTCACCGACGACTGGACGGCCGGCCTCTCCCTCGCCGACCTCGCCACCCTGCTCGGTGGCCTCGGCTGCATCGACGCCATGGCCTTCGATGGCGGCGCCAGCACCGCGATGAGCGTGAGCGTGGCCGAATACCGTCGCGACGTGGGCGGCTTCGACGCGGTACCGGTGGTGGTGGGGATCGCGCCGCGCTGAGGCCTAGATCGGCCGCCAGTCCTCGCCGTCCTCGTACTCGGCGCGGGTAACCACCCAGCCTCCCCCGTGGTTCTCCAGCAGGACCCGCACCTTCTTCTTGTTGCCGTCGTCGCTCTGCACCTTGAACTCGTAGCGAGCGGAGCTGCCGTTCTCGCCGCCGCTCGGGAACATGTCGGACGAGAGGTGCACCTTCGGCCCCACCAGCGCCTCGAGCTGGGCGTTGCCCGAGGCCCACTCGCGCGCGGCCGTCCACGCCGGGTTGTCGCGGTACTCCCAGGCGTTGAGGAAGGGCCACACCGAGCCGAAGGCGAGCACGGCCATGAAGAGACCGGTGACGGCGAGGAAGGCGGCGCGACGCTTGTCCACGGCGTGGCGCTAACCGGGCCGGGATAGGCGCGGCGGCTTGGACAGCCTCGCCGTCAACGCCGACCGCATCGAGCGCGTGCGCGCCGCGCTGTCGCGACGGGTGGGCTCGGTGGTGGCGGTGTGCGAGGCGGTGCGCCGGCGGCACAACGTCAGCGCGATCCTGCGCAGTTGCGAGGCCTTCGGCGTGCACGAGGTGCACCTCGTCACCCAGGGCTTCCGGCCGTCGGCTGGGGCGGCGCGCGGGGCCGAGCGCTGGGTGTGGCGGCGACGCTTCGACACCGTCGACGAGAGCGTGGGCGGCTTGCGCGCGCGGGGGTTCCGCGTGTTCGTCGCCGACCTCGACGAGGCCGCGTTCACCCCGGAGACGGTCCCCGTCGACCGGCCGCTGGCGGTGGTCTTTGGCAGCGAGGTTCGCGGGGTGAGCGACGAGGCCCGGGCGCTCGCCGACGGCGCCATCCGCGTGCCCATGCTCGGGCTCACCGAGAGCCTCAACGTGAGCGTGTCGGCGGCGATCGTGCTGCGCGCGCTGGCCGACAGGCGCCGCGCGCTGGCGGGCAACGATCTCGACCCCGCCGAGCAAGAGCGCTTCGTGGCGGACTGGCTCGCCGCCGAGGAGCGCGCGCTGCGCGGCCTGCTCGCCCGGACCGCGCCGGTCGGGGAAGCGGGATAGCCGCGGCCCCCATGCCGCGCGACAGTTTCGTGGTGACACCCGAGGGCTGGCTCAGCCGGGGCGAGGCCTTCGTGCCCGGCGACGGGCAACAGCTCGCGGTGTTCGGCGGCATCCCCGGCGAGCCGGCGCGCGTGCGCATCTTCTCGCGACAGGGCCACCAGGCCCGCGGGCGCGCCATCAGCCCCGCCGGGGCGCCGAGCCCCGACCGGGTGGCGCCTCCCTGCGACAAGTGGGGACCCTGCGGCGGCTGCCCGTGGATGCACCTGTCCCCGGCCGGCCGGGCACGGGCCCACGATCGGCTGTGGATCGACGCCGCGCAGCTCGCGGGCGCCCAGCTCCCGCTGTCGCCGGTCCACCTCGCCGAGATGGGCCACGCCTCGGAGCTCAAGGTCGAGTGGGACTACTCCGACCGCGGCCAGCCGCGGCTCGGCGTGAGCGCGCGCGAGGGCGCCGGCACCGTCGCCATCCCGAAGTGCGCGAAGGTGAGCGACGGCGTGCGCACCTTCATGGGCGCGGTGGCCGCCACGCTCAAGGAGGCCAACGTCCCTCCGGGTCGCGACGGCCCCCTGCGCGGCATCCGTGGGCGCGTGTCGCGCGGCGAGATCCTGGTGATCGTCCGCCTGCCGCGGCCCGTCCCGGCGCTGGCCGAGTGGGCGGGCCTGCTCGCGTCGAACATCACCGAGCTGCGCGGTGTCGTCACCGTTTTCCCCCCGGACAACGACCCCAAGGGCATCGGCCAGCAGCGCCTGTACGGCTACGACTGGATCCCGGTGAGCGTGGCGGGTGCCGAGCTGCGCATCGGCGCCGAGGAGGCCTGGCCCCGCGACCTCGTGGCCTACGATCGCCTGCTCCGCGCCGCGCCCGAGCTCCTCGGCGTGGAGGCGGGCGACGCCGTCCTCGACATGGGCACCGGCAACGGCGCGCGGCTCCTGGTGCTCTCGCGCGCCAGCGGCTGGGCGGTGGGCGTGGAGTCCGACGACAAGCTCGCGGATCGTGCCACCGGCAACCTCCGCGACAACGGCGCCCCCGCCGAGGTGGTGGTGGACGGCTGGGTGGAGGCGGTGGAGCGGGTGGCACCGCGGCTCGCGGGACGGCGCCCGCTGGCCTGGGTGGACTGCGGCCGCAAGGAGCTGGGGCAGCGCGCGGTGGAGGTGATCCGCGGGCTCGACCCGCGGCGCGTGGCCCTCGAGGGGAGCAACCCGGCGGCGGTGTGCCGCGAGGTGGCCCGCTGGCAGCGCGACGGCTGGACGCTCGCCCGCTTCGAGCGCTTCGAGACCGAGGCCCACGCCCCGTTCACCCAGGCGGTGGCGGTGATGGCCTCGCCCAACCAGTCGGCTCCGGAGAAACGCGCACCGCGACGGCGGGCGGTGCGGTAAGCTCCCGCGCCGTGACCAGCCTGCTCCTGATTCCTTCCGTCCTCTTCGCCTCGGCGGCGCGCGCCGACGACGGCGTGCCGGTGCTCGTGGGCGCGCTCCAGGCCCGCAACGAGGAGTCCGCCTCCCTCGCCGCCCTCATCGAGAGCTTCGTGGCCCAGAAGCTCGGCGAGTACGACAGCTTGCGCGTGATTCGCATCGAAGACACGCCCGACTTCGAGGACTACTCGGCCCGCGTGTACATGGACAGCTGTCCCCCGGGCGAGGCCGTCGGCTGTACCTTCGTGCTCGCCGAGCGCGGCGAGGCGTGGTGGGCGGTCACCGGGTCGGTGCAGGCGCTGGTGAAGGGCACGCGGGTCGACATCGACATCATCGACGTCGACGGCTCCCGCGTGGCGGTGTCGTTCCGGTCCGAGCTCGAAGGCGGTCGCGACGAGGCCTTCGCCGAGGGCGTGGCGCGCGTGCTGGTGGCCGCCATCAGCGGCGAGGTGGGCAAGGAAGAAGACATCCGCGACGCGGGCGAGGAATCCGAAGGCACCGCGCTGAGCGCGGAAGAGAAGGCGGCGGTGGCCGCCGAGCTCGACACCCTCACCCAGTCACTTGGCGACTTCGAGCTCGAGGTGCGGAAGGCCTCCAAGACGATCAGTCGCCCCAGGCTCACCGAGGAAGACATCGCCGAGTACGTGGAGAGCGAGGGCGCCAAGCCCTGGGAGCGGCTCAAGATGAGCGCCGCCGAGTACCTCCGCTATCGCAACTCGGGGATGACGCTCCCGGTGTGGCGGAGGCGCATCCAGGGGCGCCGGTTCCAGGTGATCCTGCGCGGGGGCGGCGGCTTCATGAACGGGCCGGTCAACGGCGAGTACTACGGCCGCTACGCGCTCGACGAGCAGACGCTCACCGCCGTCGACGTGTACAGCGCCCAGTCGGTGGAGTCGGGTTCCACGGGCGTGGGCGTGGTGCAGGCCGCCTTCGGCGTGCACCCGGTGGTCGACGTCGGCGTGACCCTCGGTATCGCCGGCGGCGCCTTCGAGTACACCATCTCGCCCGAAGTCGTGGGACAGACCAACACGGCGTCGAAGCCGACGGTGGTCGACAACTCCAACCTGATGGTGGGCCCCTGGGTGACCGCCGGCCTCTTCCCCGCCGCCAACCTGCGCCCCACCTTCGGCGCCGGCGCCCTGTGGATGCAGGGCACCGGCGTGGCCAACCACATCCAGCCTCCCGACGAGCTGGCCAGCTTCGACGCCGAGTCACTCTGGCTGGTGAACGTGTTCGTCGGCGGCGAGGCCCGCCTCGCCGACAGCGTGGAGTTCTTCGCGCAGGTCCCGGTGAGTTTCCTCGTGGGCGGCGACGTGGTGCAGGAAGAGAAGCACACGGTGGTGGCCGCGCTCGAGGGTGTCCAGGTGCCCGCCGGCGCCTCGGCGCTCGGCGTCTCGGTCGTGGCCGGCGTGCAGATCCGCATCGGCGGCGCGAGGGTGCAGGAAACCACGCTGCTCGACGAGACCGACGAGCTGTAGGACCGGCTAGCCGCGCAGCACCCGGATCCGCGCCAGCCCCTTCACGTTCTTGCAGTTGCTGTCGCCCGGCGCGAGCAGCCGGAAGGGACCGCCCTGCGCCGGGGGGACCGGCCCGCCGTCGTGGCTGTGGACGATGACCGCCTGGCCCACGCCGTCGACCTCGGCCGGTTCGGTGGTGAGGCCATCGGTAGCGGCGGCGACGAAGCGCTCGCCGGGGACCAGGCGCAGCACCTCCGCGAGGCGCACGCCCGCCCCCTGCCGCCCGGGGACGATGGCCGACACGTCGGGCACCTGTCCCGGGAGCGCGGTGAGCGCGCCGCGGCTGAGCGGGAACTCGTTGCCGTCGGCGTCGACGAGGTTGATCACCTCGCCGTCCCAGGGGTTGGGCGCGGCGTCGGGCAAGAGCGCCGCGTGCAGCGCGCGGTCGATCGCGTCGAGATCCACGCCCTCGTCGACGATCACGTCGGCACGGCTGTCGCGACGGTAGGCCGTGGACGCGGCGTGGACCTGTCCCCCGGCGATGTCGAGGCGGTACCAGCCCACGTCGCAGCGGAAAACGCCCTTCCAGCGGGCAATGCCCGGGGTGAGCGCCACGGCGCGCACGTGGTCCCACGAGAACAGGCGCGTGGGCCCGAAAACCCAGCTTCGCGCCGCGTAGCCCTCGGTGGAGTCGTGGTGATGGTGGTGCTCGTGCCCCTCGCGGGCGCGCGGTCCCTGCCCCTCGGGCCAGGCCCAGGCCTCGGCGGGGAGGCGTCCCCGGGTGACGCGGGCGGCGTGTACCGGCGGCGGCCACAGCCTCGCGGCGAGGGCGTCGAAGGCGGCGATCTGGTCGACATCGGCGAGGTCGCAGCGGTTGGCGACCAACACGTCGGCACCGTCGACCTGCTCGGCGAACAAGTGCGGGTCGGGACGGGCTGCCGGGTCGACCAGCACGATCGTCGGCATCAGCTCGATGCGCGCCGCGAGGGCGCCCCGGCAGAGCATGTCGACCACGTCGCGCGGCCGCGCGAGGCCCGAGGGCTCGACGAAGATGCGGTCGGGCCGCAGCTCGTCGAGGATGGCGACGATCGCCGGGGCGAGGCCCTCCGGGGCGGTGCAGCACACGCAGCCGCCGGGGATGTTGGTGACCCTGAGGTTGCCGCCGAGCAGGGTGGCGTCGATCTGCGCGGTGCCGAAGTCGTTGACGACCACCGCGCAGCGCTCCTTGCCCTCGCGCGCGGCCAGCTCGTGGAGGAGGACGGTGGTCTTGCCGGTGCCGAGGAAGCCGCCGACGACGTGGACGGGGGTGCGCATGGGGCGCGGGGCCTAACCCTGTTGGTCGATCCACCCGAGGATGCGGTTCACGTCGGCCCAGCGGGTCATCCTGCCGTCGGCGCCGAGCAAGGTGATGGCGAGGCGGTGGCCGCTCCCGGTCCGCAGAACCGTCGTGAAGCAGTAGCGCGCGGTGTCAGTGTAGCCGGTCTTGGCGGTCTCCACGAGCAGGTCGTCGCGACCGTTGAGGCGGTCCGTGGAGCCGAGCCGACGCACGTAGTCCTTGTTCTTCCGCCAGAGGTCCCAGTGCGGGGCGCTGGCCACCGGCGCGAGCATGGGGTGGGTGGCCACGGCGACGGTGGCCTTGGCGATGTCGCGGGCGGTGGAGAGGTTCTCGTCTTCCAGTCCCGACGGGTCGACCCACGAGGATCGCGTCATGCCGAGCTCGATCGACACCGCGTTCATGCGCCCAACGAACTGCTCGAGGTGCATGTCGGCGGCGGCGGCTAGGCCGAGAGCCGCGCGGTTGTCGGAGGACACCATCGCCGCGCCGAGCAAGTCGATGCCGGTGGTGATGTCGCCGGTGGACAGGCGCGAGCGGGCGCCGGATCGCGTGGGGTACTGCTCGGGACCGATGACCACCTCGCGGTCGGGGTCGGGCCAGTTGGAGGCGTAGGCGAGCGCGGCGACCACCTTGGTGATCGACGCCACCGGCCGCGGATCGTCGGGGTTCTTCTGGTAGAGGATCGCGCCCTGGTCGATGTCGTAGACGAAGGCGGCGCGGCTCTTGACGTGGGGACCGGTGGTGGGGCCACTACCGTCCATCGCCGAGAGCGCGAGGATGTCGGGAGACGAGGGGAACCACTCCGGGGGCACCCACTCCTCGGGGGGCTCCACGGCCAGGTCGACCTCGGCCTCGCCCGGCGTGCGCCAGCCGGCGGTGGGGCCACTCGCCCCGGAAGGCGGGACCTGCACGAAGCTGCGCGCGAACTCGTTGGCTGGCGTCGGGATGGATGCCTGCACGGGCAGGTCGAGGCTGGCGGTCGCCGCGCCGCTGAAGAGGGGCGCCGCCACCCAGCAGCCGACGAGGCCCACGCCGCCAGCCCAGAGCGTGGCGATCACGCGCAACAGTAGCTTCACCAGACCATCCTCCCCCGCCCGGGGCAGCTTCGCCAGTAGAACATTCCCCGCGTTGACGTGTCAAGCGTGCATACCACTGACTTTTGTCATTGACATATGTCAGCGAATCGAGCTAGGGATCGGTCGTCCGCCCGAGGTCTCACGTGAACATCGCCTTCGCCAGCATGGAAGAGTCCGACCGCGCGCCGCTCATGGCCCGCTACGTGGAGAGCTTGCGCCGTCGAAACGGCGAGATCTCCGATAGCTCGCTCCAACTCCCCGCCCGGGAAGGTTTCCTCGCCCGCTGGGCAGCGAGCAACCCCGGCTGGAGCGGGCGCGCCCCCACCGAGGCCTACCAGCGCATCGTGGGCGGCGGCGCCATCCACCGGGACGACCCGAGGCTCGCCCTCTGGATGGCCTACATGGCGATGACCAACCAGGCCGAGGAGTACGGGGTGAACGTGCGACTCGACGACGAGCTTCCCGGCGAGGGCGACGAGAAGGAAGCTTACCAGTACATCGCCCGGGAGGAGCTGTACCACACTCGCATGTTGCTCGACGGCGTGCGGGCCCTCGGCGTCAACGCGAGCCTCGCCCCGCCGCCGCTGGGGCTCCGCCTCTTCCTGCGCTTCTTCCCGCGCCTGCCCACGATGTGGACCGACTGCATCACGCTCATCGCCGAGGCCGTGGGGATCACGCTCTTCTGTCGCCTGCGCGCCATCGCGATGGAGCTCTTCGAGGGCACGTCCATGGGGGCGCACCTCACCTCGCTGGTGGACGAGATCATCATCGACGAGGTGGGACACGTCACCTTCCTGCGCTCGCGCCTCGGCGAGCGTGGCCTGCGCTGGGCGCGACGGCTGTCGCCGGTGGTCATCCCGTTACTGATGCGCAGCTTCCCCATGGCGGGACCCTTGCTGGGCCTGGAGGCCTACCGTCGCATGGTCGACACCTTCACCTGGGACGACTTGCCCCCCGGCGTGCGTGCGCGTGCCTTCGGGCCTTACTGTCGCGACACAATGTTTCAGGCCGTCGCGAGCTAGCCCCCGCGCCTGCGGGGGACGGTCGCCTCGGCGCGACGAATCTCACTCATGTCGTAGACCGCTTGCGGCTTCGCGCCCTCGCAGACGGCGAGGCCGCTGGTATCGCGTACCGCCACGTCGCCTTCCACGTGGAAGAGCCCCTGCGCCAGCGAGGTGGGCTGCTGGTCACGGAGAAACACGATCACTCGCTCGCCCTCGTCCACCCACGGCGTGCCCGCCACGGTGAGGCAGAGCCCCGACATGCAGCCGCCGGGAATCCACACCTCGGCCTCCTCGTCGAGACCGACAAGAGACAGCGTGGCGACCGTCCAGATCATGCCGCCTTCCCAGCGTGTTTCGACCTCGCTCACGTCGCCGAAGGCGGTGGCGTCGGAGAGGACGGCGAGCGCGAAGGGGTCGAGGGCCTTGGCCACCATCGTGGCCTGCGCAGAGGCGAGCAGGGCGAGGATCATCGGGACACCTGGCGACGGAGGAAGGCGAGGAGGAGGGCGGGCGCGACGGCCCAGCCGAGGCCGACGGGCGCGGCGTTGCAGGCGCCGAGGGGGCGTTCGGCGAGCTCGGAGCCCTCGGAAAGGTCGGGGTAGAGCCACTCGATCACCGCCACGTCAGCGTCGGCGAGGTCGCGCTTGCTGACCTCGCCGGGGGCCGACGAGGCGTACATCGTAGCGCTGGCGTCCTGGTCGATGTGGTCGGCGCCCAGCGCGTGGCCGAACTCGTGGGCGAGGGTGTTCTGGAGGTCGGACTTGCCCACGGCGCCATCGAGCGCCCAGTCGTGATCGCCGGTGTTCACGGCGAGGTCGAAATCGAGGATCTGTCCCTCCTCGTTCGACCACGTGGTGGTGAGCGCGAGGAGGTCGGGCGAGCTGGTCCAGTCGTCGACGAAGTACACGCCGTTCTGCTCGTCGTAGCCACCCTTCAACCCGTTCTTCCGGTCGGCCAGGTTGAACTCCACGGTCACGGTCTCGATGTCGTTCCAGGCCTGGGCCGCGTCGGCGGCCGCGTCGACGGCGCCCTCCTCGTCGAGGCCGTCCTTGTTCTGCGGATCGACGACGACGTCGATGACGGCAATGTCCCAGTGCAACACCTCGCCGTACTGGTTTACCATCACGTTGTCCTCGACGCCGGCGAGGGCCGGCGCGAGGAGGGCGAGCATGGGGAGCATCGTCCTGACCTCGCTCCCCGGATCGGAACGTGGCCGCCGACACTTGACGGGTAGGCTGGCGGGGTCCGCCGGTTTGCGGTAGCATCCAACCCGGAGGCGGCATGCTCCAGCAGTCCACCCGCGCGCCCAGGAAGGCGAAGAAGTCCGGCGGCTCACCCGAGGCCGGGGCCCAGGCGACGCCCGACAAACAAACCCGCATTGGCAACGCGGCCATGCAGCAGTCGGTCCAGAACGAGGGCACCTGCGCCATCGGCAACGACGAGATCAGCTCCTGGCTCGGCGCCGAGCGGGAGCCGCCCCACGGCGCGTCGACCGACGGGCCCGTGGGCCCGATGAGACCCTCGCAGTTGAAGGCGGGCAAGTGGGGTGCGCTGATCGGTCCCGAGGACACCGTCCAGTTGTTCGCCGAAGACGACCTCAGCGACGCGTCGTTCACGGTGCCCGACGGCAAGACCTGTCGCATTCTGGAGACCGTCGCCGACCGCATCAAGGTGCAGGTGCGCGTCGGCAAGGAGAACAAGCAGGGCTGGTGTGCCGCCTCCCTGCTCAGCGACCAGCCGAAGCTGAATCGCGACGACGACGCGCCGGGGCTCACCGACGACTTCATCTACGCCAAGCAGAAGGGCGACCATTCCCCCGCGGATCCCAAGGGTACCGACACCGCGCAGGGGGCGCTGGGCGATTGCTACTTCATCGCCTCCATGGCCGCGATTGCCAACGCCTCGCCCCAGGTGATCAAAGACGCCATCAAGTACAACCCAGCCACGGAAACCTACACCGTGCGTTTCTACGAGGAGTCGGGCTGGGGCGGCGACTACAAGCCGGTGTACATCGAGGTCGACAGCTACCTCCCCACCGTGGCCGGCAACCGCAACGACCCCGCCTACGCCGGCGAGCCCAACGGCAAGATGTGGCCAGCCATCATGGAGAAGGCCTACGCCAAGTGGAAGGGCAACTACGACGTGATCGGCAACGGTGGCTACGGCGCGCAGTCGATGGCCGAGATCACCGGCGCCCGATCGCAGGAGAAGAGCCCCAAGTCCATGAAAGAAGATGAAGTCATTCCCTACTTCGAGAACGCCAAGAAGTCGGGCATGGCCATCTACGCGGCAGTGGAGAACAACCGCCAGTCCGACGCGCAGATGCCCTTCCGCGGCAGCGGCGACGGTCCCCTCACCGCGACAATCTCGCATACCCACCGCTGGAATCACATCGTCCCCGGAACGATGCGCATCACCGACAAGGCCGGGAAGATGAAGGGCACGGTGTCCGACACCGGCAAGGAAGGCGACGCCAGCGCCAAGCTCGCCGGTAGCCCCGTCGACACGGGCACCGTCGACTACAAGGCCAACAGCGCCAACATGAAGCTCAAGGCAGGGCAGGGCCCCGCGAAGGCAGAGGATCTGGAGCTTCGGTTCGCCTATCAGGGCGCGGTAAACGCCGATAAACTGCTAGTGGCCAACCACGCCTACGCCTTCAGCGGCGTCGTCGGCGGCAAGGAGCTGCAGTTCTACAACCCCTGGGGAACCTGGCAGCCCAAGCCGGTCACCCCGGCCGAGTTCCTCAAGCACTTCACCAACATCTCGACGAACAAGGCGCCCCAGGGCGCGACGAGAGCCTAGGCCGAGTTCCCCATGATCGACTGCACTGTACGGGTGGAGGCAGGCGCGGCCATCGACCCGCATCTCGTCGAGGGCGCCGTGGTTTGCCTCGCCCCTGGCGTCCACGCGGCGAACCTGCTGATCGAGGCGAGCCTCACCCTCCGCGGCGAGCCGGGCGCGGTGATCGACGCCGGGCGTGCCGGGCCCGTGCTCCGGGTGGCGGGCGACCAGCTTGTCGTCAAGGTGGAAGGCCTCACGTTGCGCGGCGGGGCGGGCGACGCCGGCGGCGGCGTGCGCCTCACCGGCTGGAGCGAGCTGTGGCTGTCCAACTGCCGCCTCGAGGACAACGAGGCCCTGCTGGGCGGCGGCGGCATCGGCGGCGGCGCCTTCGCGGAGCGCGGCAAGCTCACGCTCAGCGACTGCGCCTTCAGCGGCAACCGCGCGCGCAACGGCAACGACCTGATGGCCAACGGCCTCGCCTCCGTCGAGGTCAACGGTGGTAGCTTCGCGGGCGACGTGGTGCTCGTCGACGGGGTGCGCGCCACGCTCTCCGGGGCCCGCGTGCATGGCAGGCTCACGACACGGGGCACCACCACGCGAGCCCCGAGCGTCACCCTGCGCGGCACGGCCGTCGACGGCGGCATCGACAACGACGCGAATCTACCCGCCACGCTCGTCGTCGAAGACGGATGATGCGCTACGTGCTCGCTACCACCGGGCTCTCGCTCCTGGCCTGCACCGGCACGACCAGCGACGCCGAGAACTGCGGCGGCGACGTCCAGGTGGAGACGATGTCGTTGCAGAGCGACCGGCAGGGCATCGTCAGCATCCCGCTATCGCTCGACAGTGACGACGCCGTGTTCCAGGTCGTCGTGGAGAACAGCGGCGATGGCTACGTGTCGACCGACGGGCTGGTCAACCCCGACGGGGAGTCAATCCTCGACTGGGAAGACTGGTACGAGAGTCACGACTCCCTCACCGACGCCTTCTACGCCGACGCCTCGGCGACGACCCTGAACTGGCCGGTCCGGGAGAGCGACCCCGGGCTCTCCGAGGGCGAGTGGACCCTGTACGCGTCGACCCTCTCCGATGACTTCTACTACGAGGGACGTCGCGACGTCGACGTGACAATCCTGCGCCGCTCCTGCACCGGCAGCGCGATGAAGCTGAAGGCCACGATCGCCTACGCGGGCGACCTCGAGAACGACCGCGACGTCGTGAGCGCCACCGAGGCCGCCGTGGCGCGGTGGACGAGTATCTACGCCAGCCACGGCATCGAGCTCTCCACCGAGTTCATCAGCTCCGACATCAAGGCGAGCCTCCCGTCGCCCAGCACCGGCAACGCCGCCTACGGCACGCTCTATGACGAGGTGGGCGAGGGCGTCCTCCTCGTGGTGGGCGAAGACGTGGACGGCGCCTCCGACGTCTACGGCGTGGCGGGTGGCATTCCCGGTCCCCAGGTGGCCACCGAGCACTCGGTGGTGGCGGTGAGCTGGCTGGTCCACGCCGGCGCCAACGCCAGCTTCAGCGACAGCGAGATCGACCTCTACGGCGAGACGATGGCCCACGAGATCGGCCACTTCCTCGGGCTCTACCACCCAGTGGAGATAGGCTGGAACTACTGGGACGCGCTGAGCGACACCGACGACTGCTCGTCGGCGAAGAGCTGCGAGAGCGCGCTGGCCACGAACTTGATGTTCCCCTACCCCGTGTGCGGAAATGTTGGTTGCACCTCTCAATTCGACTTGTCGAATGCGCAGGTGGGCGTGCTCGGTCTAAACATCGGTGTCCGATGATCCTCTCCCTCTCCCTCGCCTTCGCCTCGCCCGTTTCTGACGCCCTCGCCGCGCGCGACGGGGTGGACTGCATGTCGCTCGGCGATTCCTCGGCGGCGCTGCGCGACGAACTCCTCGGGCTCACCGACCCCGCCATCCTGCCCTCGTCGGTGCCGATGCGCGCCGCCTCGTGCCTCGCCGAGCGCTTCGGCACCGACAGCGTGGTCCAGGACGCGATCGTGGCGTGGTCGACCGACAGCGAGCGGCAGGGGCTCGCGATGGCGGCGCTGATGCGGGTCGACCTGCTGGGCGAGCCGGGCGCGGTGCGGGTGATCCAGGCCGCCCTGTCCTCGCCCCTGCCGCGCGTGGCCACCAAGGCGCGGGAGATGGTGCCGGGGAGCATTCACCCGGCGGTGCGGGGACTGGCGGCACCGTAGGCGGCGCGCCGGCGGGCTGCCTGCGATAGCCGCCGGCGATGAACGCCTTCGCCGTGATTCACCCCGGGCTCGAGGGCGTGGTGCAGGCCGAGCTCGCCACGCTCGGGGTGCAGGGCGAGGTGGTGGGCGGCGGCGTGCGCTTCGAGGCCGACGCGGCGCGCGTGGCCCGGCTGGCGCGCACGATGCGCACGCCCTCGCAGATCCTCGTCGAGCTGGTGTCGGGCACGGCGAAGTCGCCCGACCAGCTCACTGGCTTGCTGCGCCGCGTGCCGTGGAAGGCGCTGGTCCATCCCCTCGCGAAGATCGACGTCGAGGTCACGTCGCGACAGAGCGCGGTGCGCTTTCGCGACGTGGCCGCGCGCGCCGCCGGGCACACCATCAAGGAGTGCCTCAAGGGCCCCTTCGTGCCCGACAGGGAGGCGAGGCCGCAGCTCGCCCAGCAAGTGCAGATCCGCATCGACAACGACGTGGCCACCGTGTCGCTCGACGCGGGTGGCGATCTGCTCCATCGCCGGGGATGGCGCACCGACTCGGTGAAGGCGCCGCTGCGCGAGAACCTCGCCGCCTGCCTCATCTGGCTGGCGGACTGGCGCGGCGATCGCCCCCTCGTCGACCCCTTCTGCGGCTCGGGCACCATCCCCATCGAGGCGGCCCTCCTCGCCGCCGGGCGGCCGCCCTTCGGCCGGCGACGCTTCGCCTGCGACGAGTGGCGCGGGCTCTCCCGGGAGGCCATCCGCGTGGTGCCGGTCTCCACCGGCGCACCCATCTCCGGCTCCGACCACCACGCGCCCTCGGCACTCGCCGCGCAGGCCAACGCGCAGCGTGCCGGGGTGAAGGTGAGTTTTCGTCACTTGCAGGTGAGCGACATCGAGCCCACCGGCGTGGCCGGGACCGTCGTCACCAACCCACCCTACGGCAGCCGCCTCGGGGCGAGCGTGGCCCCGGTGTACAACCACTTCGGGCGAGCGCTCCGCGAGCGTTTCTCAGGATGGACCGCCGTGTTCCTGTCGCCCCAGCCCGATTTCGCGATGCGCGTGGACCGCGGCGCCGAGCGGCTGGCTCACTTCAAGAACGGCGGGATCCCGGTGGGGGTGTGGGCGGTGAGGGTGTGAGGCTCAGGCCAGCGCCGTGGCCACGCTCCTCGCCACCGCCTCCGCCAGCTTCACCGGCACGGCGTTGCCGATCTGCCGCATCGCCTCGCCCCAGGCGCCTTCCAGCCGCCACCCGTCGGGGAAGGTCTGCACCCGCGCCGCCTCGCGCACCGTGAGGTAGCGGAGCCGACCGCCGGGAAACAATACCGTGTTCTCACCCCCGGGAACACCGTGGACACCTGCCTTCAGGGCCTTGCTCGGGAGGTCGACGGGACTGCCGGTGTGGCCCGGGTACGCGCGCGCCCCGGGGACGAGGCGGTGGTTGAAGGGCCCCCCCCCGCCGGCCTCGGGCTCGGGCAGGTCGCCGATGGCGTCGCGCAGGGTACGCCAGGGCCGCAGCCCCTCGGGACCGGCGGGACGACGCGAAGGCGGGGCCGCGGGTGGGGCGATGGCGTGACGGCGCCAGTACTCGCCGGAGGCCCACTGGCTCGCCCAGAGTGCGGCGCCCGAGTGCGTGGCCGCCGGGAAGGACCACGCGATCGGCAGGTCGGCGCGAAAGCCGACCACGAACACCCGGTGACGATGCTGCGGCACGCCGTAGTCGGCGGCGTCGAGCACGCGCGCCTGCACCCGGTAGGCCGGCGTGCCGACGGCGCGCAGCCGCGCGTCGTGTTCTTCCCACGTCTCGTCGACCGCGGGCGGCAGGCCCGGCAGCGCGAGCTGCCGCAGCACGTAGTCGAAGTAGGGCGCGAAGGCGGCCCGGGTGAGGCCGCGCACGTTCTCCATGATGAACGCCCGCGGCTGGAGCTCGCGCACCGCGCGGCAGAACTCCGGGATCATGTTCCGCGGGTCGGCAAAGGCGCCGTGTTTCCCCCCGAGACTGAAGGGCTGGCAAGGCGGGCCACCGGCCACGAGGTCGACCGGGCCGATGCCCCCGAAGTCGACGGCGCGGACGTCGCCCTCGTGGACCACCCAGCGCCCGATGCCCGGCACCGCGCCGGCGGCCACGTTGGCGCGGATGGTGTCGCACGCGTCGGCGTTTCGTTCGAGGAGCGCCGCGTGACGGAAGCCGGCCGCGTGGGTGCCGAGGGCGAGCCCGCCGCCGCCGGTGAACAACTCCACCGAGGAGAGCGCCAGGGGCGGCTCGCGACCGGTAGCGGGCGCGACGCTGGCGGCGTGCTGTTCCATCACTCGCGGCGACGTAGCCTCGCAGAGCTCCGGGTGGCAACGCCGGCGCCGCTCTTGACTCGCCAAGATAAGCCCGGCCAATGCTGCGCTGCCTCCGAGTTCGACAGCTCGCCATCGCCGACGACATCGAGCTGGTGCTCGGCGACGGGCTCAACATCGTCACCGGGGAAACGGGCGCCGGGAAGTCGATCCTCGTCGACGCGCTGCAACTGGTGCTCGGCGGGCGAGCCAACCCGGAGCTGGTGCGGACCGGCGCCGAGCGGGCCGAGGTGGAGGCGCTGTTCGAGCTGTCGCCGGGCGACCGTGATCGCCTCGCCGGTCGCGACGTGGGGGAGGAGCTGGTGCTGCGCCGCGTGGTCGAGGCCGCCGGCCGGTCGCGGGCCTACATCGACGGGCGCCTCGCC
>VGRE01000071.1 GCA_016875435.1 Deltaproteobacteria bacterium | reverse complement strand
CGTCGAGCACGAAGCCGTAGGCGAACTCGATGGCGACGGGGACGGGGCCGGCGGCGTCTTCGGCCGGGCTGAACTTGAAGGCGCGGGCGGCCTCGACTGCGGCCTCGTCGAAGCCGTGCCCGGCCGACTGGGCTACCTCCACCCTGGTCACCGCTCCCTGGGCGTCGATCTCGATGGCGAGGATGACGGTGCCCTCGATCTTCGCGGCCTTCGCGGCCTCGGGGTAGGGCGCCTGCACGAACTCCAGCAGGGCCGGGTCTCTCGTGAGGGGAGGCAACTCCGCCTCGGCGGGCGCCTCCTGCGCGTAGGCCAGCGACAGCAGCGGCCCGATCATGGCTGCCTCACGATGGTGCACACCTGCGGCATCCCGGTGACCGCCACCGGCTGCCCGTGTTGCTGGGCGGGCACGAAGCGGGAGCGCTTCCAGGCGGCGGCGCAGGCCTCGCCCGTGCCGAAGCCGAGGTCGCTGAGCACGCGCACCAGGGTGACGGAGCCATCGGCGCCGAGGTCCAGGAGCACCTTCACCTCGCCCTCCACGTCGTTGTCCTGGGCCTCCCGGGGCACCTCCATCTGGGCGCGCACCCGGACTCGCGGTGGCGTGGTGACACTGGCATAGCTGCGGGCGCCCCGCGCCTCGTCGATGCTCATCGTGTCGCTCGTGGCCCTCGTGCCCACCGTGGTGCCGGCGCGCACGTCGAGCCCGGTGCCCGAGCCCTGGGCGAAGCTGTTGGCCGCCAATCCCTGCATTTTCACCACGCGACGCGCCGCGGGTGGAGGGGTCTCGACCGGAGGGGCCTCCACCGGGTTGATCTCCTTGAACTTGACAGGTTCTGCCTTTGCCTTTGGCTTGGGGGGCTCAGGCTCCGGCGGGGGTGGTGGCGGTGGCGGGGGAGGCGGCTGGGCGACGCTCATCTCGACCCACTGCGCGGCGCGGGCCAACTGCTGCGGCTGGAGCGCGATCCACGTCGCCAGGCCCCCGTGCAGCGCCATCGACAGGCCGATCCCGGCGGGAACGAGCCAGGAGCGGCGGCGACCCTCGTCGCCGAAGGGAGACAGCGACGGGGCGGGGGCGCTCACGGCCCCGTTTCTACCGGCTCGATGTTGATCGCGAACTTGGCGACGCCCTCTTGCTTGACCAGGTCGATCACGTGGGTGACGGCGCCGTGGCGCGCGTCCTTGTCGCCTGCGATGAGGCAGACCACGTCGCCGTTCTCGGCCTTCGCCGCGCGGACCGCCGCGCGGATCTCCGGCTCGGTCACGGGCTCGCCGTCGAGAAGCAGCGCGCCCTGGGCGGTGACGGTGATGCCGAGCGAGGACGGCGCCGTGGCCTCGCCGGTCGCCGCGTCGGGCAGCGTGACCTTGATGGAGGGCGACACGATGTAGCTGGTGGTGACCATGAAGATGATCAACACCACCAGCACGACATCGACGAGCGGCAGGATGTTGATCTCCGTCATCCCCGCGTCGTCGTCGCCGAGCCTCGCCCCGGCCATCGGCTAGCCGCCCTCGGCCCGCAGGCGGGCGACGATGAGCCCGGCGAGGCTCTCGATGCGACCGACCTGCGACTTGATCCAGCGCGTGAGGAAGTTGTAGAGCACCACCGCTGGGATGGCGACCATCAGCGCGACAGCCGTACTGACCAGCGCCTCGGAGATGCCGGCCATCACCGCCTTCGCCGCCTCGTCGCTCTCCAGCGAGAGGTCGTGGAAGGCCTGGATGATGCCCAGGACCGTGCCGAACAGGCCGATGAAGGCCGCGGTCGAGGCCACCGTGCCGACCAGGATCAGCCCTCGTTCCATCTTCAGCTTCTCGAAGAGGAGCGTGCCCGACATCGCCGCCTCGGCGGCGGCGGGGAGCCGGGCGAGGAGCCCCGCGCGCACTACCTTGGCCTCGAGCCCTGGCATCTCGGCCATTGCCGATGCCAGGGCTTCGCGCTCGCCACCGCCGAGGTAGTCGCCGACTGCCCGCTCGAAGGCAGCCCGCGGCGAGCTCGCGGTGAGCAGGTAAATCACGCGCTCGAGTCCAATGCCGATGCACACCAGCGAGAGCAGGGCCAGCAGCCACAGCACCCAGCCCGCGCCCAGCAGCGCGAAGTTGAGCATCGCCTTCTCGAGCATGCGGAGGGCCTCGCGGGCCGCGCGCCGTAACCGTCGCTATCGCGGGCAGGCGAGTGAAAAGTGTGTCGCGCTATGTCCCGCGGCGTCGGGTTTCTGGACGACCTCGTTGGCCAAGGCGATGAAGTCGCCAGGGCTGGCGGGCACGAGAGGGCCGGCGAGCAAGCAGCCGTCGGCCGAGTAGAATCGCAGCGACGGCGGCTCGTGCCGCGCCACTCGGAAGACGGCGTGGAATCGGTCGTTCAGGAAGGTGGTCACGTCATTGTTGCCCGCGAGCGTGTCGAGCGGCCCTCCAGGGGTGTCGACGAACAGGGCCACGGGGCGCGACACTGGGGCGTCCTCGCGCGCCCACTCGACGTGTGGCGCTAGCGATCCGTTGGACTGGACCAGCGGCGGCGGCGACGGAGGGTCGCTGCAGGCGACCGCCAGCCAGGCGCACGCGCACGAGAACCGTTGGAGGCGACGGGCGGATTCGAACCGCCGAATCGCGGTTTTGCAAACCGCTCCCTTAGACCACTTGGGTACGTCGCCCAACGCGCGCTTGCTATTCCCGCCCCGAGGCGGCGGCAAGGGGGGCGGCGGCGAGGGGCGAGGCGGCAGCCTCGCCGCCCACGTGCACGCGGATCGGCGAGCTCCGCACCCCGTCGATCTCCACGACGATGTCGTGGTCGCCGTTGGTGGGGAGCCATCGCGTGCGCCACGGGACGGGGACCGTGGCGATCTCGGTGCCATCGACCAGCCACCTCGCCCCGGCCGCGGGGTTACCGCCGGCGGCGCGAAGCGTGATCGCCTGGTCGTTGAGCGGACGGTCGTCATCGAGCCAGAAGCGGGCCCCTTCGCCCGGGTAGGCCACCCGCGGCCCGCCGGCAGCGGCAAGCACCGCGTCTTTGCCGGCCCAGGCGGCGTAGGTGCTCGGGAGGCCTGTGCCCTCGCCGTGCCAGGCGCACGCCCGCTCGGGCGAGGACACTCGTGCCCACTCGGGACGGGAAGCGGGGCAGGCGGCGGTGGCCAGCCCACCGGAGAGGCTACACACCTGTCGCGACTCTAGCGCGGCCGGGGGGGACCAACCCGTCACCGTCTTGTCGCCCATTGCCGCGTCCATCACGCGGCGCATCAACGGGCCGGCCCCGGTGATGCCGCTCACGCGGGTCATCTCCGAGCCGTCGGCGTTGCCCACCCAGGCCACCACCGTGAACCGAGGGTTGGTGCCGACCGCCCAGTTGTCGCGGAAGCCCGTGGACGTCCCCGTCTTCGCGGCGAGGGGGTAGGGCGCCTCGAGTACCGAGTCGGCGCCGAAGGCGAGGGCACGCGCGTCGGGGTCGTCGAGGGCGTCGAGCACGAGGAAACTGGCGACGGGGTCGAGCACCGGCACCCCGGCGGGGTCGGGTGCGTCGCCCGTGAACCGTAGCGGCCGGTAGCGACCGGCGCTGGCGAGCGCGGCGTAGGCGGCGGCCATCTCGTCGAGGCGCACCTCGGCGTCGCCGAGCACCAGGCCGAGGCCATAGTGGTCGGGCCGCTCGACTAGGGTGCTGAAGCCGAGGCTTCCGAGCGCGCGGTGGAGGTCGGCCACGCCCACCTCCTCCAGCAGTCGCACCGCCGGGACGTTGAGGCTGTTGGCGAGCGCGGCGCGCAACGTGACCGGCCCGGCGCTCTGCTCGCCGTAGTTCAGTGGCGACCAGGCGCCGTGGGTGGTGCGCCAGGCGGCCGGGAGGTCGTCGACGGTCTCGGCGAGCTCGTGGCCACGCGACAGCGCCAGCGCGTAGAGGAAGGGCTTCAGCGCGCTGCCTGGGCTGCGCCGCGACCGCGCCATGTCGACCTGGCCGGCGGGCCCGCTCCAGTCGGCGGAGCCGACGTAGGCGCGTACCTCGCGGGTGGGGTTGTGCACCACGATGACGGCGGCGTCGCGCGCGTTGCGCCCGGAGAGGGCGCCGAGCACCCCGGCCACGGCGGCCTCGGTCTCTGCCTGGAGCGTGGCGTCGAGCGTGGTGTGGATCTCCGGGGCGTCCCGCAGCACGCGGCGAACCAGGTGCGGCGCGGCGGAGGGCTCGCGACGGGGCGTGAGCACGAGCGGCTCGGCTCGGGCGACCTCGACCTCGTCGCGAGTGGCCAGCCCGTGCCGCGACATCCGCTCGAGGACCCGGTCGCGGGCACGCTGGACCAGCAGCGGGTTGTCGAGGGGATCGAGGCTCGCGGGACGGCGCGGGATCGCCGCGAGCGTGGCCGCCTGCGCGAGTGACAGGGCGCCGGGCGGACGGTCGAAGTAGAGCCGGGCGGCGCGACCCGCCCCGGTGGCGCCGTTGCCGTACCAGGTGCGGCGCAGGTAGTGGTCGAGAACGCCGTGGCCGCCGAGCTGCGCCGTGAGTCGCAGCGCGAGCCGCGCCTCGCCGAGCTTGCCCAGCCACCCCGGCGCGCGGGGTTCGAGGCGGCGCGCCAGTTGCTGCGCGAGCGTGGAACCGCCCTCCTTCACCTCGCCCGCGCGCAGGTTGACCACGGCGGCACGGGCCACGCCCACCGGATCGACCCCGGGGTGGAGTCCGAGGCGGTGATCCTCGGCCGCGACGGTGGCTAGCTGCATCCAGCGGCCCCACTCCTCGGCCGGGGGCGCGCCCTCGCCGAAACTGGCGAGGACGGCGCCGTGACGATCGAACACCACCGTGCCGTGGGGGGCGTCGGCCATCGCGGCGGGGAGTGGTCGACCGAGTTCGACTTGCAGTCCCAGCAGCGCGACCATTCCGAGCGCCACGATGGTGCGTAGTCGCGACATGCTATCGCTGGGCGACCGCCCGGCCCACCACGAATCGCCCGGCCTCGGTGCGGCCGTACACGTCGGGTGCGTACATCGCCTGTGCGATCGCCGCCGGGTGCGCGTAGGAGCCGGGGGTGGTGGCGCGGGCGATGTAGCTCTGGGCGTGGATGCCGCGCGGCATGTAGTCGGCGAACCACTTCACCTCGCTATCGCCCAGCTCCTGGCGGTTGAACACCCACGCCGACCACCAGTGGGGCGACTCGGTGTCTTCCCCGGTGTCCCGGCCCCGCGCGCCGGTGTCGCGACCACCACTGCCCAGGTCGCTCGCCTCGGTGGCGAAGCTGGTGTCGACGGGCTCGAGCCCCGCGGGGAGGGCGTCGACCAGCGCCACGTGGTAGCGGTCGACCGGGGTGACGACGCGCAGCGTGACCCGCACCAGCGAGCCGGGCTCCACGCGACCGTTCGCCGTGCCACCCCCGCCCACCAGCTCGAGTTTCCGCTCCACGGTGAAGCCCTCGTCGCGCGGCGGGAGCACCGGGCGAGCGTATGACAGTCGCGACTCGTAGTACAGGCGTCCCCCGTTGGCTTCGAAGGCCAGGGGGCCCGACTTCAGCAGGTTCATGGCTACCTGGGCCTGCGCCTGTCCCCCCGCGCCGAGCACCTGGTCGATCAGCGCTCCCCCACCGAGACTCACCTTGGCGCTGGGCGCCCCCGACTCGGCCCGGGCGGCGTAGTCGGCGAGCGCCGCGAGGCCCTCGGCGGTGGCCCAGGTGTTCGACCAGCGACCCTGGCGTCGCGACTGGACGACATAGGCAACGAGCCGCTCCATCAGCGGGTGCGCGGGCGCGGCCACGTTGAGCGCGCGCACCAGCTCGATGGTGGCCACGTCCTCGCCCCACCAGAGCGCGGCGAGCTTGTCGCGGTCGGGATCGACCAGCGCGGCGGTGGTGGCCTCGACGTGGAGCGAGGCCTCGAGATCGCGCTGCAGCGAGACCACGCGGGGGTCGCGCACGTTGGTGCGGGCGACCGTCTCGAGCAGCTGCGCCCGGGTGAGCGCGGTGCGCCCGGCGGCGTCGCCGAGGAGGCGATTGTTGAAGGCCGGGTCGGGCTGTCCTGCCCGGGCCAGGGACAGGGCGGCGCGCGCCTGGATTGCGTGCGCGCCTTCCTCCCCGATCCAGGTCGGCAGGTGCTTGCCGGCCAGGACCTCCCGCAGGGTCGTCACCGCGCCCTTCTGGGCCTCGGCGTCGATCTCGAGCCCGGCGCGCTTGGCCTCGGCGAGGAACTCCAGCGCGTAGGCTGTGGCGAGCGGGTCGGGTCGGTAGCCGCCCGGCCAGTAGGCGTAGCCCCCCGAGTAGGTGCGGAAGTCGGCGAGCTTCGCCAGCCCGGCCTGCGAGAGGGCGACCAGGTCGGCGGCGCTCCGCGAGATGCCGGCCTGGTCGCGCACCCGCCCGGCGAGGAGCGCCACCCGGGCGCGGCTGACCGTCTGCTCGAGGCAACCGTGCGGGTAGTCGATCACGTAGTCGATCGACCTCCCGATACCGACGAGCGACGACGCGCTCACCTGCACGTCGAGCCCCCCCGACTCCCGCAGCACGTCCTCGGGCACCAGCACGTCGACGGTGGTGCTCCCCGTGGTGCTGCCCGCGCTGGCCACCACCTCGGTGGGGCGGGCGTAGGCCACGGGCACGGCCAGATCCACGGCGTCGGCGTGGTCGCCCGCCTCGGCGTCGAAGTGGAACGACACTCGCTCGCCGGTGAAGTCGGTGAGCGCGAAGGGCACTTCGGTGGCCGCGTCGGGTTCGACCCGCACGGTGCGCGGGGCCCCGCGGAGGGTCGCGCCCTCGACGGTGGCGTTCACCGCCACGTCGAGCGGCGTGGGCGTGTTGTTGTGCAACACGACGCCGGCGAGCGCGCGGTCGCCGCCGCGGAAGAAACGCGGCAAGGCCGGGCGGGCGATGAGCGGGCGGTTGACGCGCAGCTCGGCCTCGTCCTTCCCGAAGCCTGCGCGGCCGTCGTCGACGACGGCCATCACCCTGAAGGTGGTGAGGTTGTCGGGGAGCGGGAAACGATGGGTGAGCGTGCCATCGGCGCCGGTGCGGAGGGCGCCTTCCCAGAGCGGGGTGGTCACAAAGTTTGATCGCGTCGCCGGGTCGCCGCCGCCGCCGCCGCCGATCTCGGCCCCCTTGGCGAGCCGGAGTGCACGGTCGTACACCGACACGCGGTTGTCGGCGGTGATCACGCCGAGGTCGCGGGGGGTGTAGAAGCGCTGGTGAAGGTCGGGGGTCTCGTAGGCGGTGAGCGAGAGCACGCCGTAGTCGACGGCCCAGAGAACCACGTGCGCGTTGGCGAGCGGCTTGTCCTCTCGGCTCGCCGTCACCGTGACCGTCACCTCGTCGCGCGGCCGGTAGCTCCCCTTGTCGGTGCTCAGCTCCACGTCGACGCGCTGGGCGTCGGGGCTCACGGCGAGGTTGACGAGGCCGTACCACACGCCGGGAACGCCGGCGCCGGGCTTGTCGGCGGGCGGTGCGCCCTCGGCGGCCACCACGCTCACGAAGGCGTTGGGCGCCATCTCGTCGGTGATGGGCACGGTGAGGGTGGCGGAGGTGGAGTCCAGGGTGACGACGCGTCGCGACCAGATGCCCTCGCGCTCCACGGTGACCAGGGCGCGCAGGCCGCGCTTCGGCCCCTTCACGAGGATGCGCGCCGTGTCGCCCGGCTCGTAGCGCAGGCGGTCGGGGACGAGCTCGAGCTGGTGGTCGTCGGATCGCGCCCAGCTCACGTCGCCGCCGAAGACCCAGATCCCGGCCTCTGCCGTGGCGCCGCGGCCGCTCTTGTCGGTGCTCTCGGCGCGCACGATGTAGTAGCCGCCCACCTCGGGCGTGAATGACCACGAGGACCCGACGCCCGCGCTCACCGTGCCCGTGGTGACGACCTCGTCTTTCTTGTTGGTGACCCAGCGCCAGGTGCCATCCACGCCCCGCTCGCGGATGTTGTCCCAGGTGCGGCGGAGGAGGGTGGTGCGGACGTTGGCTCGCGGGACGAGCTTGCCCTCGGGGCTCACCGCCGTCACCAGCACGCGCGTGGGCTTGTTCGCCTCGGCCAGCCACCCCTCCGGCTTCACCGCGGGGTAGACGCTGGCGCTGTCGACCTCGACGGTGGCCCGTCCACTCACTTGTTGCCGATCCGTGTCGGTCACGGTGGCCTCGATTAGATAGGTGTACGGTCGCGACACTTGGTCGACCGGGAGCACTTGCGACACGGTGAATTGGCCGTCGGCATCGACCACGGCGTTGCCGCTCGACACGGCGTCTTCCACCGCTGCCGGCGCCGACCACAGGTCGTCGGTGGGCAGGACGGCGAAGTGGTATCCGTCGAAGTCGGCGAACTTCGGCTGCCGTACCGCGCGCCGCACCGACCACTTCGCCTTCGCCCCCTTCATCGGCGCGCCGAACAGGTAGCGCGCGTCGGCCTTCGCGCTCAGCGTCTCGCCCGCTACGAGGCGCTCCGGGCCGGCCACGTCGACCCGGAAGGCCGGTGCCCGGTAGGCGCGAACCGGGATCGACACCGACGCCCTGCTCGCACCGTCGTCCCCCTCGAGCTGGACCGACCAGTCTCCGAGACGGGCATCGGCCGGGGTCTCGACATCGAAGGTGCAGGTGCCGCCGGCGCTCAGCGTACACGTGCCGCTCGCGGCAGCGGCGCCGTCGGGGTCGCTGACCGACCAGGAAACGGCGCCCCCCGCGGCGCCGAGGCCCTGCATGTCGGCCACGCGCGCGGTGACCGCCACGTGGGCGGTGTCGCCGGGGCGGTAGACGCCGCGGTCGGTGAAGGCCACGATCTCTACCTGGCGCCCGTCGGCATCGAAGGCAGCCCAGGCGCCCGCGCGCCATGGCTCGAGCCCCTCGCGGGTCTGATGGCCCACGATGGCGAGGTCGGTCCCGTTGCGGACGGCGGCGAGCACCTCGTCGCCGCCCCATTCGTACTCGCCGTCGGCGATGAAGTCGCCACGGGCGAGCGCCACGCCGTCATTATCGGCGGTGCCCGACCAGAGTTTTCTTCCCGAGCGCCACAGCTCCACGGCGGCGCCGGGGACGGGCGCGCCGTCGGCGAGGCGGGTGACCCACACGGTGGCGCCGTCGGGTGTGAGCTTGAGGTTGGCGCCGAGGTCGGTGACCTGGAAGATGGCGGTGCGCCGTTCGGGGAGACCCTCCCAGCCGAGCACCTCGGGCGACCAGGTGCTGAGCCGCACGATGCCGTGCCCGCCGTCTAGCTCCGGCGCCATCGAGAGCATCGCGCGGTGGAGCACGTTGCGCTCGGCGGGAGACTCGACGGCCACGCGCCGCCCGCCCTCGTCGTCGAGCAGGTCGCGGAACTCGACTCGTCCGCCTAGGATCAGGGCCGGGTCGATGCGCTCGAACTCGGCCTCCACGCGCGACACGTTGCGGAAGCGCACGGGGACGGTCGGCGGGTTGTTGGCGGGATAGAGCTGCGAGGCGGCCCACGGGGCGTCGAGCAGGGGCTCGAGGTCGCCGGTGGTGAAGCTCCAGGTGTAGTCGTCGGCGGTCTTTTGCCCGTGGATGTCTTCCACGCCGGCCTTGACGGTGACCGTGTATGTGGTTCTCGGCTTTAAACGCGGGTTGTAGTACCAGTAGCGGCTGGTGTAGGACTCGGCGGGGCGCCAGCCGTCGGGTGGGGCCGGCGAGATCTGGATTTTCTCGGCCGCTTTCTTGCCGTCGATCTCCGTGTTGAACACGATGCGGATGGAGGACTCGGGGTCGACACCGGTGTCGCCGCCGTCGCCCTGGGGGCCGTACTCGGCGACCCCGGCGCGCGGCGTGGTGTGGAAGCTGATCGCGGCGTCGGTCGCGAGCGCGATCGGCCCTTCGGCGCCGCGCAGCCCCGCCGCCACGGTGAGCGTGTAGGCGGTGTCGCGCTCCAGTCTCGCGGCCAGTTCGACGGTGTCGGGCTCGGCGTGTTCGCCAGCGGCGGCGCTCGCGGTGACCCCCACCACTTGCCCCGCGCCGGTGGCGAGGCGGAGGAAGGGCTGGATCGCCGAGGGCTCGACCGCCTGGTTGAAGCGCAGCACGATCGGCTTGTCGAGCTCCCAGGCCTCCTCGCCGTGGCGCGGCCAGCTCCGCTCGAGCGCCGGCGCCTCGGTGGAGAAGCTCCAGGACACCGCGGCCTCGAGCGCGGTGCCGTCGAGGGCGGCGGTGCCGCCCGGCACCGTGCAACTGTACTCGGTGGCAGCCGGGAAGTGGCCCCCGGTGGGGACGATGACGGCGGTGCTCGTGCCTGCCCACCGCATGCGGCCGTCGATGGCCGGCGTGCAGCTCACGGGCACCGACTCGGCGAGCGCGGCGAGGGCCATCATGGGGCGGTCGAAGATCACGGCGACTTGCGATGGTTCCCGGCCAGCCCCCTGCGGGGCGACGGCCAGCACCTGGAGCCCGCTCCCGGTGGGCGCCATGGGCACCAGCTCTCCGCGCCGAATCGCGGGGATCTCCGGCGCCCCGTTGACCTCGGCGACCGCCAGCGTGGTGGCCGGGCCGGTGAGCACGCTGGCGGCCAGCTGGTCGACCGGATCGTTGCCGGGGCAGCTGCCCGCGCAGCCAAGCACGGCGGCGGTGGCGACCAGCACGGAGAGTGCGAGAGAGACGCGGGGGAGGGGCATGCCAGTTCCGACGTGCAAGGGGCTTGCCCGCGCACCTAGCCAGCGAGCTTGCCAAAAAAGGGCGTATGGCGCGGCGGCCTGCTTCTTGTATTTCGGGACGGCGGATCAGGCCTCGACCAGCGCGTGACAGAGCACATGCATCTCGCGGGCATGCCCGAGAACGGCCGCCTCCCAGCGGGCCTCGCGCGGCGCGAAGGCCGCTCGCATCGCCGCCTTGGCGGGGTGATCCTCGCGGGACGCGGCCCAGTGGTGGAGGCGATTCTCGGGCCGGAGCGCGGCCAGCGCCTGGAGGTTGGGTTGCGTGCCGAACTCGCAGGTGAGGCCGTCGTAGCGCACGCCCTCGCCCATCCCGCGCCGCACCCGGGCGGCCTGGCGGAATCGATCGCGGGCCTCCGCGTAGTCACCGCTCAATCTCCTGCCGGTGTCGCTCATGCTACGGAAGATAGCGCGCTCGGTCCCATGCTCTCCGCCGTCATCATCACCCGCGACGAGGCCGACCGCATCGAGGCTTGTCTCCGCTCGCTCGCCTTCTGCGACGAGGTGCTGGTGCTCGACAGCGGCAGCACCGACGACACGGTCTCGCGGGCACGCGCGCTGGGTGCCCGGGTGGAGCAGGCAGACTGGCCAGGGTTCGTGGCCCAGAAGAACAGGGCGCTCGCGGCGGCGCGCGGGGACTGGGTGCTCAGCGTGGACGCCGACGAGACGGTGGGCGATGCGCTCCGCGAGGCGATCAGGCGGGAGGTCGCGGCACCCCGCGCGGATGGCTTCCGGGTGTGTCGTCGCAACGTGTACCTGGGACGTCCCCTGCGGGGCGGCCTGGCCTGGCCAGACCGTCGAGTCCGGCTCGTGCGCCGCGACAAGGCTCGCTGGGAGGGGCGCGATCCTCACGACGTGCTCGTCGTCGAAGGCGCGGTGGACGATCTAGATGGGGAGCTGCTCCACGTGCCGTACCGGTCGCTGGGCGACCATCTCGCGCGCATCGAGCGCTACACGCAGATGGACGCGCGCGACGGCTCCGTGCTCGACCTGTTGCTCCGTCCCCCCTGGCACTTCGTGCGCGCCTACGTCATCATGGGCGGATTCCGCGACGGCTTCCACGGGTTGCTCTACGCCGTGCTCGGCGCCTTGTACGTGCTCTTGAAGTGGGGACGCCGTCGCCTATGAAAATCGCGCTTGTCCACCGGCGTTTCACGACCAACGGGGGCACCGAGCGCTACCTCGTGGGCTTCGCGCGGTTCCTGGTGTCGCGCGGTCACGATGTCGACGTGCTCTGCCACGAGATCCGGGAGGACTTGCGGTCCGAGCCGGGGCTGCGCTTCGTGCACCTGCGGATGGTCCGAGCCGCCAAGTTGGCCTCGCTCTGGTGGAGCGCCTCCCGCGCGATCAAGTCGGGAAACTACGATGCCGTGATGGGTTTCGGTCGTACCGGGGGCCACCATCTCTTCCGTGCCGGTGGTGGTTCGCACGCCGACTATCTGCGACGGGCCCACCCTCTCCGCCGGCTGGTCAACCCCGACGATTGGTTCGAGACCGCCGTCGACCGGGCAGCCGTGCGGGCGGCGCGCATCGTGATGGCGAATAGCCGGCTTGGCGCCGCTGGCCTCGCGCACGATTACGCTCCACGCCGGGTGGAAGTGGTCTACAACGGGGTGGACGGGCAGCGATTCCGGCCCGACGCGCAGGTGCGGGCGGCGGTGCGGGAAGAACTTCGCGACCACGGGCGGGTGGCGGTCTTCGTGGGCAACGGTTTCGTGCGAAAGGGACTGGCGACGGCCATCGCCGCGTTGCCCGACGAGTGGAGCCTCTGGGTGGTGGGCGGCGATCCACCGATCTCCGCGCCCCCCCGTGTCAAGTTCCTCGGCCCGCAGCGCGACCCGGAACGCTTCTTGCAAGCAGCCGACGCGATGATCTTGCCCACGCTCTACGACCCCTTCGCCAACGCCTGTCTCGAGGCCATGGCCTGCGGCGTGCCCGCCATCACCACCTCCGCAAACGGCGCGAGCGAGGTTCTGCCCGAGCCGTGGCTCGTGGCCGACACGGTGGGCGACTGCGCCCGGGCCCTCGTCCGCGTCGCCACCGCGCGCGGCCTCGGCGATGCCTGTCGCGCGGTGGCCGAGCGGCTGTCGCCCGAGGCCTCGTATACCCGTGCCCTCGACCTGCTCGTGGAGGCCTCGCGATGAGGCGCTGGCTCGCTCGACTGCTGAAATGGGGGACGGTGCTGGCGATCGCCGGCAGCGTCGTCTGCGGCTACGGCTTCAAGGCCTACGTGGTTGACGAGCCCGGCCCCGAGTTCGCGCGGGCGTCGATCCTCGCCATCATCGCACAGGAATCGCCCGTTTTCTATCGCGACGGCGTCACGCCGATGGGCGTGTTCTTCGACCAGGAACATCGCAACTACGTTCCCTATGCCCACCTCCCGCGGGACTGGATCAACGCCATCGTGGCCGCGGAGGATGGCAACTTCTTCTCACACCCTGGGGTCGACCCCAAGCACATCGTGCGCGCGCTGGTGCAGAACATCGAGGCCGGGTCGGTGGTGGCGGGGGGATCCACGCTCACGCAGCAAACCGCGAAGAACCTGTTTTATCGGCCGGATCGCAGCCTGAAGAGCAAGATCGCCGAACTGGTGAACGCGGCGCGGCTGGAAGCGCACTTCTCCAAGGAAGACATTCTCGAGTTCTACGCCAACCAGTTCCACGTCTCGGCCAACGGGCGCGGCATCGGCGTCGCGGCCCGGTACTTCTTCGACAAGACGCCGGCGGCGTTGAGTGCCAAGGAGTGCGCCTTCGTCGCCGGGATGGTGAAGGCGCCGAGCCGCTACAACCCCTTCATCGGCCAGACGGAGGAGCGGCGGCAGGCGGCGGTCGCGCTCGCCGAGGAGCGCACCGCCTACGTGGTGCGCCGGCTGGTCGAGGAGGGCTACCTGCCCGAGTCCAAGGCCGCCGCGCTGCTGGCGGAGCCGCTGGCCTTCCGGCGTGGCGCGTTCCGCTACGACCGCAGCGTGGTGCTCGACGAGGTGCAGCGCCGCCTCGAGGAGCCTGAATTCATCGAGTTGTTCGAGCGGGCAGGCATCGAGAACCCCTCCACGGCAGGGCTTCGCATCGTCACCACCGTCGACCACCGGGCGCAGGCCGCCGCGACCTACGGCCTCTGGCATCACCTCACCGAGCTGGCGCCGCCCCTCGAGAAGCCCGCACTGGACGGCCTGTTGCTGCCCGACAGCGCGGCCCCGGAGGCCTCGCCGAACCAGGCACTCCAGGCGCTGAGCTTCCACGCGGCGCGGGTGGGCGCGCCCACGGAGGGCGGCGGTCTACTGCTCGACGTCGGCGGCCGCGCCTGCCCGGTCGACGCGCCGGGCGTCCGCCGCGTGGCAGCGGCGTTCGCGGCGAAGCCCGACGCCGTCCTGTCGGCGCTCGTCCCGGGGCGACTGGTCCTGGCCAGCGTCCGCGCCGATGGCGCGTCATGCGACATCGAGTTCCGCCCGCGGCTCCAGGGTGCGGTGGTGGTGCTCCAAGACGGCCTCGTGCGGGCGATGGTCGGCGGCAACGACAACCGAAACTTCAACCGGGCGGCCACCGCCCAGCGGCAGTTTGGCTCCACGTGGAAACCTCTGGTCTACTACGCGGCCGTCCAACTCGGCTGGTTGCCCACCGACGTCCTCGACAATCGCAGGGCGGTCTTCCCCTTCCGCGGCGTCTGGTACTACCCGCGCCCCGACCACGCTTCCGATCCCTTCCTCTCCATGGCGGCGGCGGGCGCCCGCTCGGAGAACGTCGCCAGCGTCTGGTTGTTGGCGCACCTCGTCGATCGGCTCGACGACACGCAACTGAGGCGCGTGGCGCAGATGGTCGACCTCGTTCCCCGTCCCGGCGAGGCGCCCGAGGCCTTCGCCGCGCGCATGCGCGACGAGGCGGTGATCCGCGCCAGCGCCGCCGAGCTGGAGTCCTACGCCTTCACCCGGGCTCGCGCCGACGTGATCGCAAAGCTGGGCTCGGGTGCGCATCCCGAGGACGCCCTCGCCCTCCGCTCCATCCTGCACGGCAGCGGGGTGGCCGCCGAGATCGCGCGGGTCGAGCGCACCGCCCGGTCGGCGGAGCGCGAGGCGCGGCTGGCAGCCTTGAACAACAATTTCCTCGCGCTCGAGGCGAGCGCCGGGCGTTGTCTCGAGGCGCCGGTCACCACGCTTACCTGGGACCCGGTAAGTGGCGTGACCGCCTGCGGCCGTCCCCCCGCCGGCTTCGTGCCGATTCCCGCCGCCGAGGCGGGCCTCGTCGGCACCGAGACGGTCGGCGAGGCGCTGTCGGTCGACGCGCAGGGCGCGCTCGTCGTCGACGCGCGCATCCACCTTGGCACCCTGAGGGCCCTTCGCGAGTCCCTGGATCGTCGCCTCGGCGAGGTGGCGGAGCGTGATCCCTACGACCCGGAGATCCTCGCCTTGCACCCTGACTGGCGCGCGCTCGTGGGCGTGCGCTACCTCCTGCGGGTGGCCCGCGAGCTCGGGGTGACGGCCGAGTTGCCGGAGAACCTCACGCTCCCCCTCGGGGCGGCCGACACCACCCTGGTAGAGATGGCGAGCCTCTACCAGGGCATGCTCCGCGGCGAGCAGCCGCGATTCACCGGCGAGGGCTACGAGAGTGGCTCGGTGATCGGCCTTCGTTCCGGGTTCGTGCTGCCCGTGAGCGACGAGCGGACCGCGCTGATCGCGGAGATTCGCGACGCGGGCGGCAACGTGATCTATCGCTTGCGCAACGAGTCCTCGCCCCTCACCGACGCCCGGGCGGGGGAGCTCGTGAGCGGCATCCTCCGCAACGTGGTGCTGTACGGCACCGGGCGCCGGGCCGCGGTCGCGGTTCGTCTCGGGGGCAAGCCCGTCCCGCTCGCGGGCAAGACGGGCACCACCAACGACTACCGAAACGCCGCCTTCCTGGGCGTGGCACCCATCTTCGCCGACGGGGGCGGAGCGCCGCGATGGGGCAGCGGGTTCACCGTCGGGGCCTACGTCGGCTACGACGCGAACACGGCGATGAGGCGTGGCTCGCTCCGGGTGCAGGGCGCCAACGGGGCCCTGCCGGCATGGCTGGGCACCGTCGAGGGGCTCGCGCGCGCCGGGCTGCTCGGTCCCGGCGGCAGCGACGAGTACCTTCCCGGTCCCGGCCTGGAACACGTAGACACCGCCGTCGGTACCGGGCTGGAGGGGAGCGGCATGCTCACGCTCACTACCGGTGGGCAGCCGGCCGAGCGGATCTTCGCGCCCGTGGGTGACAAGTCGACCGCCGCCGTGCTGCCGGCGGAGGCGGAGCCGACGGGCGCCATTGCCCTTCCCGACGACGTGGAGTTCGGCCCGCCCGAGCCCGAGGAGGGCGTGGACCCCACCGTCCCGCCGCCGGCGCAGGCGATCCCCGAGCTTGGGCCCGCCGGCGGGGCGGGATAGCCCGCAGCGGTGATGATGTGGCTCGCGGTCGCGTGTACCATCGTGCCCTACCGGGGAGGTGGCCCCGCGCCCGTCGCGCCCGACCCCGTGGCGCTCGGCGACGCGGGGTCTGCCACCGGCAAGCTCGTCGCGAACATCGACGCACTCCTTGCGACGACGGACGACGTGGACCGTCGCGATCGCCTCGTGGAGCTGCGCGACCTGGCCCTCGCCGCCGACGCGCTCGATCCCGCCATCCGCGGCCGTGTCCTGTCCTACGTGGCGCGCGCCGTCGCCATCGAGGAACGCGCCGCGCCCGTTTCCGTGGAGGAGCCCCTCGCCACGCCGGGCGCCGGCGGCGCCCCGACCATCGTCGAGGAGAGCATCGCCGAGGCGCCGAGCCCCGAGGTGCCTGCGCCCACCCCGGACCCTCCGCCGGCGCTGGTCCCGGTTCCCGAGCCATGACGCCTGCGCTGCTCGAGTGGGCCCGTCCCCGGCTCGAGCGCGTCGAGGCGGAACTCGCGGCCTGCTTCGCCGACGTGGAGCCGGCCCCGCTGCGGGAGGCCTGCCAGTACCCGATCCTCACCGGCGGCAAGCGGATTCGTCCCCTGCTCGCGCTGGCGTCATGCGAGGCCGCCGGGGCGCCCTTCGCGGCGGCGATCGACGCGGCCGTCGCGGTCGAGCTCCTCCACACCTACTCGCTCGTCCACGACGACCTGCCCGCGATGGACGACGACGACTTACGCCGCGGGCGCCCCACCACGCACAAGGTGTACGGCGAGGCGGTGGCGATCCTCGTGGGCGATGCGCTCTTGACCGAGGCATTCGCGCGGATCGCCGCGTCGCCGCGCCTCGTTTCGGAGCTGGCCATGGCGGGAGGCGCGCGCGGGATGGTGGGTGGGCAATACCGCGACATCGAGAACCTCGCGCGCGATCTGGACGCACTGGTATTGCTCCACCGTCTCAAGACGGGCGCGCTCATCCGCGGGGCGGTGCGCATGGGGGCCATCGCCGGCGGTGCCACCGACCTCGAGCGGGTGACGGCGTACGGCGAGGCGATGGGCCTCGCTTTCCAGGTGGCCGACGACCTCCTGGATGCCGACCAGGACGCGGGTGACGACGGTCCGCCCTCGTTCGTGCGCTTGAACGGCCGCGAGTGGACGGCTTCCGAGGCTCGTCGCCTCGCGACGATGGCCGAGCAGGCCGTGGCAGGGTTGCCGGGCGCCGGGCCCCTCCTGCTGCTGGCCCGCTTTGCCGTGGACCGGGCCCACTGAAGGGCAGCGAGCGTCTCGACCTGAGCCTGGTGGCCCGCGGGATCGTGGCCACGCGCGAGCGCGCCCAGGCCGAGATCCGCAGCGGGAACGTGCTGGTGGACGAGGTGCCGGTCGACAAGCCGGGCGCCCGCGTTCGCGAGGGCGCGATCGTGCGCCTCCGGGCCGCGCCGCTGCGCTACGTGTCGCGAGGCGGGCTGAAGCTCGAGGCTGCGCTCGATCACTTCTCGGTCGCGGTAGTCGGCCGGGTCTGCGCCGATCTCGGTGCATCCACCGGCGGTTTCACCGACTGCTTGTTGCAGCGGGGCGCGAGGCGGGTGTACGCAATCGACGTGGGCCAGGGCCAACTGGCCTGGTCGCTGCGAACCGACCCCCGCGTGGTGGTGATGGAGAAGACCAACGCGCGGCACCTCCAGTCGCTGCCGGAGCCGGTGAGCCTCGTGGTTGGCGACCTGTCCTTCATCAGCCTGCGGCTGATTCTGCCCGCGGTGCGGCGGCTGCTCGCCGCTGGCGGCGACGCGGTGGTGCTGGTGAAGCCCCAGTTCGAGGTGGGCCGCGCCCAGGTGGCCAGGGGGGGGCGGGTGACCGACGACCAGGCGCGTCGCGGCGCGATCGCGTCGGTCGCGTCGGCGGCGGTGTCCGAGGGTTTCGCGCTGCGGGGCGAGGTCGAGTCGCCTGTACCCGGCGCCAAGGCGGGCAATCGCGAGTGGCTCCTCTATCTGGGCGAGCCGCCCTGAGCGCGTGATACGGTGGACGGCGGAGCGCTCGGGATGGAACGCCTCAGATTGTTACCCGGGGGGCTGATTCTCGGCCTGCTGGCAGGCTGCAACTGGATCACCGATGCCGACGTGGCCGCGCGCGGCGGGCAGGTCGATGACGACGGCGACGGCGTGGCCGCCAGCACCGACTGCGACGACAACAACAACAACATCTCGCCCGCCACCCCGGAGAT
>VGRE01000070.1 GCA_016875435.1 Deltaproteobacteria bacterium | reverse complement strand
AGGTCGAGGTGCAGGGAAGGGTAGCCCACGCACACCAGCAAGTCGGCAGGGAGCCAGCTATCACGCAGGAAATCGGGTGTGATCGCGTTCTTCTCCAGGGGGTTGCGTCCCGGCGCCCAGCGCGAGGGCCGTCGGCAAACGTGCACGCCGCCCTCGACGAACTCACCGCTTTCAACCTGTGTAGACCCGTCCATGTTGGTGAAGGGCGTGGTGTGAACGTGTACCTCGTGGCCCCGACGTGCCAGCTCCTCGGCCTGGTGCTGGAGGATCACTTCGCCGCCGCCGATACACGGCGGGTAAAAGTAGCTGAAGAAGCGCACGCGCACGGCGCCCCGGCTATCTCGGGGCCGTTAGGCGCGGGCCCATGGATCCCGCCGCCCGCGACGTTGTCGAAGCCCAGCTCGCCGCCTTCGCCCACCCCTGGCACGCCACCCTGGACCGCCTCCTGGCCGCGCGCACGCCGTTCGAGATCCGCGGCGCCGCCGTGCCGAGCCTCGTCCCCGAGGCCGCCGCGCCCGCCCGCCGCCGCCGCCAGCGCGCGCGCAAGCTCGGGCTCGACGAGGCCGACCTCGACTTCCGCGACTGTTTCCCCGGGCTCGACCTGGGCATCTACGCCTGCTCGCACTCCATGGGCGTGCCCTCCGTGGCCGGCCCGGCCGCCGTGGCCGACCACCTCGCCCAGCTCGGTCGCCACGGCATCGGCACCTGGGACGAGGGCCAGTGGGTGAAAGTGATGGACCAGTACCGCGGGCGCGTGGCCACGCTGGTGGGCGGCAACCTCGACCACGGCGACGTCACCTGGTTCCCCAACGCGTCTGACGCCCTGTCTGCAGTGCTCGAGTGCATCGACGGCGGCACGCTGGTGTACACCCGCGGGCACTTCACCACCGGCCACTACGTCCACCACCAGTGGTCGCAGAACACCGGCGGCACGCTGGTGGAGGTGCCCACCGACGAGGATGGCGCCGTGCCCACCGGGCGCATCGTCGAGGCGATCCACCCCGGCGTGCGCGTGCTCTCCATCTCCCACGCCCTCTTCGAGTCGGGCTGGCTGCAAGACCTCCCCGCGCTGGCGGCCGCCCTGCGCGAGCGAGCGCCCGGGGCGATCCTCCTGCTCGACGCCTACCAGACGGCCGGCACCGTCCCGATCGACGTGGCTGCCCTCGGCGACCACGTGGTGGTGGTGGCCGCCGGCCACAAGCAGCTCCGCAGCGGCACCGGAGCGGGGTTCATGTACATGTCGCGACGGCTCCTCGCCGAGCTCCTGCCGCGCCGCACCGGCTGGTGGAACCATCGTGAGCCATTTGCATTCGAGAAGGGAGCCGTGGTGCGAGCCGACGACGGCACGCGCTTCCGCACGGGCACGCCGACGGTGATGGGCATGGCGATGTTGCTGGGGGAGCTCGCCACCCTCGCGGCCTCGGCCGGTGGTGACCTCGGCGCGGCGGTGCAACGGGCGCGTCGGGTGACGCAAGGCCTCGTCGATACCGCGCTCCTCGCCGCCTCGAGTCACGGCCTCCGGGTGCGAGGCGACTGGCCCTCGGCGCGGCGAGCCGCCTTCGTCTGCGTGGAGGTCGACGACGGGCCGCGGGTCAACGAGGCGCTCGCACGGCAGGGCATCCGCGCCGACTACCGCCCGCGCGAGGGGAGTGCGGGATGGATGCGCGTCAGCGGAAACGCGGCGGGTTTTCCATACGAGATCGAGGCGGTCATCGAGGCGATTGCCCACGCACGCTGATCCCCGACTCGTCGAGCGCGAGCGCGTGTGCCCCGTCCACCCACACCGCATCGCTGCCGTCCGCGAAGGAGAGCGCGAGGTTCTCCCTCGGTAAGGCCACCGAGGCGAGGGTGCGCTCGCGATCGATGTCCACGAGCATGACCAGAGCCGAGGCCTCGTCGCGATTGACCGTCACTGCCAGCCAGTCGCGGCGGCCGTGCCCGAGCACCAGCGCGGGCATGCCCGGCAGGTAGAGGTCGAGGTTCCGGTAGGACTTGTCGCCCGGGTGGCGCACCTGGAGGCGCAGGTCGCTCATCACCAGCACCGCGCGACCATCCGGCAGCGCCTCGATGCGCGTGGGGTAGCGGTCCGAGACCAGCCAGCGGTGCACGAGCCGCGTGTCGTGGTACTCGTCGACGATCCACCAGCAGACGACCTCCTCGTCGGCGGCGAGCACGTAGGCGGCGCCGTCGGCGGCCGCGTCGTAGTCGAGCGCGTTGGCATCGACCAGGGGAGAGGGGCAAGAAGCCACAGACAGGGACAGGGACAGGGACAGGGACAGGGACAGGGACAAAAACATGGACGACCTCCGGCCGAGGTCCATGCATCACCCGTGCCGATGGTTCTACCTTGGTTCCCGGCAACACACCCCCGACGGACGTCAGCCGACCCGACGGACGTCCGTCGCTCCCCTACCCAACGATCGGGCGGCGGCGTAGCATGGAAGCGTGCTCTCGCTACCCGCCATGATGCTTGCCGCCGCCTGCACGGCAACCGGAATCGACGCGCCCGACCTGACCCTCTCGCGGAAGGTCCCCACCGTGGTGAAGGCCGCGTGGCGCGGCGAGGCGGAGGGCGTGACGCTGGTGGCGCTCGACGACGAGGGCACGGAGGTGCTGCGCTGGCCGACCGAGCTCGGCGACGACGGCACCTGGCGCGCGGTCACGCTCGGGCTCCGCCCGGCCACCCGCTATTGCTTCCGGATGGAGGTCGTGATCGAGGGCGAGACCGACACCACTGGCTGCGTGGAGCAGTCCACCGGCGACCTTCCCGACACGCTCGAGCCCCTCGTCGTCGAGGAGAACACCCGCAACAGCGGCCTCTTCACCACCGGTACCATCGCCTCCACGGCCCGGGCGGCCATCTACGACGCCGGGGGCGTGCCGGTGTGGTGGTGGGCCATGCCAGACCCGGCGGCGATCGTCACCCGCGTGCACCGCGCCCTCGACGGGCGCAGCCTCCTCATCAACGCCGCCGCGGGCATCGGCGCCGACCCCGGCGCCGACATGCACATCTACCGGGTGGCCTACGACGGCGCGGTACTCGAGACCGTCCCCACCGTGGGCGCCCACCACGACTTCGTCGAGCTCCCCGATGGCAGCCTCGCCTGGCTCGCCTACGAGGAACGCCTGCTCGACGGGGTCGTGCGCCTCGGCGACGTCATTGTCGAACGCGACCCCAGCGGCGCCACCCGGCAGGTGTGGAGTGCCTTCGACTGGTTCGACTTTCGGGACTTCAAGCTCGAGGTCAACGGCTCCATCGTGCATGCCAACGTGCTGCAATACGACGCGGCGACGGATCGCTACTGGGTGTGCCTGCGCAACTTCGGCCAGTACGTCGCCGTCGATCGCGCCACCGGCGCGCTCGTGGAGAAGCTGCTCGGCGAGGGCTCCGACGTGCAGCTGGCAGTCGGCACCCAGCCCAGCCACCCCCACGGTTTCCGCTGGATCGACGAGGAGACCCTGCTTGGGATGGACAACCGGGAGTCGAGCGCCGAGGTGTCGCGACTGGTGAAATACGAGTTCGACCGCGAGGACGGCGTGGCCGCCGAAACCTGGACCTTCGAGTCCGACCAGGGCCTGCACCTCCTCGGGCTGGGCGACGTGGCCGCGCTGCCCGGCGGCGACGTGGTGGCGCTGTGGAGCACGGCCGGGCAGATCCAGAGGCTCGACGCCGACAGCAACACCGTGTGGCGGGCCACCTCCGGCATCGGCACCGCCTTCAGCTACCTCGAGTGGTGGGAAAGCCCCGACACCCTGCCCTCGCCCTGAGCGGCGCGCCTAGAGGCTCAGGTCGGCATCCACGGTGACGAAGCCGTTCTCCGGCCCGTCGAGGCGCAGGGCGCCGATGCTGATGCCGAAGCCGCCCAGCTCGGGGATGGGGATCTCGCCGATGGCGCCCGTGAGCGAGGGCAACAGCAAGGGGATGAGTGCCTCGAGCAGGTCCTCGGTGTCCTGGCTGGCCACGGTGTTGGCGGCGGGGACCACCACGTCGAAGCGAACCTCGGTGTCGCCCAGCGTGGGGGCGAGCAGGCCGTCGCTCACGTCGAGATCGAGGCCGCCGAGGATGGTGACGTACACCCGCATCCGCAAGTTCTCGTCGACCGCCTCGCCGTCGTAGAGCGAGAGTTCCAGGTCGCCGATCTGGATGTCCATCATCGAGGTGCCGCTGCCGGGCAGGATCACCGGCGGCAACAGCGCCTTCGTCGTGATGTGGAGATCGCCGATGCCGAGGATGTCGCCGAAGCTGCCGAGGTCGAGGCCGAGGTCGCCGCCACCGAGGTCTTGATCGAGCACCCCGGCGCCCCAGAAGGCGTACATCGCCTGGTTGAGGAAGTCCTCGCCGATGCTCACCTGGAAGCCTGGCGAGGCGCTGGTGTAGCTGGGAATGCCGTAGGCCGCGTAGAGCGAGCCGAGCCCCTCGTCTTCGTGGACCCACGTCTGCGGGTCGACGTACGTGGCGAGGCCGAGCGTGAGGCCGAGGTCGTCGACCGACACCGCGAAGGGCTCCGCCACCAGGTCGACCGTCGCGCTGCCCACCTCGAAGGAGGTCGCGATCTCGAGGTCGGCCAGCGCGTCTTCGATGGCGGCCGGCACCTCGTCGGTGACGGCGCTCTCCACCGCGTCTTCCATCAGCGACTGCACCATCGACGAGAGATCGAGGCCAAACCACGACATCAGGTCGTAGATCCACGAGTCCCAGTAGAAGGTGAAGTTCGACGACGTGACATCCACCGCGCCCACGCTGATGCCGAGCACCCCGCTCGACACGTAAGGGTACAGGTCCATGTTGGCGGTGATGCTGTCGGCGTAGACCGTGCCTTCCGCGCTCATGTCGACGAAGACCAGCGTGGCGTCGATCTCCCACTCGATGTAGGGGTCGTACACCGTGAAGGTGGTGTCGATGTAGCCGCCGGCCGTGGGGTCGAGTTCCATGTCGGTGGCCCCGATCGACGGGTTCCACACGTACATGTCGATGGCGTACCAGGTGACGCAGATCTCGTCGAAGATGATGTCGTAGCAGTCTTCTTCCTCCATGCTCACCACCGGGTTGGTGAGCATCGAGGCGAGATCGAAGTCGGCGAGGAGCGACTCGCCGAGGCCCTCGATGGTGTCGAAGCCGTCTTCGTTCACCCGGGCGACGATGCCGTTACCGATGCCGGAGCCCCGCGCGGCGAAGGGACCGTCGAGCACGGTGCGCGTGTCGTTGGCGCTGTTGCCGTCGGTGTCTTCGGCGTAGGTGTCGACCACGTTGAGGCCGAAGGCGTAGTCGAGGGTGTGGGTGAAGCTGCCATCGCCGTTGACGGGCACCGCGTTGCCGTTGACGGTGAGAAGGGCCACGTCGCTCCACCGGTCGGTGACCTTGCCCGACATGAGCGCCGACGAGTTGATCTCCCAGTCGGCGCGCGCCGGCTCGTAGATGTCGAGATCCGGCCCGGTGCTGTCGATGAGGAAGGGCCCCACCGCCGCCGAGAGATCCTCGTGGGTGGCGGTGACGGTGTACCAGCCTTCCTCGGGGAAGGTGATGTTGGGACCGGCCTGGACCACGGCGGCGGTGCCGCTCACGGCGATCTCGGGCGCGGCGTCGAGGGTGTTGCCGTACGGGTCTTTGACGTAGGCCGTAGCGATGGTGGTCTCGTACACCTCGAGGTCGGTGGTCGACAGGGACAGGTCGATGTACTCGGCCTCGCCGGCCACGACGCGGAACTCCTCGCGATCGGACAGGGCATCCACCGACGCGGTGACGGCGTAGATGCCGGGAACGCCGGAGGCGATGCGCGGGTCGGCGATGACGACGTCGGGCGAGTCGGCGGCGAGGAGCACGTCGGCGTCGGGCACCTCGTTGCCGAAGGCGTCGAAGGCGCTCACATCGAAGCTGAGGGGCTCGCCCGCGCCCACCTGGACGCCGGAGAGCGAGAGGTCGAGCGAGGCGGCCTCGGCCCGGGAGACCGCCAGCCAGGCCGTGTCGTAGTAGGTTTTTCCCTGCCAGGTGGCCGCCGCAGTGACCAGGTGGATCCCGGCCGCCGTCGGGGCGATCTCGCCCGCTCCGGCGGCCGTCCAGCGGGTGGCGAGGTGGAGCTCCGCGTCGGACACCATCTCCGGCGCCACCGCCACCTCGCTGCCATCATCGAGGTGCAAGACCGTCGTGAAGCCAACCGCCTCGCCGGCCACCGAGGCATCGGCCGCCAGCGCGAGATCGAGGCCCACGCCGCCGTTGCCCGAGCCTTCGGCGCTCGGCTCGCAGGCCAGCAGGAACGCGAGGGGCAGGGCGCGCGGCAAGGCCTTCGAGCTTCTCACGTTCGAGCGGTCTTGTAAACCCCGGAGATCGCGGTAGGAGCGGGATCGTGAGGATGCCCAGGGCCTACCGCGGCTGGCTGTCGGAGAGTGGCGTGGCCGGCCTCGCACACGCCCTCGCCATGGCGGTGGGAGAGCCCGATCGGCACTGGGCGCAGACCGGCCTCGCGCTCTTCGATCCGGCCCGGCGCGGCGGGCCTCCCCTCCCCCCGCTCCCCGAGCCCGCGCGGGTGCTGGAGCTAGGGCATCCGCGCCGCAAGGCGCTGGGGGCCTACTACACGCCGCCCGCCGTCGCCGACCACATCGCCGCCGCGACGCTGTCGCGATCGCGAACCGGCTCGGTGCTGCTCGACCCGGCTTGCGGAGCGGGTGCCTTCCTGCTCGCCGCCCTGCGCGCCGGCCTGCCCTGGCGACGACTGCGCGGGATCGACCTCGATCCGCTGGCGGTGGCGCTGGCGAGGGCGCAACTGGCGGTCGCGGCGGGACTCGACCAAGACGACTGTCGGGAGCTGGAAACGCTGATCGTCGTGGGCGACGCGCTCGACTCCTCGTGGCCGGCGGCCGACGTCGTGCTCACCAACCCGCCCTTCCTGAACCGGCTGAAGTCACTCACGGCGGCGAGCCCGGCGCTCGCGGCCCGGATCCGGTCGCGGCACAGCGAACTAGTGGGCCCCTATACCGACATCAGCGTCGTCTTTCTCGCCGAGTGCCTGCGCCACTGCCCGGTGGTGGGGATCGTGCTCCCTGCCTCGGCCTACGCGGCGCGCGACTCCGCCGCGCTGCGAGCAGCCACGCCGGCGCCGCGCTGGGCGTGGACCCTCCCCGGCGGCGCCTTTCCCGAGGTGGGCTGGGCCACTGTCGCCAGCGTGTATGCACCCGGCGAGGGCACGATGCGGCTGCGGGAGATCCCGCCCGCGGTGGTCGACCAGGGCGTGCTCTCCCACGGCCCCGGCCTCATCGCCGCCGACGACGTGGCGCCGCCGCCGGCGCCCGCCTCCGGTGCCGCGCTCGGCGAGGTGGCCACGGTAGAGGCTGACTTCCGCGACGAGTACTACGCCCTCCAGGGGCACGTGCGCGAGGATGCTCCGGGGCTGCGCGTGGTGACCAGCGGGCTCGTCGACCCCGGCCGCCTGCGCTGGGGCGAGGTGCCGGCCACCATCCACCGCCAGCGCTGGACCCGTCCCACGGTGCCGGTGACGGCCCTCCACCCCCGGCAGCGGGCGCGCTCCGGTCCACAGGTGCTCGTGGCCACCCAGACCCGGGTCATCGAGGCGGCGCCCGACCCCGGCGGTCACTGCGTGGGGATCACTCCCGTGCTCGTCGCGCGGCCCCAGGGCATCGGCCTTGCCGATCTACTCGCGGTCCTGCTCGCGCCGTCGAGCACGGCCTGGGCGCTCGGCTGTTCGCTCGGCTCGGCCCTCTCGCTCGACGCCATCAAGCTGTCGGCCTCGCAGCTGCGGGCGCTGCCGATGCTCCCCGTGTCGCCGGGGGCGCGGGCCCTCGCCACCCAGCTGGTCGAGGGCCGGTACCATCGCGACGCTATTCTTGCTCTTGGCCGCGCGATGAGCCCGGGCCGCGATGACTTGTTCCGCTGGTGGGCGCGACGGCTGCCACCGGTGCGATAGCGGCACCGCATGACGCTCAGCCCTCGCGCCGAGACGATGCGCCGTCGCATCAGCAACCCCCTCGCCTTCTGGTTCTGGCTGCTCGTGAAGCTGCCCGCCGCGTGGTGGTGCGGCGTGCGGCTGCGCGAGATCTCCACCGGGCACTGCGTCACCAGCGTGCCCTACGGCTGGCGCAGCCAGAACCCCTTCCGGTCTACCTACTTTGCCGCCCTCGCGATGGCGGCGGAGATGTCGACTGGCGCGCTCGTGTTGCTGGCGGCGGAAGACGCGGGCGTACCCATGTCGACGCTCATCATCGACATGAAGGCGAGCTACGGCAAGAAGGCCGCCGGAAGGGCCACCTTCCGCTGCGACGGCGGCGAGGCGGTGTTCCGCGCGCTCGCGGAGGCCAAGGCCTCGGGAGAGGCGAGAACTGTCGCCCTGGAAACAGTTGGAAGGCTAGATGACGGTACCGAGGTGGCCCGTTTCAGCTTCACCTGGTCGGCCCGGATGCGGTCGACCCCTGCGAGCGGTTGAGGATTGCCTCAACTCGCGAGGACGTCCGGCCGACAGAGGTAGGTGAGGAAGCGATGGCGCGCCCGCAGCGACAGTACAGTGCTCGACACGCGCCCGAGTCCAGGCTTCACGAGGCGCTTATCCGCCACGAGTTCGTGCCCTACTACCACCCGCAGTACGACGTGCTCAGCGGGGCACCGCTCGGCGCCGAGGTGCTGGTGCGCTGGTACCACCCCGAGCGCGGCACCGTGCCGCCCTCGGAGTTCTTGCCGATGGCGGAGCACTCCGGCGAGGTGCTGGAGCTCGGCGACTGGGTAGCCGCCGCCGCCTGCCGCGAGATGGAGCCCTGGCGCGAGGCATGGCCCGGCTTCCGCGTGTACCACAACTGCTCTCCGCGCCAACTGGCAACCCCGGGCTTCGCGAGGCGCATGCTCAGCCTCCTCGAACGGGGCGGCGTCGACATTAGCAGCGTGGATTTCGAAATTGCCAACCAGACCGCCCACGGGCTCGACGCCACCGGTCGCGCCAACCTCGAGCGCGTGCGCGCGCGGGGCGCCGCCGTGGTGATCGACGACGTGGGCACCGACGAGCTCGCGCCCCCTCCTGGCCTAGCCGTGGACGGGCTCAAACTGTCCCCCACGCTGATGTCGCGACTGCTCCACGACCCCGCCGCAGAGGCGACCGCCCGGCAGGCGGTGGCGATGGCGGCGAAGATGGCCCGGGGCGTGGCCGCCAACGGCATCGAGGACCCCCACCAGCGCGAGATCCTGATCATGTTGGGCGTCACCCGCATGCAGGGCTTCCTGTTCTGTCGACCCGGCCCCGCCGAGGGGCTCGGCTGCATCCAGATTCGACCCCTGCTCACCCACCCGAGGCTGGCGAGCTTGCACCGAAAATAGGGATCTCGCTGGGTTCTTTCCCGGCATCGACCAGTCGCGCTCGCAGCCAGGCCCGCACCGCGTCGAGCCCCACGGGCGCGTCGGCAAGCTGCGGAAGCGGGTCGAAGGCAACCGGCAAGAAGGAGTCGGCCGGGGCGCCGAGCGCCTTCTGCGCGTGCTCCAGCAGTCGCGGCAGGGCGTCCTCGCTCTCGATGGTGTCGATCTTGTTGACCACCGCGAGCACCGGCTTCCCCGACGAGACGCAGGCCCGGTAGTCAGCCTGTTCCCGCTCCTGCACGCCCCCATTGGCGTTGACAACGTAGATGTACACGTCGATGTGGCCGAGCACCTGCTTGGCCTCGTCGGTGACCGACTCCACCACGTCTCCGAGCCCTGGCGTGTTGACCACGTAGAGCGCCGTGGCCCCGGGCACGCGCTGGATGCTCACCTTCGTGGTGCTCCCCGCCACCGGCGAGATGTTGCCGCTGTCCATGCCGAACAGCGCGCGAATCCCAGCGTCCTTGCCGGTCGACGGCGAGCCGACGAACCCGATCGTCACCCGCCGCGTGACGAGCTGGCGCAAGCGCGCCACGTGCATCACCGCCACCCCGAGCCGCGCCGGGTCGGGCCGGAAGGCCCACCACGCGAACAGCGGGAAGAAGGGGATCATGAAGGGCCGGAGCACGCAGCCGGCCGGCGAGAGCATGAACACCGCGAAGATGGAGATGGCGGCTGTATTGCCTGGCGGCAGCCGCGCGTTGGTGATCCGGTAACCGAAGTTTACCTCGCCGAGCGCCGCCTCGGCCCGGGCCATGGCGGTGGCGCCGTCGCCGGGAACCGGCTCGCCCGCGAGGCCGAAGTCGTTCCACAACTGGCGGCGGTCCTCGGCGCGCAGGCGTGCCCAGGCCGCCGCGGCCGCGCCGCGCACCAGCTGTAGCTCGGCGGCCTCGAACTCGCCGTCGAGCGCCTGCCGCGCCCCGATCCCGGCCAGCACCTCGGCGTAGGGTGGCCCCTCGCCGCCGCGGAGCGCGGCGTTGGCGATGCCGTGCGTGGCGAGCCGCCGCGTGATCCGGGCGCAGTTCCGCGCCACCAGGCCGATCCCCATCTCGCGGTGTGGCACCCCGAGCAGCTCGGCCAGGGGCTCGATCTCGTCGCGATGCGCCTTCGACAACAACAGCTCGAGCGGGTCGTCGATGAAACGCGCCTCGATGCCGCTGCCGCGCTCGGCCCGGCTCACGGGGTCTTCGCGGGGGGTACCGAGCGGTCCTTCCACGCGAAGGCGGCCACGTCGAAGGCGGCGCGGAGCGCGTCGCCGTCGAGCTTCTTGCCGCTCTGAATCCACGCGACGGTGGCCTTGCCCACGCCGTAGGTGGTGGCGCCAGCCACGGTGGCGGAGAGCGCGAGGATCGCCGCCTCGGCGAACTGCCCGCCGGGCACCCAGCCGGCCGCCTTGAGCCCCTCCACGCCCCAGCGCACGAAGCCGCGCATGCCGCCGGCCAGCAGCTCCGCCAGGATGAACGCGACCATGTCCTTGTCGAGGGCCTGCCCGTGAACCGTGGCGATGTCGCGGATGAGCTTCACCTGGATGGCAGTGACAGCCGCGATGTCGGCGCCGGGGATCGGTACCGCGCCCGCGATGCTGGCCGTCTTGGCGGCGGCCTGGATGATCGGCTCGCAGGCGGCGGCCTTGTTGCGCAGGTACTTCGCGAAGAGCAAGGTCTTGCCAGACTCCTCGAGGCGGCGCCCCACCCAGTCGATGACGTATTCCACGCCGATGGGCTCGGGGGAGAGCTTCGGGTGTGGCGCGAACGCGGTGATCACCGAGTCTTTCGGCTCCACGCCCAGCTGGCCGAGAGTGGACGTCACGAAGCCCTGGCGCTCGCTCGGCCGGATGAGGTCGATCTTGTTGAGGCACACCAACACCGGGCGCCCAAGCTTCTGGATCCACAGGAGATCTCGTCGCTCGTCGGCAGTGGCGCCGCCCTCGGCGTTGACCACGTACACGAAGATGTCGACCATCTCGACGGCCTGCCGCGCCACGGCATCGACATCCTCGCGCACGTCGCCGAAGCCCGGCGCGTTGAGCAACATCACCTGGCCGTCGGCGTCGAGCTTGGCGGCGCGGAGCTCCCGCGTGCTCCCGGGAACGGGACTGATGTCACCGAAATCGATACCGAACAGGGCCTTGATGCCACTGTCCTTCCCCGAGGAGGCGGAGCCCATGAAGGCCACCACGAGGTGCTTCTGTAGGGCCTCCTGGAGGTGGCCGGAGGTCTGGTCCCAGGCGGAGACGGCCGCCTTGCGCAGGTCGAGGGCGAACTGGGGGTCGGACATCGGGTTCAGTAGCTCCCGCCGAGGATGATGTAGGTCGAGCCGCTGGCGGCGCCACCGCCGGAGTCAGCGGCCGGGGCGCCCACGATCACCTCGCTGGTGCCGTCGCCGTCCATGTCGGCGCCGAGGGCCAGACCCTCGCTGGCGCCGTCGCCGCCAGTCTCGCCGATGAACCTGGCGTTGGCACCAGAGAGGCTGGTGGCCGGCGTGACCCCGCCGTAGAGCAGGTAAGCCGCGCCAGCCCCGGTGCCGCCGCTGCCCTCGTAGTAGGCGCCCACGAGCATATCGGGGCGGCCATCGCCGTCCACGTCACCACCGCCGGCGAGGGTGTAACCGGCGCGATCGCCCGCATCCTCGCCGCGGATCACCGCGTCGGCGGCGCCGAGGTCGAGCGAGGCGAGGCTCGCCGAGCCGTAGACCAGGTAAGCCGCGCCCGCCGCCGTCCCCGGGCTGTCGCTCTCCGGGGCGCCCACGGCGAGGTCGCCGGTGCCGTCGCCATCGAAGTCGCCGAGGCCCGCCACGGCGCGGCCAGCGTCGTCACCCGAGTACTCGCCGCTGAAGATCACATCGGCGTCGGCGGCAGCGACATCGCCGAGTCCGCCCCCGTAGAACAGGTAGGCAGCGTCGGACTGCGGGTCGGCAGCGACCAGGTCGTCGAGGCTGTCGCCGTTGACATCGGCGAGGAGACTCACCGCGAGCCCCATGCCGGGGCTCGAGCCCTCGATGATGGCGACTTGCAGCAGGTCGGCGTCGTACACCAGCGCCGATTTGGCCCCGGGCGCCCCGGCGAGCACGTCGCCGCGGCCGTCGCCATCGAGGTCGCCTCCGCAGGCGATCGCCGCGCCCAGCGCGTCGTCGGTGCTGGTGCCGTAGGCCACGCTGTCGGCGGCACTAGCGGAGGAGAACGCGGCGTCGCCCTCGAAGCCGTAGATGCCACCGGCACCGCCGGCCGCATCGAGCGCGGTAACCAGCGCCTCCGCGTAGCCGTCGCCGTCGAGGTCGGGGCAGCCGGCGAGCGCGTAGCCGAAGCTGTCGCCGCTCGCCTCGCCGGTCACCGGGGAGAAGCTGCCGAGCGAGCCCGAGGCGAGGCTGACGCCCGAGACGAGGTAAGCCACCCCGGTGCTCGTGTAGCCCCAGGCGCCCACGAGCAGCTCGCCGAGGCCATCGCCACCGACATCGTCGAGGCCCGAGAGCGAGGCGCCGGAGAAGGCCAGCATCCCCTCGCCCTCCAGCTCGTAGTCGGCGGCGCCGAGACCGACGGTACCGGCGATCTCGCAGTTGGCGTCGGCGCCGTCGCAGTCGTTGTCGCTGCCGTCCTCGCACACCTCGGCGTTGCCGGTCCACGCCGCGTCGTCGCTATCGTCGCAGTCGTCAGCGTTCTCCACCCAGCCCGTCGTCGCGTCGCAACGGAGGTCGGTCGTGGCCGGGTCGCCGCGGAGGTCGCGGTCGCCGTCGTAATAGAAAGTGCTCTCGCCCGTCACGCCGTCGTCGTCGTCGTCGGCGAGCTCGTCGCAGTCCTCGTCGATGTTGGTCGCGTCGCAGACCTCGCTGGCACCGGGATTGACGCCCGCGTTGCTGTCGTCGCAATCGCCCGGCGCGAGCGCGTGAGCGCCGTCGAGGGCGCAGAGCGTGACCGCCTCGCCGTCGCCCCAGCCGTCGCCATCGCCGTCGGGGTACGCGGTGGTGACGCCCTCAGCGTCGTCGTCGATGGTGCCGTTGCAGTCATCGTCGGCGCCGTTGCCGCACACCTCGGTGCCGCCCGGGTACACCGAGCTGGCGTTGTCGTCGCAATCGCCGCGGGTGGGCACGTAGCCATCGGGCTGGGTGCAGGCGATGACGACGTCCCAGAGGTCGCCCCAGCCGTCGCCGTCGGCGTCGGCGTACCAGAGGGTGCCGACGTTGTCGTCGGCGTCGCCGTCGCAGTCGTTGTCGACGCCGTCGCAGGTCTCAGGGGCGCCCTGGTAGACGCTGTCGTCGCCGTCGTCGCAGTCGTCGCCGCCGAACTCGGTCGACAGCCCGCCGTCTCCGTCGTCGTCGCCGCTCGCCACGCGGAAACTGGTCGCCGCGACGCCGGTGGCGCCCCAGGCGTCGGTGACCTCTAGCCCGATGGTCCATTCGTCGGCGACGAGGCCCGAGAGGCTGAAGCTGACCTTGCCGCTGCCGTCGATCTGCGCGGGCGCGCCCGGCGCGGAGTAGCCCGCTCCGGACCATTCAAGCAGGATGGTGGGGTCGTCGCCCGAGACGGGGTCATCGACGTACACCTCCACCGGCACGTCGGTGCCGACGAGCCACGCGCTGCCGTCGAGCGGATGGCGGAAGCGCGCCGTGGGGCCGACGTTCTCCACCACGGTGATCGCCATCGAGGTTCCACCCACCTCGCCGAGGCTGTCGATGGCCTTCACGGCCACCGTGATCTCGCCCACCGGCAACGACGCCGTCTCGAGGTACACCTTCCTGGCCAGGTCGTCGATCGTCAGGTCCGCGGGGATTGCCTCGTCGTTGCCGTCGGTGAAGCTGTAGCTCAGGTGCGACAGGTCGTCCTCGTCGTCGCTCGCGGCGAGGGTGAGGGTGACCGCGGCGCGCGCCCGAAGCGCCGATCCGGCCTCCGGGGACAGGAACTTCAACTCCGGGGGATCGTTGAAGAGGACAACGCCGTCGCAGGCGGCCAGCAGGAGGAGCAGCATCGCGCGGGATTATAGCCCGCAGCAACCGTCAGAGCCGGTCGGCGGCGCCGGGGAAGGCGCGGCCGTCGCCAAGCGTACACGGCGAGTAGGGATCGCCGTAGGCATCGTCGTGGGCGGTCGTGCGGCTCCCATCGATCTCCGGGTCGAGCACCATCGAGGCGTCGGCCGGGTCGTTGCTCGTCCAGGAGTGCGTCGCGAGGGTGCTCCCGCTCGCGGCCTTCAGCGTGATGCTGTCGCCGTCGTTGCTGAGGGCAAGGCCATAGTCGAGCGAGCCGTCGTCGGCGTTGGCCACCTCGGCGCTGCAGTTTGCGCCCTTCACGCGGCTGGCGCTGCCGCCCCCGAAAACCACGATGGCGCTGCCCGGCCGCAGGGCGTTGCCGCTGGAGAAGGTGTGGCGCGCGATGTCGTTGTCGCTGTCCCAGAGCGTGGCACCGCCGAGGTCGACGGTGGCCTCGCCCGCGTTGACGATCTCGACGAACTCGTCTTCGACCGCGTCGCCGCTACCGTCGCCGTTGACGTCGGTGCTGACGGGCACGTCGGCGAGGACCTCGTTGAGCACGAGGTCGCCGCGCTCGGGGACTGCCAGCTCGTCGACGGTCACCGTCGCGTCGGCGCTGAGTCCCTTGTAGGCGCAGGTGACGAGGGCCGAGCCGACGTCGAGTCCGTGAGCCAGGCCATCGACGACCAGCGCGATCTCCTCGTCGTCGCTCGACCAGGCACACGACATCGTGACCTCTTCCTCGCTGCCATCGCGGCCGGTGTAGGTGGCGGTCAGCGCCTTGGCGTCGCGCGTGGTGGCGAGTCGCACCGAGGCCGGCGACAGCTCGAGGACCCCTTCGGCGTCGGCGTCGCCGGAGGGGTCCTGCTCGCTGGTGTCGCCCTTCAAGTCACCCTCGACGGCGCCGGAGCAGGCAAGAGCGGAAAGCGCGACGAAGGCGAGAAAGAGACGCACAGCGACACCGAGGGCCGCCGGGCGCTAACTCCCGGCCAGCCACGACGCTAAGCTGGCCCGATGTTGCTCCTGATGCTCGGATGTTCGCCCGACGACGAAAGCGGCGGGGCCGGCGCGCCCACGTGGGTCGACCCCGACGGCGCCAAGCTGGCCGTCTCGGGCGACGGGACCATCCTCTGGACCCACGCCGACGGCACCGAGCGCACCGTGGAGATCGGCCTCGGCACCGTCGACAGCGTCGACGAGAGCGCGTGCAGCTACGACCCCTGGTGGCTGTACGACGACCGGGTAGACCAGGGCACCGTTGCCAGCGAGTCGTACAAGTACGACCTCGACGAGGACTGCACCAAGGGCACCGACCTCGTGGGCGCGGCCGGCGCCAGTTGGAACGGCACGAGTTTCACCCTCGACCTCGACGACGGGAGCACCGCCACTCTCGCGGTGGACAACCTCGGCCCGGGCCTTCGGCTCTCGCTCTCGCACGACGACGCCAGCGGCTGGGCCCCGTACGCCTGGGCGCGGGTGACGACGCTGGAGGACGAGGAGTTCTACGGCCTCGGCGAGACCTTCGACTCGGTTCGCCAGCGAGGCGCGGTGCGCGCCATGCAGATCGAACTGGCCCCCATGGAGAGCGCCTACAACGAGGTACACGTGCCGGTGCCGCTCCTGGTCTCGTCGGGGAACTGGGGCATGCTGGTGGAGAGTTTCCGTCCCGGGGTGTTCGACGTGGCGGCGTCGGAGGCCGGCGCGGTCACGACAGTGTTCCAGCAGCGCGACGGCGACTTCGCCCTCGACCTCTACGCCCCCGAGCGCGCGGCGCAGGTCACCGGGCGCTACTGGCAACGCACCGGCGAGCCGGAGGTGCCGCCGGACTGGGCCTTCGCGCCCTTGCAGTGGCAGAACGAGGTGACGGGCCAGGACGAGGTGCTCGACGATGCCTACCAGATTCGCAGTCGCGACCTGCCGACGGGCGTGATCTGGGTCGACAACCCCTGGCAGACCACCTACAACAGCATGGTTCCCGACCCGGCGATGTTTCCCGACTGGACGGGGATGATCGACAGCTTGCACGCCCAGGGTTTCCGGATGCTCGCCTGGACCACGCCGTACGTGGCCGACGACGACCCGGAGTGGCAGGACTACAGCGACAAGGGCTGGTTCGTGGAGGATGTCCAGCTTTTCTCCGGATTTGGCGACATCGTCGACCTCACCAACCCCGACGCCAAGGCAGCGTGGGCGTCGCGGGTAGCAGCGGCTCGCGACGTGGGGATCGAGGGCTGGAAGCTCGACTACGGCGAGGACGTGCAGCTCGGGCTCAACGGCGCGCGCTTGCCCGGCTGGTCCTTCGACAACGGCGAGGACGAGCGGACGATGCACCACCAGTTCGCGCTGTACTTCCACGCCCCCTACGCCGAGCCCTACCGCGAGGAGGGCATCCTCATCGGGCGCGGCGGCTGCGTGGGCGGGCAGGCGCTCACCGACGTGATCTGGCCGGGCGACCTGGACAACGGCTTCGAGCGCTGGGGCGACGAGGGCTGCGAAGACGGCACCTGCATCGGCGGGCTGCCGAGCGCGGTGCACGGCGGCACGGCGCTCTCGGTGAGCGGCTACCCCTTCTTCGCCAGCGACACGGGGGGTTACCGCGGGGGGCGCCCCTCGAAGGAGAGCTTCATCCGGTGGACCGAGTACGCGGCCACGCTGCCGGTGTGGCAGTACGGCGGCGCCGGCGAGAACCACAACCCCTGGGACTTCGCCGACTACGAGGGCAGCCAGTTCGACCAGGAGGTGCTCGACGCCTTCGAGCGCTACGCGCGGCTGCACATCCGCCTCTGGCCCTACTTCCAGCAGGGCGTGGCCGAGATGCTGGCCACCGGCGTGCCGCTGGTGCTGCCCCAGGGCCTGGGCGACCCCGATGGCGGCGTGCACACCGACACCACCTACTTCGTGGGCGAACACCTCTTCGTCGCGCCGGTGGTGGACGAGGGCGTGGAAAGCGTGCAGGTGGATCTTCCAGTCGGGAACTGGGTTCACTGGTGGACGGGAGAACGCTTCTCGGGGTCGCAACAGGTGGAGGCGCCGCTCGGCTTCGGGGCGATCTTCCAGCGGGAGGGATCGGCGATCCCGATGTTGCGTCGATCCGTCGAGACCTTGTCACCGGTGACCGACGACGCGGTGGACAGCTGGTACGACGATCCGGGCACGCTCAACGCGCGCGTGGTTCCCGGCGATGGCGCGGGCTTCGACCTCGCCACGGGGGAGCGCCTCTCGGCGCCGTCGGCGGGCGAGATCACGCTGGCGGCTGGCTCGCTCTACGCAGGCTGGGACATCGAGGTGTACGCACCCGGGGCGGCGAGCGTCACCGTGGATGGCGCGGCGATTCCCGAGGGAGACGAGGGCTGCTCATCCTGCTTCATCGTGGATGCGCCGTGGGTGCGCGTGATCGTCGCGGGCGGGAGCAGCGTGGGGGTGGAGTAGGGTCGACTCCGCTCGCCCGCCCCGTTCCGGGCGCCTAGGCTCACCGTGCTGCCGCGGAGTTTTCCATGTCGCGCTCCTTCCCGACCAGGGTGGGCACCTGGCTGGCCGTCGTGCTCGGCGGCGGAGCGCCCCTGGCCCGGCGTGACGTCGAGAAAGGCGGGGGTTCCATGGTGGAGTGGACGACGCGACCTGCCCGGCCTGTTTCGAGCATCTACACTCACGATGGTCCCTATCCGAGGCGCCTGTGCTCACGACGAGCGTTCGATGGTGTGAGGTGAACGGCGAGTTGCGCGCAGGGGTCGAAGCCGAGGCCGAGCGAGGCGTGGTCGTAGCGAGCGGTTGACTCCTCCCTCGCCGTGCCCTCCTCGTTGAGCATGCTCGCGAAAAACTCCGCGCCGTCGCCGTCCCCGCGCGCGCCGCTCCCGATGCCGAGGATGGGCCGAGTTGCCTCCTGCGCCCACGCCCCAGGAATCAGCACGAACGCCGCCGCAGCCTAGCCGTCACTCTTGACATGGCAAGGGTGTCGACGGGCGGGCGGACGCGGCCCCGTGAGCCACGGCCTTGACCTCGGCCAGCGAGTTCCCTGGCCGCGCCAGCACTGTTGTCTCG
>VGRE01000069.1 GCA_016875435.1 Deltaproteobacteria bacterium | reverse complement strand
GGGCGTGGCCATCGACACCGTCGACGACATGGCGACCCTCCTCGGCGGCTTGCCCCTCGGCGAGGTGTCGACGTCGATGACCATCAACGCCACCGCGTCGACGCTCCTGGCGATGTACGCGGCCGTTGCCAAGCAGGGCGGCGTCGCGACCCAGCAAGTCCGAGGGACGATCCAGAACGACGTGCTCAAGGAGTACATCGCCCGCGGCACGTACATCTACCCGCCGCGACCCTCGATGCGCATCATCACCGACATCTTCGCGTGGTGTCGCGACGAGGCTCCGTTGTGGAACACGATCTCGATCAGCGGCTACCACATCCGCGAGGCGGGTAGTACCGCGGCGCAGGAGGTGGCATTCACCCTCGCCGACGGCATCGCCTACGTCGAGGCGGCGGTGGCGGCGGGACTGGCCATCGACGACTTCGCGCCGCGCCTGTCCTTCTTCTTCAACGCCCACAACGACTTCATCGAGGAGATCGCGAAGTTCCGCGCGGCCCGTCGCCTGTGGGCGGTCACCATGCGCGATCGCTTCGGGGCTCGCGACCCGAGGTCGCAGATGCTGCGTTTCCACACGCAGACCGGCGGTAGCACCCTCGCCGCTCGCCAGATCGACAACAACGTGGTCCGCGTGACGATCCAGGCGATGGCAGCCGTGCTCGGCGGCACCCAGTCGTTGCACACCAACGGCAAGGACGAGGCGCTGGCGCTCCCCACCGAGGCCTCCGCGCGACTCGCACTTCGCACGCAGCAGGTGATCGCCTACGAGTCGGGCGTGGCGCGGCACCCCGATCCCTTCGGCGGCAGCCTGGTGATGGAGGCGGAGACCGACCGCATCGAGGCCGAGGCCGGCAAGCTGATCGCCGAGATCGACGCGATGGGCGGCATGGTCCATGCCATCGAGCGCGGCTTCCCCCAGCGCGAGATCCAGGACGCCGCCTACGCGTCGCAGCTCGCCGTGGAGCGCAAGCAGTCGGTGATCGTGGGTGTCAACGACTTCGTCGAGACGGAACCCCCGGTGGAGGGACTCCTCCGCATCGACCGCGCCGTGGAGAAAGACCAGCTCCGTCGACTCGCCGCGTTCAAGGCCGGTCGTTCTCCCGGCGAGGTGCGCGCCGCCCTCGACGCCATTCAGCAGGCCGCCGCCGGTCGCGACAACCTGATGCCCCACATCCTGCACGCCGTAGAGCACCGGGCCACTCTCGGCGAGATCGCCGACGCGTTGCGAGCGGTGTTCGGGGTGTACCGGGAGAGCGTGGTCGTCTAGAGGCTGTAGGCTGTAGGGGTGAGGCTGTCGTTGCTCAGTGGCCGCGCCATCGCCGCCCATCGCCTACCGCCTGCCTAGTTGTCCTCCAGCTCCATCGCCGTCACCTCGCTGTCGGCGTCGGAGGGGTCGAGCTCGGCGGCGCGCTTGAACGCGGCGGCGGCCTGGTCGATGAGGTCGCGAAACCTCTGGGGGTCGTTGCCGAACACCACGGCGTCGCTGGATGCTTGCTCCTTGAGCGTGGCCCCGAGCAGCGCCCAGGCCATGGCGAGGACCACGTTTTCCGGTAGCTCCTCGGTCCACTGGCCGCCCGACTCCAGGATGCGGATCGCCTCGCGCGCCTGCACCTCGGCGTCCTCCAGCCGTCCCATGTCGAGGTAGATCGCTCCCAGTTCCATGCGGGGCTCGGCGAGCCGGGGCTCCCTGGCGAGCACGGCGGAGAAGCCGTCGAGGGCCTTGTCCACCTGCCCGTTGGCGCGGGCCTCGACCGCGGCCATGAACATCGGGCCCAACTCGACGAGGTGGGCCTCGGGGATGATGTCGCCCCCTGCGGGCGCCGGATCCTTGGTTGACATGGCGGCGGGGTATCCCGCTCGGATACGATGGTGCGCCTTTCCTCGCATCGGAGTCCATGGATGTCGCTCCTCGTCGCACCCTACCTGCTCCAACTGGCCTGCACCGTCCCCGCCGAGGTTCCCGCCGAGAACGTCGCAACAGGGGCCAGCGCCCGCGCGGCTGATCCCATCGCCACCACCGTCGCGGTCGACATGCGGTCCTTCGGCGCCACGGCGGGCGGGTTCGGCTTCGTCAACCCGGGCTGGGGCCTCGCCGGCGAGGCCAGTGCCGGCGGCGTCCGCGTGTCCCCGGGCACTGGCGGCGAGTTGCAGTTGCGCTTCCTCGGCTGGGGCCGCGAGGGGGCACTGGAGCCCGTGGCCGACGTCGAGCCCGAGATCGGCTCCTGCACCGCCGAGATCGCCCCCGATGGCCGCTGCGCCCGGCAGCTGGAGTACAACCACGGCAGCGCCATCGCGTGGTGGGCCAACACCGCCGCGGGCCTGGAGCAGGGCTGGGACCTCGCCGACCGGCCCGCGGGCGAGGGCGCGCTGGTCCTCGAGGTGGAGGTCGAGGGCGCCGAGATCAGCGGCGACGAGTGGGAACTCGAGTTCGCCACTGCCACGCGGCACTACCGCTACTCCGCCCTCTCGGCGTGGGACGCCGACGGCAACGAGCTGCTCGCCTGGTTCGAGGTGGAGGGGAGCACCATCCGCATCCTCGTCGACGACAGCACCGCCACCTGGCCGGTGATGGTCGATCCGCTCCTCACCAGCGCCACCACCACGCTCAACGGCGAGAACACCAGCGACAACTTCGGCTACGCCGTGGAGGCCGCTGGCGACGTCAACAACGACGGCTACGACGACCTCGCCGTGGGCGCCTACGGCTACTCCTCCAATACGGGGCGGGTGTACGTCTTCCACGGCTCGGCTTCCGGCATCTCCACCACCGCCGCCACCACTCTCGACGGCCCCGCCTCCTCGGCCTATTTCGGGGCGGCCACCCGCGGTGCGGGCGATGTCAACGGCGACGGCTACGACGACCTGGTCGTGGGTGCCTACGGCTACAGTTCCTCCGAGGGCGCCGCCTACCTCTACTACGGGTCGTCGTCGGGCATCACCACGTCGGGGTCGGTGACGGTGAGCTCGATCAGCGGGGCCGGCACCGAGTTCGGTCGGTGCGTGAGCGGCGCGGGCGACGTCAACAACGACGGCTACGACGACGTCGTCATCGGCGCCGACAAGTTCAACACCGACATCGGCCGGGTGTACGTCTTGCACGGCGGCGCTGGTTCCCTCGACACCACCGCTGATACCACCATCGGCGGGGGAGCCAGCAGCTACTTCGGCTTCGCCTGTGACTCGGCCGGCGACGTCGACAACGACGGCTACGACGACATCGTGGTGGGCGCCTACGGCTACTCCACCAACAAGGGCCGGGCCTACATCTTCCACGGCTCGGCCAGCGGCGTGAGCAGCACCGCCACCAGCACCTTCACCGGCGGCGCCAACAACTACTACCTGGGCTACGACGTGGCCGGCGTCGGCGACACCAACGGCGACGGCTACGACGACGTGGCCATCGGCATGCACGGCTACGTGTCCTACACTGGCCGCGTCCGGGTGTACCACGGCGGGGCGAGCGGGGCCGACACTACCGTCGACAGCGACATCACCGGCACCACCGCCGGCTATTACTTCGGCTGGGGCATCGACGGCGCCGGCGACGTCGATGGCGACGGCTACGACGACGTGATCGTGGGCGAGCGGCTCTACGGTGGCAACGCCGGCCGGGGCTACCTGTTCACCGGCTCGTCCGGTGGCGTCTCGACCACCGCCGACACCGAACTTCCCGGCACCTCCGGGTCGCAGTTCGGGCGCGCCGTAGCCGGCCTCGGCGACGTCAACGGCGACGGCTACGACGACGTGGGCGTGGGGGGCAACACGCTCACCACCTCCACCGGGCGCGCCTGGGTCTTCCACGGCTACGTCGATGCCGACGGCGACGGCTACGTGGTGGGCGGCGAGGGCACCGACCAGGACTGCGACGACAGCGACGCGACCATCTTCCCGGGCGCCACCGAGAGCACCGGCGACGGCATCGACAGCGACTGCGATGGCGCCGAGACCTGCTACGCCGACGCCGACGGCGACGGCTACACCGACGGCAGCACCGTGGCCTCGGCCGACAGCGACTGTGGCGACGCGGGCGAGGCCACCGACAGCGACCCCACCGGCGACTGCGACGACGGTGACGCCAGCGCCTACCCCGGCGCCACGGAGAGCTGCGACGGCGCCGACAACGACTGCGACGGCACCGCCGACGACGGCGTGGGCTCCACCTGGTACGCCGACGACGACGGCGACGGCTACGGCGACGCCACCGACACCGTCACCGCCTGCAGCGCGCCCAGCGGCTACGTGGCCACCGGCACTGACTGCAACGATACCTACTCGTGGATCAACCCCGGTCGCGGCGAGTCGGTGGGCAACCACTACGACGAGGACTGCAGCGGAACCGCCACCTGCTACGCCGACGCCGACAACGACGGCTACCGCACCAGCAGCACCATCATCTCGGCCGACACCGACTGTAAAGATTCCGGCGAGGCCATCACCGCCGATCCTACCGGCGATTGCGACGACACCAGCGCCGCGATCAGCCCGGCCGACACCGAGATCTGCGACGCCGCCGACACCGACGAGGACTGCGACGGCGACGCCGACGACGCCGACAGCTCCACCTCCAGCGCCTCGATGACGAGCTACTACCTCGATAACGACCTCGACGGCTATGGCGACGCCTCCTCCTCCATCCTCGCCTGCGACCCGGGTGCGGGACGCACCACCGACGGTAGCGACTGCGACGACAGCGACTCCAGCATCAGCCCGGCCGGCACCGAGGTGTGCGACGCGGCCGACGCCGACGAGGACTGCGACGGCCTGTCCGACGACGCCGATCCCAGCGTCGACGCCGGGTCGATGAACAGCTACTACGCCGATAACGACGGCGACGGCTACGGCGACGGGGCCAGCGTCGAGATGTCTTGCGACGGCGCGTCCGGTGTCAGCAACGACGACGACTGCAACGACGCCGACGCGGGCATCAACCCCGCCGCCAGCGAGACCGTGGGCGACGAGACCGACGTCAACTGCGACGGCGCTGAGGACTGCTACGCCGACGCCGACGCCGACGGTTACCGCTCGGACGACACCGTGGCGAGCGCCGACAGCGACTGCGCCGACGCCGGCGAGGCGGGCGCGATCGTCGCCTCCGGCGACTGCGACGACAGCAGCGACACCGTCAACCCGGGCGCCATCGAGGGAGTGGGCGACGAGGTCGACGGCAACTGCGACGGCGAGGAGGAGTGCTACGTCGATGCCGACGGCGACGGCTACGCCAGCGACGACGGCAGCAGCACCATCTCCTCCGACGTCGACTGCGCCGATGCCGGCGAGGCCTCGAGCCTCAGCCCCGGTGGCGACTGCGACGACAGCGACCCGGCCTTCAACCCCGGCGCCAGTGAGGCCTGTGACGATCTCGAGGACTACAACTGCGACGGCGCGGTGGCCGACGCCGACATCGACGGCGACGGCTGGGCCGCCTGCGAGGAGTGCGACGACGGCAACGCCAGCGCCTACCCGGGGGCCACCGAGGTGGTGGGCAACGGCATCGACGAGGACTGCGACGGCGGCGAGCTCTGCTACGTCGACGGCGACGGCGACGGTACCCGCCCCGACGACAGCACCGTGGCCAGCAGCGACGCCGACTGCACCGACGCGGGCGAGGCGAGCGACACCGCCATCAGCGGCGACTGTGACGACGCCGACCCGGCCTACTACCCCGGGGCCCCGGAAACCTGCGACGACCCCATGGACTACAACTGCGACGGCTCCGTGGGCGCGGTCGACAACGACGGCGACGGCTACTACGCCTGCGACGAGTGCGACGACAGCGACGCGCTGATCTACCCGGGCGCGCCCGAGCTCTGTAACGACGCCGACGACGACTGCGACGGCACCGCCGACGAGGAGGCGATCGACGTCGCCACCTGGTATGCCGACGCCGACGGCGACAGCTTCGGCGACCCGCTGGTGAGCCTCGCCGACTGCGACCAGCCGGCCGACTACGTGGCCGACATGAGCGACTGCGACGACACTAACGGCGCGATCAACCCCTTCGAAGAGGATATTCCCGACAACGGCGTCGACGAGAACTGCGACGGAGAAGACGCGACCGGCGGTGGCGACACCGGCGACACCGGCGACACCGGCGACACCGGCGGCGACACCGGCGACACCGGCGGCGACACCGGTGACACCGGCGGCGACACCGCCGAGACGGGCGACACCGAGGAAACCGGCACGCCCGGCGACACCGCCCCGGTGGCCGACGACGTCGAGAACATCGCGGGCGGCGGAGGCTGCGGCTGCTCCACGGCCGATCCCGTGGCCGCCGGCGGCGCGCTCGCCGCGGGCGTCTCGGCGCTGGCACTCTTGCGCCGTCGCCGGGCGTAGTTGCACCGCGCGTTCCTGCCGATGACCCGCGAGGAGGCCGGGGGTCCCCTCGATGTCGTCCTCGTCACCGGCGACGCCTACGTCGACCACAACAGCTACGGCGTGGCCCTGCTCGGGCGCTGGCTCGAGGCCCACGGATTCTCCGTCGGCGTCATCGCGCAGCCGACCTGGGACGACCCCGAGCCCTTCCGGGTGCTGGGTCAGCCCCGGCTCTTTTTCGGCGTGACGGCCGGGCAGATGGACTCGATGGTGAACCACTACACGGCGGCGCGGCGCATCCGTAATGACGACGCCTACAGCCCCGGTGGACAGGCGGGCTTGCGCCCCGACCGCGCCTGCATCGCCTACGCCAATCGCTGCAAGCAGGCCTTCCCCGGCGTGCCCGTGGTGCTCGGCGGGGTGGAAGCCTCGCTCCGCCGTTTCGCGCACTACGATTACTGGCAAGACCGCATCCGCCGGTCGATCCTTCTCGACGCCAAGGCCGACCTCCTGGTGTACGGCATGGGCGAGGCGGCCGCGCTCGAGATCGCGCGGCGCCTCGCCGCCGGCCGGGGCATCGAGGCCTGTCGCGACATCCCCGGCACGGCGTGGGCGCTGGGCATGAAGACCCCACGCCCCGCGATGCAGGCGGTGGAGGCGCCGAGCTTCGAGGATTGCGTCGCCGACTCGCTCGCCTTCAACCGCCTCACGGTGTTGATGTACCGGGAGAGCAACCCCTCCTGTGCCGAGGCCATCGTGCAGAAGCACGGCGACCGCGCGATCTGGTGCAACCCGCCCGCCCGGCTGTTGACCACCGCCGAGATGGACCGGCTCTACGAGCTGCCCTACGCCGACGCCGCGCACCCGAGCTACCGCGCGCCCATCCCCGCTTTCGAGTCGATCCGGGGCAGCATCACCGTGAACCGGGGCTGTTCCGGTGGCTGCTCCTTCTGCGCGCTCACCCTGCACCAGGGCAAGGACGTGGTGTCGCGCTCGAGCGAGTCGGTGGTCCGCGAGGCGAGGGGACTGGTGGGCAAGAAGGGGTTCAACGGCGTCATCTCCGATCTGGGCGGGCCAACTGCGAACATGTTCCACATGCGTTGCCAGAGCGAGGAGGCCAACGCCGTCTGCCGTCGTGTCAGTTGCCTGCATCCCGTGCGCTGCAAACACTACGGCACCGACCATGCCCCGTATGTCGACTTGCTGCGCGAGGTCCGGGGCCTCCCGGGGATCAAGCGAGTGTTCGTCAACTCCGGGCTGCGCTACGACCTCGCGGCCCTGTCTCCTGGATTCGTGGAGGAGATTGCAGCGAATCACGTGTCCGGTTCGCTCACCACCGCGCCGGAACACGTGTCTTCCCGGGCGCTCGCCTACATGCGCAAGCCCGAGGTCGACGCGTTCGGCGACTTCATGAAGCGCTTCAAGGCCGCGTCGCTGGCGGCCGGCAAGAAGCAGTTCATCGTCCCCTACTTCCAGTGCGGCCACCCGGGGACCGGACCGGACGAGACGATCGAGTTGGCGCTCTACATGAAGGCCAACGACCTGCGTTGTCGCCAGGTGCAACTCTTCATGCCCACGCCGGGGACGATCGCCACCGCGATGTTCGTGTCCGGGGTCGACCCCTACAGCAAGAAGCCGCTGTTCGTGGCGCGCGGTCACAAGGAGCGCGCCCGTCAGCGGGCGCTGTTGTTCTGGTGGAAGCGCGAGGAGTGGCCGGCGGTGCGCGAGGCGCTCGTGGCGTGGGGCCGCCGCGACCTCATCGGCACCGGCCCCGGCGCGCTCGTCCCGCCGGGCGCCGCCTTCGGCAACTGGCAGCGCGGCGCGCGACCGGAGTACCGGGAGGGCATGGGCATGCAGGTGGAGCGCGCCAGCCGGCAGGAGGTCGACGAGGAACGGTGGGAAGGCCACGCCGGGGCCTGCTCGTGATCGCGCTGCTCACCGACTTCGGCCTCGCCGACCCCTGGGTGGGCGTGATGAAGGGGGTCATCGGCGGCATCGCGCCGGGGGTGCCGGTCGTCGACCTCTCCCACGGCGTCCCCGCGCAAGACGTGCGCACCGGCGCGATCCACCTCGACGCGGCATGGCGTTATTTCCCTGGCGGCACGGTGTTCCTCTGCGTGGTGGATCCCGGCGTGGGCACGGCGCGTCGCCCCATCGTCGCCCGCTGCGAGGGCCGCCTCTTCGTCGCGCCCGACAACGGGATCATCGGCCTGCTACCGGGGCCGGAGGTGCGCCTCGTCACTGCGCCATGGGGGCTCCCCGACCCATCCCGCACCTTCCACGGGCGCGACGTCTTCGCGCCGGTGGCCGCCCGCCTCGCCTCCGGTACCGCCTTCGAGGAAGCTGGTCCGGTTGTCACCGACCATGTCCGCCTCTCGCTCCCCGAGCCCGACGGTCACCGGGGCGAGGTGATCCACGTCGACCGCTTCGGCAACCTGCTCACCAACCTCCCCGGTCGCGACGAGGGGGGAGTGGAGGTGGCCGGGCACGAGGCGCCGGTGGTGCTCACCTACGGCGCGGTGCCCACCGGCGCCCTGCTCGCCCATACAGGGTCGACCGGGCGCCTCGAGGTGGCCCTGCGCGACGGGAGCGCCGCCACGCGGCTGCGCGTGGGGGTGGGCGCCGGGGTGCGCTGGCGTGGCTGAGTACGCGGTCGATCCGCGGGTCGATGGAGCGATTCTCGGCGTCTCGGTTGCCTGGGTACTGACCGCCGAGCTGGTGGAGTTCGGGGAACCCGAGGCGATCGACACCCGCGGGCGCGTCGACCTCGGCCTCGACCAGTCGGTCGCGGAGTACCTCCAGCTCCGCTGGTTACTGCGCGACACCGAGGGCATCACGGCCGCCGCCACCGCCTCCGACGTGATCGCGCTCGCGACCGTTGCCGCGCCGGCCGCCTACGTGGGCCTGACCGTGCTCCGGGCAGGCCCCGCCGAGGCGAGCATCACCCCGCTGGCCCACGCGGTGATCGGCCTGGAAGGGGGGATGGTGGCGCTGGCCGTGGCCGAGGGCTTCAAGCTCGGCGTGGGCGCGGCGCGCCCGTACGTGGCCGCCTGCGGCGACGAGCCGGATTGTTACGCGGCCATGGGCGTGCTCGACGAGGTGGTGCTCAGCGACGACGGCGAGCGGGTGGTGGCGATGACGCAGGAGGCGCGCGCGAGCTTCTACAGCGGGCACGCGAGCCTCGTGGCCGGGACGAGCTTCGCCCTGGCCCACGTGATCGCCACCGAGGGCGAGCCCTCTGTGCCCCGGGCGGTGCTGGCCTACGGCGTGGCGGCGGGGCTCACCACCTCGGTGGCCGTGTTGCGGGTGGAGGCGGCGCGTCACTATCCGAGCGACGTCATCGCCGGCTCGGTGATCGGCGCGGGCATCGGGCTCACGCTGGCCGAGTTGCACCAGCCGAGCCGACGTCTCCGCATCGTCCCGGCGGCTGGCGGCGCGGCGCTGACCGGCACCTTCTAGCGAAAACGATTGAGCCCGCGGCCGTAGAGTAGGTTCATCATGCGACGGAGCATTCCCACGTCCTTCTCATTGTAGGGATACCACCACAGTTCCTTCTTCAACCAGGGCAGGAGGTCGTAGTTCACGTGCCGCGCCTCGCACATGTGCCGGAGGCCATCGTCGCTGTGCGTGTGGCCGAGACCGGACTGCTTGAGCCCGCCCCACGGCGTCTCGGCCATGGCCGCCGAGGCGATCACGTCGTTGACCATCACCGTGCCACAACGGATCTGCTCGGCCACGCGGCGTCCCCGCTCGCCGTCGCGCGTGAACACGTAGGCGAGCAGGCCGAGGTGGGAGCGGTTGGCCTCCGCCACCATCTCGGCCTCGCCCGGCATCTTCATCACTGGCACCACGGGGCCGAAGGTCTCCCTGTTGACGATGTCCATCTCCGTCGTCACGTCGAGGAGCACGGTGGGCTCGAAGAAGTAGCCGGGGCCGTCGACCCGCTTGCCGCCGCAGGCCACGGTGGCGCCCTTCCGCACCGCGTCGTCCACCAGCCGCTCCACGATCTCGAGCTGTCGCTGGTTCACGAGCGGCCCGATGTCCACCTCGGCGCTGGCAGAGGCGTCGCCCATGCGCAGTGCCTTGACGCGCTCCACCAGCCTCGGCACGAAGCTGTCGTACACCTTCTGGTGCACGAGCAGCCGCTCGATGCTGGCGCACACCTGGCCCGCGTTGGCGAAGCCGCCCCACAGGGTGGCGTGCAGCGCGCGCTCCTGGTCGGCGTCGTCGAGAACGAGCGCCGGGGCCTTGCCCCCGAGCTCCAGCACGCAGGGGATGAGTCGCTCGCCGCACATCGCCGCCACCTTCTTGCCCGTCGCCACCGAGCCGGTGAACTCCACCATGTCCACCCCGCTGTCGATCAAGGTGGCGCCCGTGTCGCCGTGGCCGTACACCACCTCGATGCACTCGGGCGGCACCCCCGCCTTGACATAGAGCTCGCGCACGTGCTGGGTGATGAGCGGCGTGAACTCGCTGGGCTTGATCACCACGGCGTTGCCGGCCACCAGCGCCATCGCCGCGCCGCCGAAGGCGAGGTGGTGCGGGAAGTTCCACGGCGCGATGATGGCCACCACCCCCCGGGGCACGTAATGGATGTAGCTGGCGCGGTGCTTGAGCAGCCGCAGCGGGATGGGCTGGGGCTCGAGGATCCGCTCCGCCTCGGTGCCGAAGTAGGTGAGCAACTCCAGCGGCGCGAAGCCCTCGTGGAGCAGTCCCTCGTGGCGCGGCTTGCCGTTCTCGCGCGCCGAGAGGGCCACGATCTTGTCGAGGTCGCCAAGCAGCAGCTCGCGCACCTTGAGCAACACCCCCATCCGCTCGCGAATGGGCCGGGCGGCCCATGCCCCCTGCGCGGCCCGCGCCCGCGCCACGGCGGCGCGCACCTCGTCGGAGGTGGAAATGGGAACCTCGCCGACTACCTCCCCGTTGGCGGGGGAGCGGACGACGAGGCGAGAGGGCGCAGGTTCGGCGGACATGCCGCGAGGCTAACCGGCTACTCCGCGACAAACTCCGCTTCGGCGAAGGCGCACGCCGTCTCCTCCCCCGCGGTGCCGTAGATCCCGGCGCTGTCGGTCCAGAACGAGGTCTTGAAGTCGGTGCCCCAGCACTCGCTCGCCGTCACCTCGGTGGCCAGGTCGCCCTCGCCGAAGGTGGCGTCGCCGCGGCCCATGCCGTCGGCCTGCCAGCGGCTGCGCAAGGTCACCCACTCGTCGGTGCCGCTCCAGTTGAGGTCCCTCTCGTAGCCGAGGTCCATGTTGCCCTGGCCCTCGTAGTCCTCGTCGTAGGCGTACTCGGCGTCCAGGGTGTCGAAGTTCTCGTAGCCGTAGTCCGCCGCGGTGGCCACGGCGGCCACGCCGGCCGAGTCGTAGGTGTAGTCCACCGACCACGAGCCCACGAGGTTCACCGCCGGGTCGAGCGCGTTGGCGGCTGAGAAGTCCACGCTGAAGCTCCCGGAGGCGTCGGTGCGGGTGCTCCCGGCGTCGACCAGGCCCTCGGCGATGTTCACCGCGTCTTCTTCCACCGTGCCGCCGTTGGGCACCTGGAACACGTACCAGCTGGTCGTCCCGTCGTCGTTCTTCTTCACGCGCACGCCGGTTTCCACTGGGTCGAGGCCGCTATCGGCGTAGGGGCCCCAGATGGCCTCGGTCTTGTCGTCATCGACCCAGGACGGCTTCTGGGTGTGGGTGATCAGGTACACGCTGCCGAGCACGAAGGCGATCATGCCGTTGACGTGCTCGGTGACGTTGCGAGTGGACTCGTAGAACATCGCCCAGTCGTCGAGGTCTTCCGGTGACTTCGCGGCGTCGCTGGCCACCGGCATGTTGATCTTGAGCTGCTCCTCGGTAGGGAGAGCGTCGGTGCCGTAGTCGTCGCCGCTGAGGCGGCCGCAGGCCACGATGTTGAGAAGCAGAGAAGCCATGAAAACCTCCGAGAGTCGTTGGGGCTGCGGCTCTTGGAACCACCAGGGGACCAGGGCTGAAAAACTATTTCGGGGGTAGCCTTAGGGCCACACGGAGCCCCTCCCCCATGGTTCGCATCACCATCGGGCTGGCCGCCAGCGTTCTACAACTTCGGCGGCGCGGTGTACCTCGGCGCCCACGGCGGGCCTGGTGGCGCTTGGTAGCGCTCCTGGTGCTCGTGGCCTGCCACGCGGCGGTGGATCAACCTGTCGCCAATGACCCGGGCGGCGACACGGCTCAGGACACGACCGGGGAGAGGGATTGCCCCGGCGAGGTCATCGTGTCCCGCGCCCCCGCCGACCAGGCCAGCCCGGAGGCCGAGGGGTCGATCGCGGCGCTGCTCGCCGCCGTTCCGGAGGGCTGCGACGTGCGCGTGGTGCTCGATGAGACGGGCGCCTACACCGTGGCCACCGACCTGCTGCTCCCGGCGTGGACCACGCTCGTGCCTGCGCCCGGCGCGTGGCTGCAGATCGAGGCTGCCGCGGCGCTCGCCATCGACGGTGCCATCGACGCGGGCCCGTGGCAGATCTTCGACGGCGACGGCGCCCCGCGCGGCAACCCGTCGATCGACGCGGCGCTCGCGGAGTGGTTCGGCGCCGTGGCTGACGACGGCGCGGACGACGCCCTGGCGCTCGGCCGGGCCTTCGCTTTCTTCCACGCGGTGACGCTCCAGAGCGGCACGTACGACCTTGCAGCCACCGTGGTGCTACCGAGCGGCGCCAGGCTCGGTGGCCCGCCGAGCACCCCACCCGAAGCTCCCGAGGCGAGGCTGCGCGGGCCTCTGGTCTACCCGGAGTCCGGCGGTTTCCACCCCACGCGGCTGCTCGAGTCCGCGAGCGGCGCGGCCGGGATCGAACTCGCCGACCTGGTGCTCGACGGCGATCGTCACGCTCGGGCCACCGACTGCTGGAGTTACCCAGAGGCGGACAACCTCGCGCGCTTCGAGGGCGTGAGCGCGCTCGCGCTCGACCGCGTGTGGCTTACCGGCTACGAGTCCAACTGGGGCACCGACGACCAGACGCTCACCCACGTGATCGCGGTGCTCGGCTCCGCCGACATCTCCCTCGTCGACGTGCACTTCGACGACTCGCGCGTGGAGGGCATCCTCGTCCAGGATTCCACCGGGCTCACGGTGGAACGCCTCGTGACGGACAACGTCGACGTGTGGACGCCATTCCACGCCTTCTACGTGGACGGTTTCTCGATGACCGACTCCATGATCGTCGAGGACTCGGGCATCGAGTGGACGGGCAGCACCGCGAACCTGTCGGTGCGACAGGCCGTCGTGTCCGGCAATAGCTTCACCGGTGGCTGGGGTCTCGACTTTGGCGACGAGGTGGGAACGGAGCCCTGGGGTCCGGAAGACGTCACCATCGAGAACAATCGCATCGAGACGGTCGGTGCAGGCATCTACTTCACGCCCTACGTGGAGGGGAGCGTCGCCCAGGGCGTGCTCATCCACCACAACGAGCTGCTGCTCCACCGTGGGGGCGACGCCAGCGCGGCGGACATGGTCATCCGCCTCGATGCGGTGGTCGACGTGGTCATCGACAGCAACACCATCACCGTCCCGGAGGAGGGCGATAGCTTCGTCCGGGGGGTGAGCCTCCAAGGCAGCACCGACGGCGTGAGCGTCACCGGCAACGTGATGTCGGGCGTCGATCTCGGCGTGTCGTTCTCGGGCGATGTCGCCCAGGGCGGCGAGGTCGACATCTCCGGCAACCAGATCACCTGCGTGCCCGAGGTCCGGATCGACACGTGGTCGGGCGGTAGCACGGGGGTTTGGGTGTTCCGCTACGTGGCAGCGGAGTTCGACCGCGTGACGGTGGAAGACAACGACATCGACTGCACCGGCGGCTGGGTTTCACTGATCGACTACGCAACCCTGTACGGCGCTCCCGCGCCCTTCGTCGACGTGCTGGAGGTCCGCGACAATCGATTCCTCCCCGAGTCGGGCACCGAGCGCAACGTGTTCGCCGAGGCGGCGGAAACCACGACGATCACGGGAAACACGCCGGACTGGGTGAACCACTAGGACGAGGCGGTCGCGAAGGCGCCTCAGCGCCCCGGGCCCACCACCCCCACGATCGCCTCCACCACGCTGGGATCGGCCAGCGTGCTCACATCTCCCAGTTCCCCGAACTCCCCGCTGGCGATCTTCCGCAGGATCCGCCGCATGATCTTCCCCGAGCGCGTCTTGGGCAGCCCGGCGACGATCGTCACCCGGTCGGGCGTGGCCACCGGGCCGATCACGTGGCGCACCACGTCGCGGAGCGCGGCCTCGTCGACCGGTCCCGCCTCGCGGCGGACGATGGCGAAGGCGTGGATGCCCGTGCCCTTGATCGCGTGCGGGAAGCCCACCACGGCGGCCTCGGCCACGGCGGGATGGGTCACCAGCGCGCTCTCCACCTCGGCGGTGCCGATGCGGTGACCGGCCACGTTGAGCACGTCGTCGACCCGCCCGGTGATCCACCAGTAGCCGTCCTCGTCGCGACGGGCGCCGTCGCCGGTACAGTAGAGGCCTGGCGACTGCGAGAAGTAGGTAGTCACGAATCGCGCGTGGTCGCCCCACACGGTGCGCGCCCGGCCGGGCCAGTCGCCGCGCAGGAACAGGTGCCCGCTCTGCGCGCCGACGGCCGGCAACTCCACGCCGGAGGCGTCGAGCAACACCGGCTGCACGCCGAACATCGGCAGGCCGGCCGATCCCGGCTTCGACGGCGCCACGGCGGGGAGGGTGCTGATCATGATGCCACCCGTTTCCGTTTGCCACCAGGTGTCGATCACCGCCATCTCGCCGCCGCCCACCACGTCGTGGTACCAGCGCCACACCTCGGGGTTGATGGGCTCGCCCACCGATCCGAGCAGGCGCAGTCGCGACAGGTCGTGCCCGCAAGCGAAGGCGTCGCCCTCGGCAATGAGCGCGCGCAGCGCGGTGGGCGCGGTGTAGAAGCGGGTGGCCCCCACGTCGGCGCATACCTGCCAGTAGCGGCTCGCGTCGGGGTAGGTGGGCAGTGACTCGAAGAGCACGGTGGTGACCCCGTTGCACAGCGGGCCGTAGAGCACGTAGCTGTGCCCGGTGATCCAGCCGGCGTCGGCGGCGCAGAAGTGCACGTCGCCCTCGTGGATGTCGAAGGCGTAGGCATGTGTGCTCGCGGCGTACACGAGGTAGCCGGCGGTGGTGTGGACCACGCCCTTCGGGCGCCCGGTGGAGCCCGACGTGTAGAGGATGAACAGCGGATCCTCGGCCGCCATCGGCTCTGGATCTCGCCACGTGTCGGCGGCAGCCATCGCCTCGTGCATCCACAGGTCGCGACCCTCCACCACCGCGACGGCGGCGCCTGTTCGTCGCGACACGACGCAGGTATGCACCTCGGTGCCCACCAGCGCCTCGTCGGCGATCGCCTTGATGGGGATCGACTTCGACCCGCGCACGCCCTCGTCGGCGGTGAGCAACACCCGGGCGCCGCAGTCGCGGATGCGGTCGCGGAGCGACTCGGCCGAGAAGCCCGCGAACACCACCGAGTGCACCGCGCCGATGCGCGCGCAGGCGAGCATCGCCACCGCGATGTCGGGGGTCATCGGCATGTAAATGCACACGGTGTCGCCCCGGCGCACGCCCCGCGCCGCGAGCACGTTGGCGAGACGACAGGTGCGCGCCAGCAACTCGCCGTAGGTGAGGCGCTCGTACTGTCCTGGCTCGTTCTTCGCCCAGATCAAGGCCACGCGGGCCGCCGGGTGACGATCGAGGCAGTTGGCCGCGACGTTGAGCGCCCCGCCGTCGAACCAGCGGGCGGCCGTGCCCTCGCCCGCCACCACCCGCACGAAGGGACGCATCCAGTCGAGGCGCGCCGCCTCCCGCGCCCAGAATTCCCCGGGATGGTCGATGCTCTCGCGGTACATCTGCGCGTAGTGCTCCGGGCCCCGCACCCAGGAGCCCTCGGCAAACCCGGGCTTCACCGGCACCATCGGCTAGGCCGCCAGCGCGACGTTGAGCACGGTGCGGTCGCTCGCCGGGGCGGGCCCCATCACCTCAGCGCCCAGCGAGCTCGGCCACCATCCGGCCGAAACGCTTCTCGTCCTTGCCCACCTCGACCAGCGCCGATCCCACGATGGCGCTCTGGGCGCCGGCGCCGAGCACGTTCTCCACCTGGGCCCGGTTGCGAATCCCGAAGCCCACGTAGACCGGGCGCTCGGTCGCGACCGCGCTACGCACGATGTCGAGGCCCGGGTCCTCGGCGTTGCCGGTGATGCCCTGCACGCCGGCCACGTAGAGGTAGCCGGTGACGGTACGCGCGATGCGGCCGAGCCGCTCCCGCGAGGTGAGGGGGCCCACCAGCGCCACGTGCTGCAGGCCGGCGCTGAGCGTGGCCTCGCGCAGCTCGGCGCACTCCTCCAGGGGCACGTCGGGCACGAGCAGGCTGTGGGCGCCGGCCTTCCTCGCGTCTTCGCAGAAGCTCGGTCGCGCGTGCACCAGGTTGGCGTACACCAGCAGGTTGAGCGGCACGCCCAGCCCGGCCACGCTCTCGATGCCCGCGAGGCAGCGCGCCGTGGTGCTGCCCTCGGCGAGGGCCTCGCGGTAGGCCGCCTGCAGCACCGGCCCGTCGGCCACGGGGTCGGAGTAGGGGCAACCGAGCTCCAGCGCGCCGGCGCCGTTTTCGACCGCGATCTTGCAGAGCTTGGCGAACTTCTTCGGGTCTGGCCAGCCGATGGGAAGGAACACGCTCAGCATCGTGACGCCTCCTCGACGATGGCCATGTCCTTGTCGCCCCGGCCCGACAGGTTGACGAGCACCCGCTTGCCCTGGAGATCCTCCTTGAGCACCCAGGCCAGCGCGTGCGCCGACTCCAGGGCCGGGATGATGCCCTCGGTGCGACAGAGCTGCCGGAGGGCCGCCAGCGCCTCGTCGTCGCTGATGGCCACGTACGCCACGCGCCCCTGGTCTTTCAGCATCGCGTGCTCGGGGCCCACGCCCGGGTAGTCGAGGCCGGCGCTGATGCTGTGCGCCTCCCGAATCTGGCCGTCGGCGTCTTGGAGGATGTAGGTGCGGGCGCCGTGGAGGAGGCCGGGCGAGCCTGCGATCAACGTGGCGCCGTGCTGCCCGGTGGCCAAGCCCCTGCCTGCGGGCTCCACGCCGACCAGTTGCACCGACTTGTCGAGCCGGAAGGCGTTGAACATGCCGATGGCGTTGCTGCCGCCGCCCACGCAGGCCACCACCACGTCGGGCAGGCCGCCCGGCTCGCGCCGCCAGGCCTCGCGCGCCTCGCGGCCGATGACGGACTGCAGCTCGCGCACCAGCGTGGGGAAGGGGTGCGGACCGCACACGGTGCCGAGCAGGTAGTGGCTGTGCCGGAGGTTGGTGGTCCAGTCGCGGAGCGCCTCGTTGATGGCGTCTTTCAGTGTGCCCGCGCCCGACTCCACCGGCACCACCGCGGCGCCGAGGGTCTTCATCCGTGCCACGTTGGCCGCCTGCCGGGCCACGTCGGAGGCGCCCATGTAGATCACCACCTCCATGCCGAGCCGGGCGCCGATCATCGCGGTGGCGGTGCCGTGCTGCCCTGCCCCGGTTTCAGCGATGAGCCGCGTCTTGCCCATGCGGCGCGCGAGCAGGGCCTGGCCTACGGCGTTGTTGGTCTTGTGGGCGCCCCCGTGGAGCAGGTCTTCGCGCTTGAGGTAGAGGGAAACGCCCGGCGCGAAGCGCTCGCAGCGGGTCACCGGCGTGGGCCGGCCGGCCCAGGTGCCGAGCTCGGCGTCGAGCTGGCCGCGGAAGGCAGGATCCCGCAGGAGCGGCATCGCCTTCTCCAGCTCCTCCAGGGCGGGCACGAGCAGCTCGGGCACGTAGCGCCCGCCGTACTCGCCGAAGGCTCCGACGCGAGGCTTCACCGACGCACCTCCTCGAACAGGGAACGTAGCTTTCCCGCGTCCTTGATGCCGGGGCTCGCCTCGATCCCGCTGCTCAAGTCGATGCCCCAGGGGCGATATTTCACCAGTTCACGGGCGTTTTCGGGGGTGATGCCACCGGCGATCCAGGTGTAGGGGGGCGCCCCGCCCGCAAGGACCGCCGGCCAGTCGAGCCGC
>VGRE01000068.1 GCA_016875435.1 Deltaproteobacteria bacterium | reverse complement strand
GGCCGAGGTGGAGGCACTGTTCGAGCTGTCGCCGGGCGACCGTGATCGCCTCGCCGGTCGCGACGTGGGGGAGGAGCTGGTGCTGCGCCGCGTGGTCGAGGCCGCCGGCCGGTCGCGGGCCTACATCGACGGGCGCCTCGCCACCGCCTCGGAGCTGGCCGAGGTGGCGCGTGGCCTCTGCGACATCAGCTCCCAGCACGAGCACCACTCGCTCGTCGACCCGGGCTCGCACCTCGGCTACCTCGATGCCTACGCCGACCTGGGCGACCTCCGCGCCCAGATGGACAACGCCTGGACCGCCCTCCGCGACGCCGAGGCCGCCATGGACACCCTGCGCGGCCGCCTCCGGGAAGACCGCGCCGACTGGCTCCGCTTCCAGCTCGCCGAGCTGGAGAAGGTCGACGGGCTCGACGTCGACGAGGCCGAACTGTCGCGACTTCGCAATGTCGATGCGCTGTCGGCGCTGGTGCAACGCGCCCACGGCCGGCTCTACGACGACGACCAGGCCGCGAGCGGGGCCCTGTCCCGGGTGGAGTCCGACGTCGCGGCGGCGGCGCGGCTCGACCCGGCCCTCGGCGCCGTCCACGAGCGCGTTGCTGCGCTGTCCACCGAGCTCGACGACATCGCCACCGAGCTGGGCCGCTACGCCCGCGGGCTGCGCGCCGACCCCGCCCGGCTCGCCGCGCTGGAAGAGGCGCAGCACGAGGTGCGTCGCCTGCGTCGTAAGCACGGCGACGATCTCGCCGGCGCCCGGGCGCGCGTGGCGCTGGAGCTCGGCGAGATCGAGGGCTCGGCCTCCGCGCTGGCCGACGCCGAAGCCAGCATCGAGGCGGCCCGTTCCGCCGTGCAGCGGGTGGCGCCGGAACTCTCGGCGCGGCGCCGGGCCGAGGCGCGGACACTCGCGACGGGCATCACCGCCGAGCTGGCCTCGCTGGGCATGGGCGAGGCACGGGTAGACGTGGAGGTGGCCGACGCGGGCATCGGTCCCCGGGGCTCGGACCGCGTGGAGTTTCGCATCGCCACCAACCGCGGCGAGGAGCCGCGCCCGCTGCGCAAGGTGGCGAGCGGCGGGGAGCTGTCTCGCGCCCTGCTCGCGGTGAAGCGGGTGCTGGCCCAGGTGGGCCCCGTGGGCACCTACGTCTTCGACGAGGTGGACAGCGGCGTGGGCGGCGCCGTGGCCGAGGCCATCGGGCGCAAACTATACGAGGTGTCGCGACACCATCAGGTGCTCTGCATCACCCACCTGCCCCAGATCGCGGCCTGGGCCGACCAGCACCTCCACGTGCGCAAGGAGGCGGTGGGCGACCGCACCTACTCCTCGGTGCGCGCGCTCGACGAGACAGCCACCGTGGAGGAGCTGGCCCGGATGCTCGGCGGGCTGCGCGTGAGCGACGCGGCCCGGGCGGCGGCGCGGGAGCTGCGGATCGGGGCGCGCGGGTAGCGGACGCGCACGCGCCACTGCTGGGCATCGCGACGACGCGCGGGGGTCGTGCTACCCCTTTCGCCATGCTCCGCCTCGTCACCTTCCTGCTCTCCGCGGCCCTGCTGGCCTGCGGGCCTGTCGCCTTCGACGGCGAGGTCGACACGGCCGAGCCGACGGAGACCCCTACTCTCCAGGGCGAAGCTCAGGAGTTCCTCGACGCTCACAACGACGTGCGCGCCGGCGTGGGGGTCGGTCCGCTCGCGTACGACGAGGGGGTGGAGGCCTCGGCCCGGGGGTGGGCCAGCGAGCTCGCGGCCGACGACTGCGCCTTCGAACACGAGGACCAGAGCGACTACGGCGAGAACCTGTGGTGGTCGTCGTATGCGCCCACGCCAACCGAGGTCGTGCAAGGCTGGGCCAGCGAGGTGGAGTTCTACGACTACGACACCAACAAGTGCGACCGCGGCAAGGCCTGCGGCCACTACACGCAGGTGGTGTGGGCCGACAGCGAGCGCCTCGGTTGCGGCAAGGGCACCTGCGGCAACGGCGCGGTGATCTGGGCTTGCCGCTACGACCCACCGGGGAACTGGGTGGGGGAGAAGCCCTACTGATCGCCCTCGCCGCGCTAGACTCGCGCCGCCGGCGCCCCTCGCCCTCGCCAACCACGTGCTCGCGACGGGCGACACGCTCCAGTTGCTCGTGCCCGCCGAGAGGTTGGCGAGCCTGCCCTCAGCTCCGGCGTATGCGTCGTAAGCCGCGCGACAGGCCGAATCCCAGCAGCGTGGCGGCGCCCACCTCCACCGCGAGCACCGCCGGCTGCGTGGACCGCGCCGACGACGCCACCGGAGGGTTCGCCAGGTACTTCGCCCTGCGCTCGTCGGCCTCGGCGCGCAGCTCGAGCTGGCGCCGCACCAGCCGGTCGAGCGTGGCGTTGCGCAATGCGTCGGAGGCCTCGGCACTCGCGAGGGCGCCCTGGATGGCCCCGTCGTGAATCGTCCACACGCGGCGCACCGCCGTGGCGGCCCGCTTGAATGATCGTTCTTGCAGGCCCCAGAATGCGTCCATCTCGGCGCTGGTCACGCCCTCGCGCAGCGTGGCGTCGGGATCGTCGTTCTTGTCGTCGAAGCTGACGCCCCACTTCCGGTAGCGCTTGTCGACGATCGCCCGGGTGCCGGCGTACATCGGCGCGCCGTCGGGGGCGCTGGCCTTGATGAGCGCGCGCGTGGCTTCGAGACCATAGTCGCCGGCGGCGGCGGAGGGCAGCTTGGCGAGGAACTCGGTGTCGTCGGAGGTGATGGCCGCGGCGAGGCGCGCGTCGCCCGCGAGGAGCTTCTTCTCCGCGAGTTGCTCGGAGATGGTGTGGTGGTTGGTGAGGATGCCGATGCCGATGCTCGCCAGCGAGGGCAGCTCGCCGAGGTAGCCGCCACCGGTGAGGAAACTCTTGCCGAGGCGCTGGAAGAAGGCGTCCTTGAAGAAACCGTAGAGGCCCACTTGCACGGTGTGGATCGGGTTCCCCGTGTCCTCCAGGTAGTGGAAGGCGTGCCCGGCGTAGGCGCTGGACAACAGCGGGTAGCCCTCGAGCGCAGCGATCGTGCTCAGGTCGAGGTGGCTCTGCGTCATCTCGGCGGCGAGGGTCACGATCGGGCCGCCGGGCCAGCCGGCTGCCACCGCGAAGCGCGGCGGGTCGGTCTGCAGCACGGCGGGGTCTTCGGAGAACTCGAGCTGGTCGAGCCCGTAGTGGGCGTGGGCCTGTGAGGAGAGAGCGCCCAGCTTGCCCATGTTGAGGATGATGGGGTCGTCGGGCACGCCGGGTTGCGGCTTCCGGTCGGGTCCGTGCGCGAGGCGCTCGCGATTGCGGTAGTCGTCGTCGGGTCGACGCGCGGACACGGAAACCGTGGCCAGCCGCGAGCTGTCGATGTCGAACTTGTCGAACCCGTACACGTCCTGGTCGGGGTTGAGGAGCAGCAGCTCCTTGAGCGCCCAGCGATCGAAGTCGCCGGGCGACGGGTAGCGAGCTGTCCATGCAGCGGCGAGATCCGGCGTGTTTCGGCCGTAGTTGTCGATGCGCATCACCAGCGCCGCCACCCCCGCCTTCGACTGGGCCTCGGGGTCGAGCAACGGAGGCACGTAGCTGGCAGGATCGACCCCCTCGGGCGCGGGCGGTACCGGGCCGGCCAGCGACGTGCTGTCGCCGAGGATGAGCCTCAGCGCCTCCTCGGTGAGCTCTTCGTGGACCTTCTCGCCGTAGGCGAGCGCGAGGGAGGCGGCGAGGAGGAGCATGTCAGGGACCGTGATAGGTGAAAAGCGTGCCGCCCACGCGGAGCTGGTCGCCGTCGACGAGGCGATGGACGGCCACGTTCTTGCCGTTGACCTCGATGGGGGTGAGCACGAAGCCTCGCTGTACCAGCCAGCCACCCTCGTCGGCGCGCACCGCGCCCGCCGAGAAGAAGGGCAGCACGCCGGTAACGGGAATGTCGCGACCGAAGAGGAGCACTTCGCCCCTGAGGTCGTAGAGAACGCCGTCGACGCCGAGTAGGTGGGGCGCGGCCGGGGCGGACCCTGCCGGCGGCGAGGCGGCGGCGGCCTGCGTGGCCGCGAGGATCTCCGCCACGGGTATGGCCGGAGACGTCAGGTCGTCACCGACGTCGCCGGAGCGACCGGTGTACTCGGCGCCCTCGCCCGCGTCCTCGAGCTTGAGGCGCAGCGAGAACTTGCCGACCACCACGACGTCGCCAGGGCCGAACGGTGCCTCAGTAACCGGGGCGCCGTTGAGATGCGTGCCGTTGGCGCTGCCCTTGTCCTCGATGTACCACCCGTCACCGCGGCGGACGATGAGCGCGTGGGTGCGCGACACGCCGGTGTCGGGAAGGACGAGGTCGGCGGTGTCGGCGCGGCCGATCATCACGGCGTCGGTGACCAGCCGGTAGTACCGGACCGGGGCACCTTCTTCTTCGATTAGGACGCGGGCCATCTTCTCTCCAGGCGACCGCCCTATCGCACTGGCACAAGCGTCGGCAGGCCACGCGGCGCGGCGCGCGTTCGCGGGAACGGCCGTGACTCCGCCTACCCGTTGACGAACAGCATCTCGCGGTACTTCGGCAGGCTCCAGCGGTCGTCAGCCACGAGCTTCTCGGCGGCGTCGCACGCCCCGCGCAGCTCGGCCAGCGCCGGGACCACCTTGCTGCAAAGGTAGGTCGCGGCACCGGCAGCACTAGACTCGGGAACCCCGGACAGGGCCTCGTCGAGCGCCGCCCGCGCCGCGTACACGCGATCGCCGACCGCCTCGGCGGCGAGGAAACGTTTCTCGGCGAGGGTGCCCGCCACCCCCCCGGTGGCGGATAGCTCCGCGACGATCGACGGGATCACGTGGGTGTCGACCAGCTCGCGGAGCACGTCGGCCTCGATGTCGACCTTCTTGTTGTAGAGCTCCACGCGCACCTCGTAGCGGCTGTCGAGCTCCTCGTGACTGAGCACGCCGGTGCGCTTGAAGAGGGCGGTCGCCGCCTCGCCGTGCAGGGCGGCGAGCGCGGCGGGCGTGTTGCGTGCGTGGGGCAGGCCGCGGCGCTCCGCTTCCTCCACCCACTCCGCCGAGTAGCCGTTGCCGTCGAAGCGCACCGCGCTCGACTCGGTGAGCGCGCGGCGCACCGCGCCCATCACGTCGCCCCGGCCAGCCTCGATCCAGGCCGAGAGCTGCTCGATGCCGTCGGCCACGGCGGCGTTGAGGCACACCACCGGGAAGCTGATGCTGGCCGAGCTGCCCACGGCGCGGAACTCGAACTTGTTGCCGGTGAAGGCGAAGGGCGAGGTGCGGTTGCGGTCGGTGTTGTCCTTCGCCACGGCCGGGAGTCGCGACACGCCCAGCTCGATCATCGCCTGCCCGACGGCGAGGCTGGCCACCTGCCCCGACACGATGCCATCGACGATCCGGGTGAGGAAGTCACCCAGGAACACCGAGATGATCGCCGGGGGGGCCTCGTTGGCGCCGAGGCGGAAGTCGTTGCCGTGGCTGGCGATGCTCGCGCGCAAGACCGCCGAGTGACGCTGCACGCCGAGCAGGGTAGCGGCGAGGAAAGCGAGGAAACGAAGGTTCTCCTGAGGGGCGCTGCCCGGCTCCAGGAGGTTTTCGCCGGTGTTGGTGGACATCGACCAGTTCACGTGCTTGCCGCTGCCGTTCACACCCGCGAAGGGCTTCTCGTGCAGCAGCATCGCGAGGCCGTGACGGTCGGCCACGCGGCGCAGCGTCTGCATCACCAGCTGGTTGTGGTCGGCCGCCACGTTGGCCTCGGTGAACACCGGGGCGATCTCGAACTGCGCGGGTGCAACCTCGTTGTGACGGGTCTTGGCCCACACGCCGAGCTGGTAGAGCTCCTGCTCGCACTCCTCCATGAAGGCGAGGACGCGCGGGGGGATGGAGCCAAAGTAGTGGTCTTCAAGGCTCTGGCCCTTGGGGGCCTGTGCGCCGAGCACCGAGCGCCCCGCCACCACGAGGTCCGGGCGCAAGGCCGCGTAGGCCTTGTCGATGACGAAGTACTCCTGCTCGGGGCCCACCGTGGCCGTGACGCGCTGCGCGGGGCTACCGATCAAGCCGAGCAGACGACACGCGCTCCGCGAGAGCGCCTCCATCGAGCGCAACAGCGGTGCCTTCTCGTCGAGGGCCTGGCCGTGGTAGCCGAGGAAGGCGCTCGGGATCACCAGCGTGCGCCCCGAGGGGCCGTCCATCAGGAACATCGGGGAGGTGGGGTCCCACGCGGTGTAGCCGCGGGCCTCGAAGGTGGAGCGCATGCCACCCGAGGGGAAGCTGGAGGCGTCGGGCTCGCTCTGGATGAGCATCGAGCCGGTGAACTTCTCGATGGGGCGGCCGGCGCCGTCGAACCAGAGGAAGCTGTCGTGCTTCTCGGCGGTGGCGCCGGTCATCGGGTGGAACCAGTGGCAGAAGTGGGTGGCGCCCGACTCGAGCGCCCACTCCTTCACTGCGTGGGCGATCGCGTCGGCGACGGGACGATCGAGGTGCGCGCCCTTCTCCGCGGTGGCGGTCCACAGGGCGAAGATCTCCGGCGGGAGCCGCTGCTTCAGCTTGTCGGCGCCGAACACGCGGTTGCCGAAGAACTGGGAGATACGAGCGGGACGGCCCTCCGCGTCGACCGGGCGGCGGACGGTGCGGACGGCGCGCGAGGTGACGGTCTGGATGGCAACACGACGGGCAGAGGAGTCAGGCACGAGCAGCTCCGAGGACGGGGGGGGGGTGAGGAGGCGCACCGCAGCTAACCGGCTTCTGAGGCTCGGTCATTCACCTTCTGAATCTTCGTTCACCCGGCCGCAGGCCACCTCGCGATCGCGAAAACACCGGCCCATCTCGCCGCTGGTGGCCCAGCGCACGTGGCCAGCCTCTACGAGGGGATCCACCACCTCGCTGAGCATCGCGTCGTACTGCGCGAGGTCGGCGTCGAGGCGGCCGTCGTCGATGTACGCGTCCCAGTCGGCGTCGTCGTCGACGAGCGGGGAAAACTGGTCGACGTGGGTGACGAGGTAGGCGGTGTTGATCTCGCCGTCGACCGCGTGGGCAAGCAGTTGCGACAGGCGACGCCGGGCCACCTCGGCCACCCGGTCGTGAGCCGGCTCCGACTGCATGCCGCCGCCGAGGTAGACGAGCGGCCCCTCGTCGTCGTGGGCGAGGAAGGCGTCGACGTCCCCGGTGCCGGTGCCGTCGCGAGGGCGCCACGGCAGGACGGAGTCGCGAGGCAAGCCCGCCTGCGTGCCCGGGTCCTTGAAAGCCGACATGCTCCAGTAGCCGGCCGCCGCGAAGCGCTCGTAGAGCGCGAGTTGGAAGCCGCCGTTGATGTCCGTCGGTTCCACGCCGATCTCGCGGTACCGCTCCGCCGCGTCACGGGCGGCGGCCTCGACGGCCTCGGCGCCCTCGGACTCGTTGTGGATGTGGGACGACCAGCCGCCGCCCAGAGCCGCCACGCGGTCCACGTAGTCCGGATCCCAGTTCGCCACCCCTTGCGCGAAGGTGACGTCGACCTGGTAGGTGAGCTTCGCCTCGTGCGCGGCAAGCGTCTCCGCCAAGCGCTCCAGCACCACGGCGCGGCGGGTGAAGTTGTCGGGGCTGTTCTCGATCTCGGCGATGTCTTCCACGTGGACGAACATCCCGAGTTGGAGCATGCCACCAGGGGGATCGTCCGCCTCGGCCCACTCGTCGTACTCCACGCGGAAGTCGTCGAATCGCAGCACACCGTCGCTGCTGAAGACAATCTCCATGCGACGACCCGCCCCCAAGGGCGTGACTTCCAGCGTGCCTGCGCCGCTCACCTCGGTCTCCACGATGGTGACGGTGTCGTCGGCGTTCTCGCCGAAGCGGACCACCAGCGAGGAAGGCTCGCTGGCCTCCACGTCGTAGACGATCCGGTAGGTGCTCCCGCGCCCCGCGATCACCGAGGTGGTGGCGCGCCCGGGGCCGGTGAAGCCGGCGTAGCCGTCGAGGGGCTCGGCCCCGCCGTCGAGGGTGAAGACGCCGGTGCCGTCGAGGATCACCAGCGGCGACACCTCGGGGGCAAAGAAGCTCGGCGCCACCGGGCAGGCCGGCCGCTCGCAGCCGAGGAGGATGAGGATCATCCCGATCGCGCGAATCGGTCGGCGGCTGGGGTCTCGCCCGCGTGCAGCACCACGCCAAAGTCGTTTGCGGCAAGTCGCGACAACAGTGCGTGTGCCGCCGCCAGGTCGCGGAGGCCGACCGCCGCGCAGATCTCGTCGACAGGGCGGGGCTCCTCGCCCAGGGCCGCGAGGAGCCGCGGCTTCATCGCGATCACCACGCTCGCCGCCTTCTTGCCCGCCTCGACGCCGGGCTGGTGGTAGGCGTTGATGTTGACGAGTTCGGCGTAGAGTCCGACGGCGCGCTCGTAGAGCGCGAGCAGGGCGCCGAGACGGAACGCATCGACCGTCGAGAGGGTGAGGCTGATGGACGGGTGCCCGCTCTCGGCCAGCGCCCGGCGCGTGCCCAGGTAGAACCCCTGCAAGAAGTCGCCGCTCACCACGCCGGGCTCCACCTCCTCCTGGCCGTGGTAGCCGTCGTCGAGGGCCACGACGAAGGTGACGAAGTGGTCGTCGGGCCCGTCGCGGAGCTGCTGGACGTAGGCATGCTGGTCGGTGCTGCCCTTGTTGCCGTACACCGCGAGGCCCTCGTGTACCTCGCATCCGTCGCGGTCGAGCGCCTTGCCCAGCGACTCCATCACCAGTTGCTGGAGGTAGCGAGAGAAGAGCACGAGCCGGTCGCGATAGGGGAGTACCACCATGGCGCGGCGCTTCTCGGCACGGCCAAGCCGATACCAGGCCCAGGCGAGCCGCGCGGCAGGATTCGTTTCGAGTCGCGATGTGCGCGTGTGCGCGTCCATCGACGCCGCGCCCGCGACCAGGGCGTCGATGTCGATGCCCTGGAGGGCGGCCGGCAGGAGGCCGACTGCTGAGAACAGCGAGGTGCGCCCGCCCACCCAGTCCCACATCGGCACCCGCGCGCGCCAGTTCGCCGCCGCCTGCCACAGCTGGCTCCCCTCTCCCGACACGGCGACGGCGTTGGGCGCGAACGGCACCTCGGCGCGCGCGTAGGAGGCCTGCACCTCCGCCAGGGCGTTGCGCGTTTCCGCCGTTCCGCCCGACTTGCTGATGCAGAGCACCAGCGTTTCCTCGAGGTCGAGAGGGCCAACCACCCGCGCGATGCCCTCGGGGTCGGTGTTGTCGATGCAGACAACGCGGAGCGGGTCGTCCGGCTCGGCGAGCGCGTCGGCCAGGAGCTGCGGCCCGAGGGCGCTGCCGCCGATGCCGAGCAGGAGCAGGTTCCGGTGGTGGCCCTCGCGATGGACACTCCGCGCGATGTCGCGACATAGTTCGCGCACGCGAACGATCTCGGCGCCGAGGCCATTCGGGGCAATCTCAGGCATTCTGAGCCAGTAGTGCCCCACCATCCGCCCCTCGTCGCCGTTGGCGATGGCGCCCTGCTCCAGCGCCGTCATCGCCGCGAAGGCCGGGGCCAGCGCCCTCCCCGCACCCGACCAGTCGATAGGCGCATCGGTCCAGTCGAGCGCCACGCCCAACTCGAGATCACGCCAGGTGTTGCCAGACCAGTCCACGCCAAGGTCCCGGGAGGGCCCGCAGCGTAGCCCGCCGTCCCGCCATGCGATAGTGCCCGTGCCGGCGGCGCGGGAGCTGCGAGGTTGGGGAGAGGGCCACGACGAGCGGGCTACGTGCCCGCTCGACGCCGCAGGCCGGAAAGCGTAGCTGGTAGACCGGCGTGATTGGCCCGGCAGGGGAAGGGGTCGGCGAGGCCCCTTCCCCTTGCGCGTGATAGCCGCCGCGCCATGCTGACCCTCCTCCTCGCCTTACTCGCCTTTCCCGCCTGCTCCACGACCGTGAGCAAGGGCGAGTCCTCCGACATGGGCCTCTCGTCCACGGCCAAGCCCTGGTCGATCGAGGGTCTCAGCGGCGACAAGTCGTCGACGGGCCTGGTGTCCTACGTGCTGAATGCCGGCACCGGCGGCTCGCCGATGGCCGGGCAGACCGTGGCCGTCCACTACACGGGCTACCTCACCGACGGCACGAAGTTCGACAGCTCGGTCGACCGAAACAAGGCCTTCGTCTTCCCAGTGGGGGTGGGCAAGGTGATCAAGGGCTGGGACGAGGCCGTGCTCGGCATGAAAGTGGGCGAGAAGCGGCAGATCCACGTGCCGCCCGAGCTCGGCTACGGCAGCAAGGGCGCCGGCGGCGTGATCCCGCCCGGCGCCACCCTGATCTTCGACGTGGAGCTGATCGAGCTGCGCTGATCGCTACTTCTTCTCCTCGTCCTTCTTCTTGTCTTCCTTCTCTGGCTTGAGGCCCATCTCGGCCCGGTAGGCCTTGCGGTAGGCATCCACGTCGAACACCTCGACCTGCATGCCGAGCTTTTCGAAGCTGGGCTGGATCACCGACACCGGTCCCACGGCGGTGATCACCTCGTGGCCCACGCAGGGCTCGAGGATCGCCGCGAAGTCCTTCTGCGACACCTTGGCGATGCGCGAGCCCACCTGCTTGAAGTAGTCCATGCCCAAGCCGTGGCTGCCCACGCGGTGCAGGCGCCAGATCAAGTCGAAGGTGCTCACCTGCCCGATGACGTACTGCTGGGCGTTGCTGAACTTGCGCGTGGCAAGGATGCGATCGTCGAGCTTCATCGCCTTGGCCTTCTCGCCCTGCTCGAGGAACACCTTCACCGCGAAGGCGGCCTGGTCGTTCTGCACCTGCACGCCCTGCAACATCATCGCCCCGTCTCCCCAGCCGGCGGTGGTTGCGTACGCGCCGTAGCTCGCGCCGGTCTGCTCGCGGAGCGCGAGCCAGAGCGCGTCGCTGATGACGTCGGCCATCAAGTTGCCCGCCCACTCGCTCTCCGGCGTGACGGGCGCGATCTGGCAGGCGTAGCTGACGTCGGTCTGCGAGGCGTTGTCCTTGTTGAAGAGGATCACCTGCCGGGCGGGCGGCGCCGGGGGCGGAGCGTACATCGCTCGAGGCGCCGTCCAACCGGCCGGCTCCTTGCCCCAGCCCTGCCAGCCCCCGAGGTAGGTCTTCGCTGCGGCTCGCGCCTCGTCGACCGTGATGTTGCCCACGAGGTAGAGCGTGGCGTTCTTCGGGCGGAGCAGGCGCGACAGCACGGACTGGACGTCGCCCGCGCCCAACTTGCCCATCGCGTCGTAGTCCTCGTGGTTGAACCACTCGCCCAAGGGGTGCCCCGGGAAAAGGCGCTGGCGCTGGATGATCGGGGCCGCGTCGATGCCCTTCTTCATCCACTTCAGGACGTCCTTCTTGCTGCCCTTCACCCAGTCGATCTTGCCGTCGGTCCACACCACGAAGTCGTCGAGGCGGTAGCGGAGGATGTAGGCGAGGTCTTCCACGTTGCCGGCGGCCGCCGAGCCGTCGATGGCAAAGTAGAGATCGCTGCCCCCGTAGCCATCTCCGCCGGCCACGCGCAAAGGATCGACGGCGCGGTAGTGCGGCCAAGACCAGTTGGCGGAGGCGAAAGCGACTTGCTGTCGGTTCATGTCGACGCTGCCTTCACCGCCGCCGAAGGACACGATGCCGCGGACGATGGGCCCCGCCCCGTGGGGCATCACCACCAGCTTCATGCCGTTGGGCAGCGTCTCCTGCACGATCTTCGTGGTGTCGGGCACCACGATCGTCTCGTCGATCACCTTCTCGTTGATCTCTTCGGGCTTGAAGATGGTGAGCACCGCCGCGTCGCGACTCTGACCACGGTACTGGCTGTCGCTGCTGTCGAGTGTGATGTCGCCGTCTTCGTAGGGCTTGAGGTGCACCGCCACCGCTCGCTTGCGGTTGAGGTACTTCTCGGCGAAGTCGCGGACCTGATCGGCGTTGACCTTGGCGTTCCACTCGATCTGCCGCGTGTAGTACAGCGGGTCGCCAGTGAAGTGCACGAAATCGGACACGCTGGCGGCGCGACCGGAGAAGATGTCGGTGACCTCGTCGACGCTCTGCAGGAAGTAAGCGAGGTTGGCCTGCTGCGAGTAGCTGAACTGGAAGTCCTGGAACTGCTTCCACATCTCGTCCGTGGCCCACATCGTGTAGAGGCCGTTGAGCGCCTTCTCGGTCATCCTCGCGGGATCGTCGTCTTCGCCGATCTCGATGAAGCAAACCGCCGCCGAGCCGTAGCGGCCGGCGTCGGGGAAGCAGCCGATCGCGTCTTGCGATGCGGGGCTGTCTTCCTTGGCGTACTCCCAGTCGGGGTAGAGCTCGCGCACGATGGCGTTGCGCAGCTGGTTCAGCGCCTGGTACATCACCGCGTCGTTGGCCGTGTAGGCGGATGGCATCGGCCAGCCGAGCACGAGGGTGTGCTTCTCCACCGCCGCGCTGAAGCTCTGGAGGTTGGTGACCTCGCCCTTCACCTCGATGGGCGTGCCCGTGGCGGGCGGCTCCACCGGCGAGCCGCTGACGCGCACCTTCGGCGCCACCAGCGTGATGTTCTTGCCCTCAGGATCGTCCTTCGAAGCGAGCATGTCGACGCTGAAGGCCTCGAGGTACTTGGCGCTCTCGTCGAGCGAGAGATCGCCGCCCACCACCAGCGTGGCCTCGCTCGGCCGGTAGTAGTCGCGAACGTACTTCTGGATGTCGGCCAGCGTGATGTTGTTGAGCGAGCCGTGCGAGCCGATCGTCATCCGGTGGTAGGGGTGGCCCACCGGCCAGAGCTTGTCGTAGAGGTAGCCGAGGCCGGCGGCGCCGCCGTTCTCGTAGCGCAACCGCAACTCGTTGCGGACAACTTCGCGCTCCACGAGGACGTCGTCGGCGGTGACCTTGCGCACCGCGTCTTTCAGGCGCAGCGCCTCGAGCCCGAGCAGGTTGGGAAGCAGCTCGCTGCGGGCGGTAGTGAGGTAGTCGGTGCGGTCGTTGCTCGTGGTGGCGTTGAAGCTCGCCCCCATCTGCTGGATGAGGTCCCACACCTTGGGCAGGTCCTTGCCGTCGGTGCCGGTGTGCAGGGAGCGAAACCAGAGGTGCTCGATGAGGTGGGCCATGCCCTCGAGGCCCTCCGGGTCGTCCTGCGAGCCGTGGTCGATCTTCATGACCAGCGAGACCACGGGCTGGGTGTGGTCTTCCTGAAAGATCACGCGGAAGCCGCTGGGGAAACTGAAATCCCGCATGTTGACGCTGACGGGCTTCAGCGCCAATTCCATCCGTGCCTTCGGATAAGCTTCGGCCGTGGCCTCGTGCGCGTGGAGCGCGCCGAAGGTGGCGACTGCGGAGAGCGCGATCGCGAGGACGGGACGGAGAAGACGCATGCAGGCCTCGGAAAGGGCGCGAGCGTATCGCGGGCGCGAGCGAGCCGCGATACCCTCCTGCGATTGTGCGTGCTGCCCTCGCTGCCAGCGTACTCCTCGTCGCCGCGAGCGCGGCCGGCTGGTGGCTTACCCGCCCGCCGCCCGAGCCCCCGAAGGTGGCGGAGGACCAGACGTTCGAAGACATGGACCGCGCCGAGTACGAGGCCTGGATGCAGGAGCTCGGCTACACGGATTAGCTCCTGAGGACGGCCTATTTCTCATTGCTGGTGTTGCTCTGGCTGGCCGTCCTTCTCGGGATGCGCTTCGGCGCGGAGCACTGGCTACCGGCGCTCGCGGCGGCAGCCGAGCAACTCGACGCCGGCGAGTCGATGCCCGTGCCGCCAAAGCCCACGGGCCTCGCGTCGCTCCCCGCCCCCGGCACCCCGGGCGACGGCCAGCGGGCCACCCTCCTGAGCCCGGCCACCTGCGAGGCCATGGTCGCCGACCTGCGCGACGTGTGCTGGCAGTCGCTCGCGCGACAGGTTGCGCCGGCCGACCCCGATGAGGCGCTCCGGGTGTGTGCCCGCGTGGCTGGCAGCGAGATGGTGCTCGAGTGCCATGCCGACGTGGCCGAGAGCATCGCCGTGGCCGACCGCGCCCGCGCCGAGACCATCTGCGCCGCCATCGAGTCGCGGAAGTGGCGCGGCCAGTGTTTCTTCGGCAGCGGCCTCGCGCTCGCCGAGACCGACGCCGAATACGCGATGGGGCGCTGCGCGCACGCCGAGGTGTACCAGACCTTCTGCCGCCACGACGTGGTGGGCGAGATCGCGCTGGTCGACCTGCCCGCCGCCCACGCGCAGTGCGCGCGCGAGGAGGGTGACTGGCTCACCCGGAAGACCTGCTGGCACGGCATCGGCAAGTACCTTGCTCGTCGCGACACAAGCGAGGCCGCCGCCGCGTGCGATGCCAGCACCGCCGAGTGGCGCGGCACTTGCTACCACGGGGTGGGCTGGGGCGGCGCCGAGCGCGATGCCGACGCCACCCTCGCCGACTGCTCCACGCGCGGCCCCTACGCCGACCACTGCCGGCATGGCGTGGCGGCGCAGTTCAAGCGCGCCGACCCCACCCGCGCCGTGGCCCTCTGCGAGTCGATCCAGAAGGCCGACACCCGCGCCCGTTGCCTCGACTTCGTTACCCGGTAGGCCCCCATGCTTCGCTACCTCATCGATGCCTTCTCCGGTCCCGCCGCGGGCTTCATGTACGCGCTCCTCGCGGTGATGGCTTTCGCCCTCGCCGTGATGGTGGAGCGCGCCGCCATGCTCCTCCGCTTCCGCGCGGATGGCGCGAGCGTGGTGAAGCGCGTGGAAGACGGCCTGAGAAGCGGCACGTTGCCCGCCCTCGGCACCACGCCCCTGGAGGAGGTGGTCGCTGCCGGTCTGGCGCAGCCCACCGCGGAACTCGGTTGGGACGCGATGAGCGCCGCGGCCGTGGAGGCGGAGGATCGCATCCGCCATCGCATCCCCTACCTGTCGGCCGTGGCGAGCATCGCGACGATGCTCGGTCTCTTCGGCACGGTGTACGGGCTCATCGTCGCCTTCGGCGCCCTCGGCGACGTGGCCGCCGCCCAGCGCGCGGCGGCGTTGAGCGAGGGCTCGTCCACCGCGATGGCCACCACCGCGTTCGGTCTTTTCGTGGCGATCCCGGCGCTTGCCGCCCATAGTTTCCTCGACGGCCAGGCGCGCCGCCTGCTCGCCGCGATCGAGGCCGTCGCCGGGCGCGTCCACGTGGCTCGGAAGGCGGCGGAGCGCGCGTGAAGCTCTTCCGGCGCGAGCCCGAGGCCGAGGCCGATGTCCGTCCCACGTTGCTCGGCGTGGTGACGCTGATGTTCCTGCTGCTGTTCTTCCTCCTGGCCACCTCCTCCGGCCAGCGCCTCGGCGTCGTCGACCTGCGCCTGGCGGCCCCGGGGGAGGCGCCGCCCCTGCCTCACGCCGGGCTCGTCAAGTCGGTAGTGGTCAGCCTGCAGCCCAGCGCCGCGCGCGTGGAGTTCGAGGTGGCGACGACCGACATCGCCTCGTCGGCCGACACCCGCGAGCTGCGAGCCATCGATGTGCCGTCCTCAGGCGACCGCGTCGATCTTGCCGCCTTGCTCGCCGCGTTGGAGACCGTGCATCGAATCGACGGCTCGCAAGAACGCGCCGAGGTGCGGCCCTCCCCGGAGGTATCGACCGCCACGCTGCTCGCGGTGCTCGACGTGGTGCGCGGCTCGTCGCAAGCGCCGCTGTTCTCCCGCGTGAGCCTGCAATGAAGCGCTTCCGCCGTCGCGAGGCGCAAGCCAGCGTCGGCCTCGACGTGGGAGCGCTGGCGCCCATGGTCGACATGATGACGCTGCTGCTGTTGTTCCTGCTGCGCACGTACTCCACGGAACTGGCGCCCACGCCCCCCTCGGGCCCCTTCGCGCTGGCACCCACCTCCTCGGAGGAGTCGCGCCATGGGGGCATCGAGATCCTGGTGGCAAACGACGCGATCTACGTGGACGGCCAGCGCATCGCGGCGTGGGACTACGTCGGCACCGAGGGCGTGGTCAAGCCGCTCTACGACCGGCTGCTCGCCTCGCGCACCAAGGCCCGCGCCGAGGTACACGCCGACGGGACCGTGCCCTGGCGCCGCCTCGGGCGGGTGCTCGCGACGGCCCAGGCCGCCGGGCTGGAAGAGCTGGCGATCGTGGGCGGCTACCGCGGCTCCCTGTAGCTTCCCCGAGGGAGCGCGCCGCCGCCTGTACCTCGGCCCGGGAGCGGTGTATCGCGAGCGGGGCCCTACGCTGCGGCCAGGGCGGCGCCGAGTCGGTCGAGGGCTGCCTCGAGCGCGCTCACCGACACCGCCCCCACCGACATGCGGAACCAGCCGCTGTCCTCGGCGAGATCGAAGGCCTGGAAGGGCACCACGGCGACGCCGGCGCGCTGGAGGAGCCAGCGACGGACGTCCTCGTTGGTGCGCATCGGCCGGCCGTCGACGCCGGTCTTGCCGAAGAGATCGAAGCGTACCGAGAGATACATCGCTCCCTGGGGCGCGATGTGGTGAACGCCCAGCCGGGAGAGGCCCTGGTGCAGCGTGTCGAGTCGCGACTGGAGCCCGGCCCGGAACCCCTCGCCGAAGTCGGCCATCGCCACGTCGTCGCCGAGGAGCGCCGTGGTGGCCACTTGCTCCGGTCGCGGCGCCCAGGCGCCGACGTGGCCGAGGAAGGACTTCATGCGCTCGGCGAGCACCGGGTGGAGGGTAGCCCACCCCACCCGCAGCCCGGTGGCGGCGAAGGCCTTGCTGATCGCGTCGATGGTCACGACATACGGCGCCACCTCGGGCACGAGCACGGCGGGGTGCGCATGCCGGGTTTTCCCGTAGGTGAGCAGCCAGTAGACCTGGTCCCACATCCACATCAGCGGCGAGCGACCTGTCGACGTGCGAAGCGCGTTTTCTTCCACGACGAGCCGCGCGATGTCGGCGAGGCGCCCCGGGTCGATGGCGGTGCCGGTGGGGTTGAGCGGCGAGTTCAGCGTGAACAACTTCGCGCGGGCGAGCGGCTCCCTGAGCTGGTCGACGGTGGGGAAGAAAAGCTTCTCCGCGCTGGTCGCGACCTGCACCTGGACAGCGTCGGTGAGCTGGCCGTAGTAGCCGTTGTTCCAACTCGGTACGCAGTACACCAGGGTGTCGCCCGGCTCGAGAAACAGCCGGTAGGTGGCGTACATCACCGGGCGAGCCCCGGAGGCGGTCACCACCCACTCCACCGGGACCTCGAGCCCGAGCGTCCGCTTGTACCACGCGGCGATGGCACGTCGCAGCTCGGGAATCCCCTCGGAAGGCGGATAGTTCGTCTGCGCGTCGTCGAGGGCGGCGACGATGCCGTCGCGAAGGCGCCCGGGGACGGGAAACTGCCGCGCGTCGAAGTCGCCGACGGTGAGATTGCAGATGGGCCTGCCCGAAGCGGCCAGCCCGCGCACCTCGGCGGCGATGCCAAGGATCAGCGAGCCTTGCATCTCCCGCGCCACCCGGGTGAGCGCGAGCTGGGCGAAGGCCTTGGGGTCGAGCGAGGACTGGGTCACGACGGCTCCCGGGCGGGCGGCGCCGCTAACTCGTCACCGGCCACTCAGGTCGCGGCCGCGCGATTCCGATTCGGGGGACAGGAGGCTCTCCCATGCTCGCCCTCATCGCCCTCGCCCACGCCGGCATCTGGCCGGTCTGTGCCGTTACCGAGAGCGTCGTCAGCGTCAACGGCGGCTGGACCCTCGTCGAGGCTCGCGAGAGCGACGGCAAGGACGCTCAGCACCGGGGCGACTGGTCGAGCGCGGTGTCGCTGTCAGAGCGCTTCGGGGGGCGCCGCGAGGAGGACTACTGCGCGAGCGGCGACGGACTCATGGGCCTCACCCGCCGCTGGACTGCCGAGCTGATGGCGGTCGCAGCCCTGCCCGGCACCGACAGCGACGCCTGCCAAGCCATCAACTGGGCGGAGGGCACGGCCGATGCCGAGGCCCGCGCCGAGGTGGATCCCGAGTCGCTGGCCGCCATGGCGCGTGGCAGCGCGCTCACGATGGCCGAGGCCGACAACGTGGCCGACATCTCGGTCGACGCCGGTGGTGGCGCCCGCTTCACCGGGCAGTGGACGTGGCGCGTCCCCGGCACCCGGGCCGCCGATATGATCGGCACCGTGGTGGTGAGCGCGCAGGCCGCCTATGCAGGGGCCACCCTCGACATTCCCGGCTGGGCCGTGGTCGAGACCTGGAACGGCGAGATCGACGCCTGGGTTCGCCAGGACGCCGAGTGGGTACACGTCACCGGCAGCGCCCCCATGGAGATCCCTTTCGGCGCCATCGTGACGCCCCGTGGCTCGGTGTGCGCCACCGGCTCGGTGACGACGGGGTCGCAGTCGGTGCTGGGCGCCGGCGGCGCCGGTGGGGCCGGCATCCGCTTCAGCATGGAGCCCGTGGCCACCGACGAGGCCCCCACCGGCGATGTGCCGGGGGCGCCCGCCTTCGGGCCTTGCGGGTGCGAGTAGCCCGGGCACGGAAAGGGAAAGGGGGGAAAGGTGCCGGAGGTTAAGGGTTAAGACTTAGGTGTTGCTGCGTCAACCGGCGGCGGGCTCGAGGCCGCGCCTGGGTCGGGAGGCGGGTCGGGGGTACTCCCCTCCCGACATCGACGACGTCG
>VGRE01000067.1 GCA_016875435.1 Deltaproteobacteria bacterium | reverse complement strand
TGCGCCAGCGTGCCCGCGGTCTCGGGCCTGGCCGCCGCCGCGGGCGCCCTCGCCGCCGCCTTCCGCCGCCGCAGGTAGGCGCCGGTGCGCCTCCGGGCGATCGTCCTCGCCAGCCTCTCGCTGCTGCCGCGTGCCCCGAGCGCCCGCGCGGCCGAGGGCGTGGGCCTCGCCGAGCTCGCGCCGGTGGCGATCGACATCCCGCGCAGCTCGCTCGGGCCGGCGCCGGAAGACATCCCGGTCGACGGGCCCTTCCGGCTAGCGGGCGTGGTGGGCGGGGTGCGCACCTACGAGGCGCCGCTGCCGGTGCGGCCTCGAGCGCTCTACTTCGAGCGCGAGCCCCTCGGCATGGAACTGCGCAAGGAAGAGCGCAAGCTCGCCTACGCCTCGGAGCCCGAGGTGCGCGGCATGGCCGGCGGCTGGGAGATCAACCGCGACAGCATCATGGTGCGGGTGCGCACCGACACCCGGCGCCCGCGCGCGGGCCAGTACGTCCTGCGCTACCCGACGGCCACCGAGCGCGAGGAGGCCCTGCGCTTCCGCGGCGGCGACGCCGTCCCGTGGGCGATCCGCTCGATGCAGGTCGACAGCACCTCGCGCAAGGGGATCCTCCTCCCGGCACCGGGCTCCGCCACCTGGGAGGTCGACGTGGTCTCCGGGTCGCGCCTGCGCTTCGACCTTGGCCTGGTCCCGCCCGAGATCGACCTGGGCCAGGTCTCTGACGGCGCCACGCTCGAGGTGCTCGCGGGCGACGTCGTCGTCGGCCAGTTTCGGGCAGGGGTGGGACAGTTCGAGCAGCACGAGGTGGAGATTCCGAGCGGCCGGCAGCGGCTCACCCTGAGGAGCACCGACGCCGATACCGCGCTCGACTACCTCTTCGTGGCGGCACCCACGGTCTACGTGCCCGACACCACGCCTCGCCGCGTGGTGCTCGCGTTCATCGACACGCTCCGTCGCGACCACATGGGCACCTACGGCTACGCACGCCCCACCACCCCCGACCTCGATCGCTGGGCGGAGGGCGCGGTGGTCTTCGAGAACGCCCGCACCGTGGCGCCGTGGACGCTCCCCTCCACGCGCACGCTCTGGACGGGGCGGCAGCCCGAGTGGTGGAGCGAGTCGCGCACGCTCCAGGAGGCCCTCGCCGCGCGGGGCTGGGCCACCGGCGCCTACGTGGGCAACGTCTACCTCTCGTCGAACTTCGAGATGGACCGCGGCTGGGGCGAGCACGGCTGCGTCAACTGGCCGGCGGCAGCCTACGAGACGCGCCTCGGGCGCGCCTTCCTCGACGCCCATGCCGACCAGGACGCGCTCCTGATGATCCACTTCATGGACCTGCACCTGCCCTACAAGGAGCCCCGCCGCTACCGGAAGCTGTGGGCGAAACAGGAGCCGCCCGGGCTCGAGCCCTTTTTCAACCGGACGATGCTCCTTCGCGCCGCCATGCGCACCCGGGACATGCTCGTCCCCTACCTGATCGACCGCTACGACCAGAACATCCGATACGTCAACGATGAGCTTTCCTCCTTCCTCGAGGGCCTGCCCGACGACGCTATCGTGATCTTGTTCGCCGACCACGGCGAGGAGTTCTTCGACCACGGCGACTTCGAGCACGGTCACACGCTCTACGACGAGCTGCTCCGCGTGCCGCTCATCGTGAAGGCGCCTGGGCTCGCGCCGCGTCGCGTGACCGACACCGCCTCGCTCCTCGACGTGGCGCCCACGATCCTGGAGCTGCTCGGCCTTCCCGGCGACACGCTGGGCACGCCGGAGGGCACGTCGCTCGTCAGGGCCGCGAGAGACGGCGCCGACCCCACGCTTGCCAACCGCGCGCTCGCTTTCGGCCGGGCGCTGTATGGCGGCGAGCAGTGGGCCAGCCTCCAGGGCTCCCAGAAGTACATCACCGCGCGCGGCCACGAGCTGCTCTTCGACGTGGCGGAGGATCCCGGCGAGGAAGACGACCTCGCGGTGACCGGGGGCAACGTGCGGCCGGGCCGTGTTGCCCTCGCCACCGGCCTCGGGCGCGACGTGGTCCAGGCCCTGCGCGTGAGCCCCACCGGCCGTCCCGAGAGCCCCATCGAGGTGGAGCTCCACGTCCCGGGCGGGGTGAGCCGCGCGTGGGTGGGCGACGATCCCACCAGCGTCACGCACGCCACCGTCGACACTTCCGCCCCCGACCTGGTCCGCCTGGTCTTCGAGAGCCGCATCAATGAAAACCGCGAGGTGTTCATCGTGCCGAACCTCGCCGCCGACGACATCGTGGGCGAGGTGGGCATCCGCATCGCCGGGAAGATGAAGAACTTCGAGAAGCTGAGGGCCAAGCCGCACGACGGCGGCGGCGCCATGCTCTCCCGCGCGCGCGCCGGGTCGACGGCCGCCGCCGTCACCTGGGCGATCGTGCCCGTGCCGGGAGGCACCGCGACCGAGGGCTCCGACGACGAGATGGCCGGGGCGCTCGAGGCGCTCGGCTACACGCAGAAGGGTACAACCGACGACGGCGAGCCGGAGCCGGAGCCGGACTAGCCCTCCGGGGCCTGCCCGCTCGCGCCCGCCCGTCGCACCAGCGCCGACAAGCCGCGCGCGTCGAGCACCGCGAGGAGATCTTTGAGCGAGTGAGGGTCGATCACCGCCTCGGTCTCGCTGATCCAGCCCATCACGTGCTCGTCGAGGTCGGCGACCGCCCGCAGTTCGCCGAGAGCGCGCGGGTCGATCACCCGGAGGATGGCGACGTTCCGGTGCAGCGTGTTCACGCGCGGGTCTCGATGCGGTAGGCGTAGCCTTGCTCGGTGAGAAACAACTGTCGTTTCTCGCCGAATGTTTGCTCCACGGTGTCGCGGGTGACCACCGAGTAGAAGCTCGCCTTGTTTTCGCCCGCCTTCGGCCGCAGGATGCGCCCCAGGCGCTGCGCCTCTTCCTGGCGGCTGCCCCAGGTGCCGCTCACCTGGATGGCTACGCTGGCGTCGGGAAGGTCGACCGAGAAGTTCCCGACCTTCGAGATCACCAGTACCCGTTCCTCGCCCTGCCGAAAGCGGGCAAACAGCTCGTCGCGTCGCTTCTGTGGCGTCTTGCCCTCGATGAGCGGGAAGCCGAGGCGCCGCGACAGCCACTCGAGCTGGTCGACGTACATGCCGAGGACGAGGATGCGGTCGCCCTGATGCTGCTCGAGCAGCTCCTCGATCACCGGCAATTTCCTCGCGTTGACACTCGCGATCCTGAACTTCTCCCGGTCGTCGGCCACCGCGTAGCGGAGCCGATCGTCGTCGCTGAAGTCGACGCGCACCTCGGTGCAGGTGGCGCTCGCGATCCAGCCCTGGTGCTCCAGGTCTTTCCAGGGCACGTCGTAGCGCTTGGGGCCGATGAGCGCGAAGACGTCGGTTTCCTTGCCGTCCTCGCGCACCAGCGTGGCGGTGAGGCCGAGGCGCCGCCGGGCCTGGAGGTGCGCCACGGCGCGGAAGATGGGCGCGGGGAGCAGGTGGACCTCGTCGTAGATCACCAGTCCCCAGTTCTCCATGTTGAACAACCCGAAGTGGACGAACTCGTCGTTCCGCGACCTGCGGAAGGTGAGCATCTGGTAGGTGGACAGGGTGACAGACTTGATGTCCTTGACCTCGCCCGAGTACTCGGACACGTCGTCCTCGGTGAGCGAGGATCGCTCGATGATCTCGCTCTTCCACTGGCGCAAGGCGGTGACATTCGTACACAAGACCAGGGTCTTCATGCCGAGCCGCGCCATCGCGGCGATGCCCACCATCGTCTTGCCCGCGCCGCAAGGAAGCACCACCACGCCGCTTCCGCCCTGCGCCACGCTGTCGCCGAAGAACGAGTCCACCGCGTCGCGCTGGTACTCGCGCAGGCCCCAGGCCACGCCCGACTTCGTCTCCGGCAGCACCTGCATCTCGAGCGCGGCGCCATCGCGGTAGCCGGCGAGGTCTTCCACGGGGTGACCGGCGTGGGCGAGCACCTGCTTGATCTCGCCGCGGTCTCTCGGGTCGACCAGCACCGTCGTGTCGTTGACTCGCTTGCCCAGCAGAGACTGCACTGGCTTCAGCGAGCAGATCTCGGTGAGCAACACCGGCTCTGCGGCCACGAGTTTCAGGCCGCGCGGGGCCTTGTGGAGCTGGAGGCGGCCCCAGCGCGCCATCGTCTGCCGGATCGACACGGGCACGTTGGGCGGAATGTCGTACTTGGCCCACTTCTCGAGCGTGCCCAGCACCTCGTCGACGGCCAGTCCCCAGCTGGCCGCGTTCCATAGCGAGAGGGGCGTGACCCGGTAGGTGTGGACGTACTCGGGCGACTTCACCAGCTCCGCGAAACGCACGAGCGAGTCGCGAGCGGCGCGGAAGTTCGGCCCCATCGTCTCCAGGAGGAGCGTGTGGTCGGACTGGATGATCAGCGGGTTTTCGGGGACGTAGCGCATGCGTTGGGCTCGCCCGGGGGCAAGCCGACGCTCCTAACGCGGCTGGCCCAGGCCTTCCGCATCGCGACCCCCGCTCGCGCCGCCGCTTGTGTGCGCGCTCGCGCTGCGTTAGCCGCCGTCAGCGAGGTACGCTTGGCGAGTGACGATCTCATCGAAATCGACGGGGTGATCAAGGAAGTGTTCCCAGGCGGGGCCTTCCTGGTCGAGACCGACGCCGGCACCAACGTACACGCCCATCTCGCCGGCAAGTTGCGCCGCTTCCGCATCCGCGTGGTGCTCGGCGACCGGGTCACCGTGGCGGTGAGTCCCTACGACCTCACGCGCGGGCGCATCACCTTCCGCCACAAGTAGCCCTCCCGGCTACGCTCTTGGCGTGACCGCGCCCCTGCTCGTCCTCGCCCTTGCCTGCCGCGGCGTCGGCACCAACGACACCGAGGACACCGGCGTCCTCGTGAAGGGCGCCGAGGAAACGCCCGAGGTCCTGCCCTGCGGCTCGCTCGCGGCGACCGAGGGCTGCCCGCACAGCACCGACCTCGACCGCGACTGCCTTCACGACGCCGCGGCCGGGGGCACCGACTGCGACGACAACAACCCCGAGGTGGGCGCCTGCGGAGACAGCGGTGACGCCGAAGACGACTGCGTCCCCAGCGGCGACGAGACTTGCAACGGGCTCGATGATGACTGCGACGGGCTCGTTGACGACGCCTGGTCACACGTGTTCTCCGGTGCTCCTGTGGTCGCGACGGTCGGGGCACTGGGCGACGGGGGCGAGCCGCTGCTGGTCACCGGCATCCTCGACGGCGCCGAGGGCGCGCTCCTGGTCTACCGCCTCGACGGGGAGTTGCTCGTCCGCATCGACGGCACCGGCCAGTCGAGCTCCTTCGGCAGCCAACTGGCCACCGGTCGCGACCTCACGGGCGACGGGCTCGTGGACCTTGCCGTGGCCGCGCCCTACGCCACCGCCGCGGACGGCCCCAACTCCGGCCGCGTGTGGGTGCTCCCGGGCCCGATCGACGGCGACACGAGCCTCGACGACGCCGCCGGCTACTTCGAGGGGGGCGAGCTCGACGGGCAGCCGGGCGGCCAGCTCGTCATGGCGCCCGATCTCGACGGCGACGGTCGCGACGAGCTTGTGTTCGGCTATTACCGCCACGTGGTGCTCTTTTCCGGGGCGCCCGGCCCGGCCGCGCGGCTGGCCGACGCCCGCTACATCTTCGAGTACAACACCGGCGGCGGCTCCTGGCACTTCGCCACCGCGCCCGACCATGACGGTGACGGTCGCGATGAACTCCTGCTCGGCATGCCCACCTACAACGGCGGCGAGGGCGCGATCATCGAGCTGGCGAGCGCCGACCTCACCTGGGCCCGCGTGTTCGAGGGCACCGGGCGCGGCGGCCTCGGCGACGCGCTCACCCGCCTCGGCACCGCCACCTGGACGCTCAGCGAGGGCACTCCCCTGCGCCTCGACGACGCCCTTGCCCTCGACGTGACCGCCACGGCCCTCGCCAATGGCGGCGACGTGGACGGCGATGGCCTCGACGACCTGCTCGTCACCACCCCCACCGCCGTGGTGGCTTACCGCGCTACCGGCGCCGCCATCGGCAACGTCGCCCGCGCCACGGTGCAGGGACAGCGCAACCTCGGCGCCCCGCTCGACATCGATGGCGACGGCCTCGCCGAGCCGGTCGGCGTCACCGGCAGCGGGACCGGGATCTGGGACACCCCGGCCGCCTTCAGCCTCGGCTGCGACGGGGACGGCGACGGCTACAGCCCCGAGGCCGGGGACTGCGACGACGATCGCGACGACGTGGCTCCCGGGCAGGTCGATACCTGCGACGGTACCGACAACGACTGCGACGGCCACATCGACGCGCCCGTCGACCTGATCCTCCCCTCCATCGCGAGCACCATCGTGCTCGTCGACGCTGGCGACTGCGGGCGCGGTCCGAGCGGCTGGACCCACCAGGCGGGCCTCGGCGAGGCCTTCGGCGAGCACGAGGGCGCGAGCCTCTCCGGCCTGTACTCGCTGGTCCACGGCGGCAGCGCCGGGCCGGGCGGCGCCGCCATCCTCCTCGGGCACGGCGAGGCCGCCGACTACGCGGTCACGCCCTCTGCCAGCGGGGCCGCCGAGACCGTGGCCTGGGGACGCCTGGGCAACGGCGCCGATCTCACCCGCACCGGCGACCTGGGACCCGCCGGCGACCTCGACGGCGACGGGATCGGCGAGGCCTGGCAACGGCTGTACGACGCCACGGGCGCCAGCACCGTGGCGGTCTACGACGGCCCGGTGGTGAGCGAGCTTTCCGCCGATGACGCCGGGAGACTGGTGGCCTTCCCCGCGGGCTGGAGCAACGTGGCCGTGGCCCACAACCTTGACCCCAGCGACCTCGACGGCGATGGCCTCGACGACCTGCTCGCCTCGTCGTCGCAGAGCTACTACGGCTTCGGTCGCGTGGCGGTGCTCGGCGGGCTTCCTCGCGGCGCCCTCAAGCTCGACGACGTGGCCAGCGCCGACCTCTTCGGCGAGCCCGACGAGTACCTGGGCAGCCTGCTCGCCGTGGGCGGCGACCTCGACGGCGACGGGTTCGACGACGCCCTGGTGGGCGCGAACGGGCACGCGCGCGTGCTGGCCGGCGGCCCCTGTCCCGAGTTGGTCGATCGTCGCGACAGCGTCACCTCTGGCACCCTCGTCGACCTCGACGGCGACGGCCTCGCCGAGGCGTGGACCCTCGCCGATGGCTGGCTGCGCCGCGACGGCGAGCCCGCCCGCGACGCCAACCAGCTCTTCGCCGCCCCCGGCCGGGCCCTCGTCTACGCCGACTCCACCAGCGCGTGGGCTCTCGTGGGCCGCTGACCTCGACCCTTGCACCCCTCGAGAGGGGGCCAGGAGGGAGGAGGGATGGACCTGGGAGGGAGGGCCCGAGCACCCGCGGCGGCACGCCCGGCGCCGCCTGCAGGGCGAGCGCCTCCTACCGCCGCCCTCCTACAGCCTGTCAACCATCGACTCGAGATCCTCCCGGTCGACCTCGCCGATGCGACTGTCCGCGATGCGCCCGTCCTTGCCGATGATGAAGGTCGTCGGAAAGACACCCACCCTCCAGTTATCGACGGTCTCGGTGTCTCCCTCGAGAACCTCGTAGGTGATCCCCAGCAGCCGGGCCGAGTCGGCGAGGCGATCGCCGGTGCCGCTCTTCACCGCCACGCCGAGCACCGCCACGTCGGGGTGGGCGACGGCAAACTCCGAGATCTCGGGGATCTCCGAGCGACACGGGCCGCACCAGGTCCCCCAGAAGTTCACCACCACCACCTTGCCCCGGAGTTCCACCAGCGAGGTGGTGCCGCCCCGAATGTTGACCAGCTCCAGCGGCGGCGCCACGCCCGAGGGGCGACGGATGGCGTCGAGAGCCGAGGCCCCCACGATCAGGCCGAGAGCCACGGCGATGGCGATGCCCCAGTCGGCGAGGAGGCGCTTCACGCGCGCAGCCTAAGCACCGGGGCCGCACGGCGCATCGCGTCTTGACTCGTCAAGCGATACACTGCCCGCGATGAACTACGTCTTCGCCTTCCTCGTGGCGGTGTCGATCGGGGCCGCCGCGTGGAAGGGCGCCCCCGAGCACGCCGGCACGGTCGACGAGTTCGCGGTGACCGTGGCGGCGACCGTCCCGGCCGCAAAGGTGGGCTCCGCCGCGCGGGTGACCGTCGGCGAGGTGGAGTACCCCGCGACAGTCACCAAGGTAGAAAGCGGCAAGATCACGCTCGGCGCCTGTCACGCGCCGAGCGGCTCGGCCTCGGTGCGGCTCGACGACGAGTACGCGATGAAGCTCGTCTCCGATGCCGCGATGGAGCAGGCGAAGAAGGCCGTGGAGCTGGCGATCGGGCTCATCGGCGCGATGACCCTCTTCCTCGGGCTGATGAAGATCGTGGAGTCTGGCGGCGGCCTCGACCTCGTGGCGCGGGCGATCCGGCCGGTGATGGTGCTCCTCTTCCCCGGCGTGCCCAGCAACCACCCGGCGATGGGGGCGATGGTGATGAACATCGCCGCCAACGTGCTCGGGCTCGGCAACGCCGCGACGCCCTTCGGCATCCGCGCGATGCAGGAACTCGACAGCTTGAACAAGGAGAAGGGCACCGCGAGCAACGCGATGGTGCTGTTTCTCGCCATCAACACCAGCGGCGTGGCCGTGTTGCCCACCGGGGTGATCGCGGTGCGCGCGGCGCTGGGCGCGAGCGAACCGGCCTCGATCTTCGCCACCACGCTGGCGGCGAGCCTCGCCAACACCGTGGTGGCCGTGCTTGCCGCCAAGACGCTGCAGCGTTTCTTTCGTGGCCCGGGCGAGGATCGCGCCGAGCGCGAGAAGCTGGTGCCGCTCGACTTCGTGCCCCTGCTCGGCGCCACTGCCGCGATGCTCGCGCTCGTGGGCTGGGTCTACACCAGCGAGCTCGCCTCGACCTGGATCGTCCCGTTGCTCATCGGCTCGATGGTGGGTTTCGGCCTGTTGCGGCGGGTGAAGGTCTACGAGGTCTTCGTCGAGGGCGCGCGCGACGGCTTCAACAGCGCCACGCGCATCATTCCCTACGTGGTGGCAATCCTCGTGGCGGTGGGAATGTTCCGCGCCAGCGGCGCGCTCGAGGTGCTGGTGAAGGTGCTGTCGCCCCCGGCGCAGCTGATCGGCCTGCCTCCGGAGGTGCTCCCGCTGGCGCTCCTGCGCCCGCTGTCCGGCTCGGGCGCCTTCGCGCTCACCTCCGACATCACCAAGACCTACGGTCCCGACTCCTTCATCGCCCAGGTGGCCGGCACGATGCAGGGCACCACCGAGACGACGTTCTACGTGCTCGCGGTGTACTTCGGGGCGGTGGGCATCACCCGCTACCGCCACGCCGTGCCCACCGGCATGCTCAGCGATCTGTCTGGCGTGATTGCCAGCGTGATTGCGGTCAGGCTGCTCCTGGGCGGGCCGTAGGCGACATCGCCGCGACAATGGCCTCGTACACCTGGCGCGCCTCGGCGGCGCGCAGGTCGGGGAGGGCGAGGTGGCCCCCCGGGATCCAAAGGATCACCCTGGCAAGGCCGGATGCGCGCATGCTCGGCGACTGCGCCCAGCGCACCGACTGGATCTTGGCACGTGGCAAGATCCACGTGTCGCGACGCAAGAACCCCCTGCGGACCACGACGAACTGCTCGCTCAGCCACCAGCCCTGGCGACGCGCGTCGAGAAAGCCGGTGACCGCCCCCCAGGCCACCAGCCCCCACACCCACGCCTCGCCGAGCCAGAAGTGAGCGAGCGTCGCGAGGATGGCCCAGCGCAGGGCACCGAAGAAGGCGGCCCTTGTCACCGCGCGGGGCGCGCAGGGGCGCAGCGCCTGCTCGGCGGACACGTCGAAGGCGGGGAGGCACTTCTGCACCCGGCCGTGAACGTCCTCGCTGGCCACCATCGGCACCGTCCCCTCGGTGGCGCTGCCCGCCCCGGGCAGCCCCACGGCGGCGGTCTCGACCAGGAGCGTGGCGTAGCCCATCCAGCGACGCATGATCGGCGCCGTCACGAGGACCAGCTGGATCTTCGCGAGGGGAATGTCCATGCGACGCCGCGTGAACAGCCCCGACTCGAAGTGCAGGCTACGACCCGCCTGCCACCACCGGTGGCCGTAGAAGCGGAGGATCGCGGAGCCGACCGAGACGGCGTAGCCAGCCGCGAGGGCCACGAGCACCAGGCCCAACACGCTGCGCGAGCCGAGCTGGGCCGGGGCCGCCACTCCGAGCCCCGGCAGCTGTCCCATGGCGTCGAGCAAGAAGCCGATGGCCAGCGCCACCGATCCCACCCGCCCCACGCTCACCCCGTAGGCCACCACCTCAACCAGCCCCGGCGCGTCGATCGCCTCGCCGGCGTCCGCGCTCGACGCCACGTGGGCGGAGTGCTGCCCGAGCTCGCGCCGCAACGACTCCGCCTCGTGCAGCGAAAGCGCCGAGAGCAGCCCCTCGGCTCCCCCGGCGATGCCCGAGTCGCCGGCCGTGTCGATGCGAAGCTCCACCAGCCCCGCCACCTTGTGGAAGAGGTTCTGCACCAGCTCCATGTTCTGGATGCGGGCGGGGTCGATCACGCGGTTGGCTCGCCCCACCAGCCCGCTGCGGATGTGGAGCCGTCCCTCGTGGACGCGGTAGCGGAGGGTGAGAAAGTGAACGACCGTGCGCGCCGCCGCGAGGCCGAGAAAGGCCAGGAACAGCGACAGGTCGAGCAGCCCGCGCGCCCCGCCGCCCACCATCATCGCGAGCAGGAGCGGCCAGCCCACCCGGAACGTGCGCCACGCCATCGGCACGAGGTTGACCAGGAGGGAGGCGGGGTGAAGCCCCTTCCACGGGGCACCCCCGGCACCGGGCTCAGACGCCATCGTCACCCGCCGCGGGACCGCCGCCGCTCCGGGCCAGCTCGTCGCGGAGCTTCTCGGCTACGGCCTCGTCGAGCCCGGGAATGGAGCCGTCGGCGGAGAGGCCAGCCGCCGTATATACCAGCAGTCGCGACACGCCCGCGATGCGGTCGAGCGGACCCTGGCGCGTGTCCACATGCTGGATGCGATGCCGCGGCACGCACACCGCCTGCCGCCAGAGCACGCCCTGCTCCACCAGCAAGTCGTGCTCGCGAACCTGATAGGTGAAGTTGCGGAAGGCCAGGGTAGGCCAGACCAGCGCGTGGATGGCGAGCAACAGCACCAGTACCGACTCCACGCTGACCGTCACCAGGACCCCGAACCTCGCCAGTAGCACCCAGCCGAGCACCAGGTAGAGCGGGACGTAGCTGGTGACGAGCCGCGCGAGCCCCTGTAAGCGCCAGAGGGTGACGACGCGCGGGTCGAGTTGGTTCACGGGGGGACCCTATCGCGCGCCCGGCCTGCGCGGCCCGCGCCCGCCCGGACCGTCGCCCGGGCGCTTGCGGCTCTCGCCGATGGCCGTGTTGGGACGGCCCTCCTCGTCGATGTAGCCGAGCGCCTCGAGTTGCTCGCGCAGCGCCTCGTCGCCCGCGCCCCCCTCGCCGGCGCCCACCTCGATCTGGGCGCGCTCGAGCACGCGACTCGGCACGGGCTCCGCCGCGTCGATGTCGAAGAGATCGTCGCGCACGCGACCGGGCATGTCTGCCGCGGCGGGCAGGCCGAGCAGGGCGTACAGCGTGGGCGCCACGTCGTACACGTGCATCGCCGCGCCAAGCTGTGGCTTGACGCGCGGGCCGCGCGCGGCGAACACGGCGATCTCATGGTGTTGCCCGTCGACCAGGGGCTTGCTCTGTGACACCTGGAAGCCGTGGTCGGAGCAGACGATGAGCGTCACCTCGGGCCCCACGATGTCCATCACCCGGCCGAGCACTCCGTCGAGGTAGCGGTAGTAGTCGGGTACCCAGCGCGCGGCCTCGGCCAGTCCCGTCGCGTCGAGGCCGTGGTCACCGTACACCGGCATGGGTCGCGACGGGAACTTCTCCAGCACCTCGTCGACGGCGCGCTTGTGTGCCGTCGGATCGGCGCGGATTGTCGCCTGGATGCCGGGGTCGGCAAAGGGCCAATAGATGTGGCTCACCTGATCGGCACCATTCAGGTATAACGCACCGAAATCTGCATTACTCCCCGGCCAGAGCGCCTCGAACACCCGGGTGTGCAACTCGTCGCGCCGCAACGGGTGCGAGGGCGCGCCGTACTTCTCCACCTGGTAGCCGAGCGGCATGTCGCGCAGCTCGGCCTCGGTGGGCAGCAGCGCGGCGGCGGTGGTGGCCACGCTGTCGGGGAAGGTGGTGACGGCGCGATCCTCGCTGTGTACCGGCTGCGACGGGTCGCGCGACATCGGCACCGACCACACGAAGCGGTCGGACAACAGCGCGCCCTCGATCGCCGGCGCTGGCCAGGTCATCAGCCAGCCCGACACCACGCTCGGGCGTCCCTCGGCCGAGAGCACGTCCCACACGCGCGCCGCGCGCACGTCGGCGCCGGTGAAGGAGCGCCCCTGCCCGTTGGTCCAGCCGCCCACGCCGTGCTCCTCCACGCCGTAGCCGCTGGCCATCGTCGTCCAGAGGATCGGCGACATGATGGGTCGCGTCACCTCCATGTCCGCCCGCAGGGCCCCGTCGAAGAACCTGCCGAAGTTGGGCAAGTCCTCGGCGTAGCGGTCGAGCGCAGTGTACTCGAGACCGTCGATGCCCAGCACCACCACCCGGGCCGGCGGCACGGCGGGGTCGCAAGCGACCAGTGCTAGGAGGGTGACCAACCCTGCTCTCGCAAGGCGGCGCGCACCGCGTCGAGGCCGGCCATCGCCTCCTCGAGAGCAAGGCTCCGATCCGCGGCGCCGAAGCGAAAGGCGAGGGTGAGGCGCGCGCCCGCCGGGAGCGGGTACACGTCGGCCACCCGGGCCTCGCGGAGGCCGGCGATGGCGACCCCGCGCACCGCGTCGAGCACGCGGCCGGCCTCCACGCGCGGGCCCACCTCCACGTTCAGGTCGAGATCCACGGTGGGAAACCGGTGGGGCGGCTGGTAGCGCACCGCGGCAGGCCGGGCGCCGAGGCAGGCCTCGAGGTCGATCTCGAAGGCTACCGGCGCCTTGCGGAAGCCGCAGGCGCGCACGAGCCGCGGGTGCAACTCGCCCACGGTACAGGCGTGCCCAACGCGCAGGGTGCGGCCAGGATGCAGGTGAGGATGTTCATGACGCGACACGGAATCTTCGACGCCCTGGGCCCTGGCGAAACTGCGCACCGCCCCGCGCACCGCCAGCACCTCGGCCTCGGCGCCCAGCGCGATCCCGGCGGCGTGGAGGCGCTCCTGCACCTTGCCGTTCGCCGCCCGCCGGTACACCCGGCCCACCTCGTAGATCGCGAACTGCCCGTGCTCCTTGGCGTTCTGCGCGGCGGCCTCGGCCAGCGCCGGGAGCGCGGTGGTGCGAAAGTACCGGTAGTTCTCGGCGATCGGGTTGAGGAGAGCCACGAGCTCGCCGCGGTCGAGTTCGAAACGTTCGACTTCCTCGTCGCCGATCCACACCGGCAGGTACACCTCGTCCCAGCCGAGCGCCGACATCGCCACGCGGAGACGCCGGGCGGCCACGATGGCGGCGTTCTCGCGCGGCGCGGACAGCGGCATGGACGGCGCCTCGCTCGCCACGTGCTCGTAGCCGTGTAGGCGCCCCACCTCCTCGACCATGTCCTGCGCGATGCGAAGGTCGGGTCGGCTGTCCGGCACGTCGACCCAGCCCGGACCCGAATCGAAGCCGAGCGACGCGAACAGGCGGTGCATCTCGGCGTCGCTCACCGCCATGCCGAGACGCGCGCGAATCATGTCGCCGTCGAGGTCGATCCGGGTGGGCGCGGGCAGTTCCTCGCCGGCCGCCGCCAGCCCCACCGGGCGCCCGCCGGCCACCTCGGAGAGCAGCTGTGCCAGCCGCGCCAGCGCGGGCCGCACCCCGCCGGCGGGCAGGCCCTTCTCGAAGCGCGTGGAGGCCTCGGTGCGAAGCGATAGCCGACGCGAGGCCCGGCGCACCGCCGCCATGTCGAAGGCCGCGCACTCGACCACCACCCGGGTCGTGCTCGGCGAAACCTCGCTGCGCGCGTCGCCCATCACCCCCGCGATGGCGACGGGGACCTCGCCGTCGCACACCAGGAGACACTCGGGCGTGAGCGCCCGCTCCACCCCGTCGAGCGTCGTGATGCGCTCGCCATCGCTGGCCATGCGGATCACGATGCTGCCATGCTCGAGGCGGTCGGCGTCGAAGGTGTGCAGCGGCTGGCCCAGCTCGAGCATCGCGAGGTTGGCGGCATCGACGACGTTGTTGATCGGTCGCATCCCGAGCTTCTGCACCGCCTCGGCGAGCCACGCCGGAGACGGGCCCACGCGCACCCCCTCCACCAGTAGCGCCTCGTAGCGCCGGCACCTCGGCGTGCGGATGTCGACAGTGGGCGACGCCAGGACGGGAAGCCCGGCGAGGTTGGCCAACTCCGGGCCCTTGAAGGGGAGATTCCAGATCGCGGCCACGTCCCTCGCCACGCCCACGAGCGAGAAGAGATCGGGCCGGTTCGGCTCGAGGTCGAACTCGAGCACCGCGTCGCCGTCGGGAAAGTGCTCCACGCGCTCCACCTCGCTCACGCGCGCGTTCAGCGTCTGGGCGAGGGTTTCAACACCGACACTCACCGGGACGAGGCGCGAGAGTAGCGAGACGGGGACACGCATGGCGCCGGGCCGCTAACCGCCCGCTAGGCAGGGCGGGGCGAGGGCGTCTCGAGCTCGTCTTCGGCGAGCACGCGCAGCACGGTCACCCCGGTGGCCTGCGGATCGGCCTCCAGCGAGCGCGCCGCCACCCGGTGGCGGTGCACGAACAGCCGCTCGGTGAGGATGCCCATCAGCTTCGGGGCGAAGCTCGGCTCGAAGACCACGTGGTCGAGGTAGCGCGCGCCGTCGCCGGTCGACTCGACCAGGTGCGTGTGCTCGAAACGCCGGTACAGGGCGTTCTCCGAGACATCCACGTAGCGACGGGGTGGCTGCACCTCGCGCACCCGCACCGGCCAGGCAAAGCCAGGGGGCAAGCCGAGGACGCGGAGCCGTCCCTCGATGCTCGCCGGGGAGGCCCCCGCGAGCGCGCGCGACAACGCCTCGGCGTCGGCGCTGAAGTGAAGCCAGGGGCGGAACTCCGCGCCGAGTTTCTCGGGATCGGTCTTGAGCGCCCACACCTCTCCGGGGCCGGCCCGGAAGCGGGTCCAAGCGCGGAGCTGGAACGTCGTCGGCATCGCCCGGCGCTAACGTTCCCGCGGGGGCCCGGCAGCGACGAGTTGCCGCGCCCGGCGATTGACAAACGTTGGCCAGGAGCCACGAGAGCGTCGTCACGGGCTTGCCGGCCGGGTCGACGTCGCCGTAAGGCTGCAACCGCAAAAAACTAGCAGGTCAGCAAAGCCCATGGTCACTCTCGTCCTCCTCGCGCTCTCCGCCGCCGCCGGGCAGGACGGCGTCTACGATCTCCCCGACGCCGGCGTGCGCCTGCTGCTGCCTACCTGGCACATGAGCCGATGGAGCGACTGGGACTTCCGCGGCCGCACCAGCGATGGTGCTGTGCTCGTGGCGGCCTGGTACACGCCCTTCCAGGCCAGCATCACGGCGGCAAACGCCGAGGGCCTCCGCGCGGCGTGGAAGGCGAAGCTCGAGGAAGAAGATCGCGCGAGCAACGTGTCATTCACCACCAGCGACGTGGTCACGCTGGAGGGGCGCAGCACCCTGCGCGCCACCGCCACGATGGATCTCCCCGGGGGCACCCGCGCGGTGTTCGAGGGCGCAGCATTTGCGACAGATGGTCGCACCTTCCAGGTGGCCACCTACGCCGCCGCGCAGAACGGCCGGCGGGCCACCATGGCTCTGGAGCGCATCCTCCACGATCTGGCGGTCACCAACCCCCCCGAGACCATCGACGACAGCGGCAAGCTCGAGCACGAGTTCTTCAGTTTCGACCTTCCCGAGGGCTGGCGCGTGCCGCTCAAGAGCGAGGAGTTCGACACCAGCTACCTCTACTCGCAGACCGGCGCCATGGACACCAGCGAGTGTGTCGCGGCCATCCGTCCCGTGGCACCGGGCGACACCGACCTGCTCCTCGCCTGCCCCGGCGGACCGCACCTCAGCATCGTGGACCAGTACAGCTTCGAGGACGAGGCCACGGTGTTCCGCTCCGCCCTGTTCGGCAAGGCGGCGAGCACGCTGGCGCCCGCCTCGCTCGTCGACACGCGCTCGGGCGTGGCGATCCTCCAGAAAGTCAACGACGGCCTGTACGTGACCGGCCTACCCTACCGCGACGGCACGTTCGTGGCCTGGGTTGCTGGCGAGAAGGGTCGCGACGCCGAGATCGGCGCCAGCGCCAAGGCCATCGACGAGACGTGGACCCTCGCCAGCGACGCCCAGGTACACCACCCCCTCGGCGCCGTGGTCATCCACACGCTGGCTTACCGGCCCACCCACCCCTTCGTCCTCGGCGCCGCCGCGCTCATGCTCGGCATCCTGGGACTCTTCGCCAAGCTCATCTTCAGCCGGTCGAGAATGGAGATTCCGCAGGAATACTAGCGCCCGAGCGCCATCACCCGCTCGTACTGCGCCGCCGTGATGGGGCTCACGCTCACCCGCCCCTGCTTGACGAGCTTCGTGTCGGCCAGGAGGGGATCGGCCTTGAAGGTGGCCAGGCCGACCGGTCGCGACAATGGTTGCACGGGCGCGAGATCGACTGCCAGCCAGCGAGGATCGCCGTCGGCGGTGGGGTCGGCGTAAGATTCGCGTACCACGGTAGCGACGCCAACCACTTCCTTGCCGGTGTTCGAGTGGTAGAAAAGAACTTGATCGCCGAGCTTCATCGCTCGCAGGTTGTTCCTAGCCTCGGCGCTACGAATGCCCGTCCAGGCGGTGGAACCGTCGGCCACCAGCTGCGACCAGGGGTACACCTCGGGCTCCGACTTCGCGATCCAGTGCTGCATGCACCGCCGGCTATCCGGCGCGGGCGCTCGCCGGGAAGGGTAGCCTCAGGCCATGGAGATCACCGACGAGGCGGCGCTGGCCCCCTTCCGCGACGAATCGGTCATCCTCGCCTTCCTCGCCAACCCCACCGGTCCCGAGGCCGCCGCGCTGCCCGTGCACGAGCTGCTCGTCGTGTACTCCAACCTCGCCGAGGCCTGCGTGCACCGGGTAGCCGCGCTCGATGCGGAACCGGGCGCGTGGGCCGAGGCCGAGGCCTGCGCCGCCCGCGTGGTCGACATCGCCGTGGCCGCCCTGCTCAACGGCAACCTCGAGGCCGAGGCCCCCAGCGACAACCTCGCGCTCACCCACCTGGTGATCGCCCTCGCCGCTGCCGAGCACGCCGACAAGCGCGCCACCCTCGCCGATCCTCGGTACGACCTGCTCGAGCGGGCTGCCGACGCCCTCGCCGAGCGCGCCGCGACGGCTCCCGACGGCATGCTCGCCGCCTACGGCCGCGGCAGCGCGCCGTGGCCGCCCGACGCCACCTCGATGATCTACGCGCTCTGGCTCGCCGACCAGGTGGCGCCGAGCGAGCACTTCGACAGCCGGCACGCCGCGCCCATGCGGGCCTACGTGGGCTGGGCCAGCGGGCGAGGGCGCTCCCTCGACTGGGCCCTGCCAGTGTCGGAGCCGGGCGACGCCTTCGGCAGCGCCAAGCTCCCCCGGGGCACCGCGCTGGCATGGACCGCCCGCTACCAGGCCGCCTGGGACAAGCCGGGCGCCAGCGAGCTCTGGGGCCGGTTCAAGCGGAGCTTCTGGAACGACACCGGCTTCCGGGAGTGGCCACCCGGAGTCGAGCGCAAGGGCGACGCGACGAGCGGGGTGCTCGACGACGGCGTGACCTCGCGCGCGACAGCGCTGGCGCTCGGGGCCGCGCACCTGCTGGGCGACACCGCGAGCTTCGAGAAACTCTCCGCCTTGTCCCTGCCCTCCGACCTGCTCAGCCGCGCCCAGCGGGCCAGCGCGGTGGGGCTCGTCCCGTGGTTCAGCGCGCGGCGTTGAGGCGCGCCGCTTGCTCGTATGCGGCGCGCGCGCTGTCGTTGTCTCCCCGGGCGGCGTGGATGTCGCCACGCCTGACGTACAACATCGACAGGGCTGGCGTGTTGGTCGGCTTCGCCGCGATGGTGCGGTCGACCAGCCCGAGCGCGGTGTCGTTGCGACCACGTCGGCGCTCGAGGGCCGCCGCCCGCAGCGTGGCCTCCTGCGCCACCAGGGCGTCGTTGTCGGCCATGTAGCGACCGTAGATCGCGAGCGCGGCGTCGGTGCTGGCGACGGCGGCCTCCGCGAACGCGGTCGCGACGTCGCTGCGCGCGGTGGCGGCGCTGGCCCGGTAGTCGGCGGGCACGGCGGCGGCGCGAGCGCCGTGACCCACGGGCGAAGCGGTCGACGACGGGGGGGTGGACGTCGAGGCGGCAGGGGCCGCCGAGGCGCCGCCGCTCGGGGCGGTGGCCGACTTACTCGCTGTCCTCGGCGCGGAGGCCTTCGTCTTTACCTGGGCCACCGCGTCGGCCACCTGCTCCTCGTCGGCGGCCTCGGCGCGGGTGTTGGATCGGCCCTCGGCGGCCTTCTCCTTCCTCGGCTCCGCCGCCTTCTTCTCCGAGGTCTCGCCGAAGAACCAGCCGTCGTCGGCCTCGGCGCCCGCCGTGGCCCCGGCGCTCTCGGCCTCGGCAATCGGGGCGGGCACGGCGGGGGCAGCGGGCGCGGGCGCGGGCGGCGGGG
>VGRE01000066.1 GCA_016875435.1 Deltaproteobacteria bacterium | reverse complement strand
TACTCCTCGAGGACGTGGCATCCGAGCAAGGGGGCGAGGCTCAGCGCGAACAAGCGTCTCTCCGGCGGAAACGACCCCACCATAGCAGGGGGGCCACCGCCGCGACAGCCCCGCCCCCGCAGGGGCTCTCGGCCGACGGGTCCCAGAGCCGGGCCCGGCCCGCCCCCAGGGCCCCGTCCCACGACGCCCACGTGGGACGTGCATCCAGGGTATTCGCCGCGAGCTGGTCGGCCGCTTCCCTCGCCGAGAGTCCCGGCTCCTCCGACATCCGCACCGCGATCGCCGCCGCCACCGCGGGCGTGGAGGCCGAGGTGCCGTAGAAGCCCACCGGCCCGTACGTCCGGGTGGAGAGCCCGTCGGGACCGGCGATGTCGGGCTTGTCGAAGCCCCCGCGCGTGGGGCCGCGAGAGCTGAAGGACTCCGCGTTGTTGTGGGCGTAGCCGTCGGCGCGCACCGCCCCCACCGTGAACGCCGCCGGGCTCGAGGCGGGGTCGGCGAGGCTGCCCGGCTGCCAGTCGTAGGCGGTGCCGCCCCGGGCGTACACGCCCACGCGCAGCGGGGAGCCGCCGCGGCTGCGCACGACGCGCAGGTAGTACCAGTCCTCGTCCTCGGCATGCACCGTCACCCGCTCGACGGGGGCGCAGCCGTCGCCGTCGGGATCCTGCGTGGCCGACGCCTCGCCCACCACGTCGCCGTCCTTGTCGTAGACGATGGCGTCGAGGTCGGTCTCGCCGCAGGCGCTCCACTCGTCCCAGCTCAGCTGGAGGCTCTGGCTGCCGGCGCCGAGGTACACCGGCAGGTACGAACTGCCCCAGTCGAAGTCGAGGTCGCCGTCGCGATCGGTGTCGTCGAGGGTACCGAGCCAGTGCTCGTATCGGTAGTTGCCCGCCGAGTTCACCAGCAGCACGCCGCCGCCGGCGAGCCGGGCGGCCGCGTCGTTGAGCGGGCCGGTGCCGTCGTGAAAGGAGTTGTTGAAGAAGGACATCGACATGCTGGCCACGTCGATGTCCTCGCGGATGGCCCAGTCCACCGCGTTCTCGAAGGTGGTCAGCCCGTTGACGCGGACGAGGAACAGCTCCGCCCCCGGCGCGAGGTCGCGGATGACCTCGGCGCAGGCCACGCCGTGGTTGCCCTCTTCCCATGAGTACCGGGGACGGAGGGTGTCCATCGCCGGCTCGCAGGAACGATGGGCCTCGCAGTCCTGCGTGCTCACCTCGCCGAGTTCCTCGATCGCCACCGCCGCGTTGAACCACTGAACGTCGAACACCGCCACCCGCACGCCGCTGCCGTCGGCACCCACCGCGTGCCAGGGCTTCACGGCGAGCGCCTCGACGGCCTCGGTGGCGACGTACTCGTCGACCACCGGCGCCTCGTCCACCCGCCACGGGATGCCCGGTGACGGCGGCGCGGCCAGGGTGCTGCCGTAGGCGCTGGTGGCCAGCGCCCCGGGGTAGTCGGCCAGTTCCACGCGCACGCGGTCGTAGTGGCCGAGGTCCTCGTAGTCCACGGTGTCGTCCACGCGGCGAGTCTAGCCGCCTAATGCCTCCAGCGGGAGCTACGCCGCAGCAGCGCGAGCGGCCGAGCCTTCGTTGGCGGTTGTGAGACTTCATCGAGCCCTGGGGAGTCAGCCGACTCTACGCACCGCCATGGTCAGAGGCTGACCAGACGTTGCTCTCCCTACCGCCCGAGCCCGCGGCGGATCACAACCACGCCCGGAACTTGGCCTCGGCCTCGCCCAGGCTCATGCCGAGCGCGCTCTCCAGCGCGCTGGCGGCGTTGCTGGCACCGTAGGCCGCCTTGACTGCCTCGGCACCCTTCACCTCCACCAGCCAGCTCACCAGCGCGCCGGCCACCAGCACCCTCTCCGCGCCGAGCGTCGCGTACCGGGCCGGGTCGAGGAGCTCAGCAAGCGATGGGCACTTCCCCTCGCCCACCAGTCGACGGGTAACCATGCGCGGCTCGCGGTCGTCCCACTGGCCGAGCACGTGTACCGGCAAGCCGTCGGCCAGCGCCGGCGCGGGCGCGCCTCCCCAGGCGCGGGCGAGCATCTGCACCATGTTCTTCGCGTCGGTGCGCACCGTGGTGTGCAGGGTGTCGCCATCCACGTAGCCGTCGGCGTGCACGCCCGTGTAATGCTCCAGCGTGGCCGCGTCGGGGTACTTCCACACCTCGAGGTGAACCTTCTGCGCGAGGCCGATGAGCGCCAGCGTCTTGTCGACCAGCTCGTCGTTCGCCACGAGGCTCTCATCGCGAAAAGCATCGTTTCCCTGCCAGTAGTAACTGACCACGCGCCGATTGACGGTCTTCCACTCGACGTTCACCGCCTCGAGCAGGATGTCGTCGAAGCGCACCGTGCCCGGCTGGGTGTTGTACATCGCGAACTCCACGTCGCGCGCGCCAGGCGGAACCTGCACGAAGCGGGTGTACGGCGCGGCGTCGTCTCGTGGCAGGCAGGGACGGGCCGGTTCCACCACGCCGCCGTCGAAGCGGAGCACCACGTCGCAGGGGCCGCCGCCGCCGGCCACGTCGCTCTGGACCCTCGCCTGGACCTTGAGCCAGCTCACGCCGCGCAGCTCGAACTTGCGCGCGAGGCCGCTGAACTTGTTCCCCGACTTGCCGGTGGCCACCACCAGTTGCCCGTTCTCCACCGTCACCTTGCTGGCCTCGCCCCCGCCCGTCGACTCGATGGCACGCACTTTCCAGTCGGCGGGGATGGCGTTGGCGTCGAAACGCTCGGCGAAGAAGGGCACCGCGAGGGCGGCGGCGGCGAGGATCAACATGGCGGCAGTCTACCGCCAGGACTTGCCCATGAGCTCCGCCGAGGCCAGGACATGGCCCTTCATCGCCGCGTCGAGCTCGGCGCGCGAGGCCCCGGCCGGGAGTCCGAGCATCACGTCGAGGGCGTACAGCCGGAAGAAATACCGGTGCGCCCCGTGGCCCGGCGGCGGGCAGGGGCCGCCGTAGCCCACCTTCTTGAAGTCGTTGGTGCCCTGCACGTGCTGGTCGGCGCCGAGCGCCTCGCCGAGCTGCCGGGAGGTGGGCGGGATGTTCCATACCAGCCAGTGCTGCCAGGTTCGCCGCGGCGCGTCGGGGTCGTCGACCACCAGCGCGAAACTGGCGGTACCGTCCGGCGGGGCGGTCCACGCCAGGGGCGGCGAGAGGTCGTCCCCGGTGCAGCCGTGGCGCGCCGGGATGGTGGCGCCCTGCGTGAAGGCGGTGCTGCTGAGCTCGAAGACGACGGGCAACATCCGACGTGTCTATCCACGGCTGGGCGGGAGCGGCCGACGCCGTCGCGCCCGCGCGCTACACCCCCGCCCATGATCCCCGCCCGCCCCACCGACGCCGAGCTCGGCGCCCGCAGCTTCCGCCACCTCCAGCGCGTGGTGGCCATCGACTCGCAGTCCGACGAGCGATCCGCCACCATTCCCACCACCGAGGGACAGCGCGTGCTGGCCGCGGAGCTGGCGAGCTTCTTCGAGGCGCTCGGCTACGCCACCGAGCGCGACGCGCACGCCAACATCATCGCCAGTGTTCCCGGGCGCGGCTCGAGAGCCGCCGCGCCCCCGGTGGCCTTCCTCGTTCACCTCGACACGGCGCGGGGCACGCAGGCCGTCCCGAGCCTGGAACTGCACCCCGCCTGGAACGGCGGCGCGCTCCGTTTCCCCCGCAACCCCGGAATCGTCGTCAACGTGACCAACTACCCCGGCCTCGCCGCCTTCCTCGGTCACGACGTGGTGCACGGCCCCGGCGACTTCCCCTTCGGCCTCGACGACAAGCTCGGGCTCGCGCACATGATGACCCTCGCCACGCTTCTTCACGATCACCCCGAGGCCGAGCACCCGCCGCTGTTGCTGGTCGGCCGGCCCGACGAGGAGTGCGGGCGCTTCCAGGCGATCCACGCGCTCGCGGCCAACTTTGCCGCGCGGGGTGTCAAGTACGCCTACACCATCGACGGCATCCTGCCCTACGAGATCAACGTCGAGAATTTCAATGCCGCGGTGGCGCACGTGTTCTTCCCCGGCGGCCCCGCGCCGGACTCGCGCTGGACCGTGCATATCGGCGGGGTGAACACCCACGGGGCCACGGCGCGCGCGGAGGGGCACCGGGCCGCGCCCCGGCTGGTGGCCGAGTGGGCCGCTGCCTGTCCCGAGCTGGTGATCACCGCGTTCCTGAGCGACGCGCTCCGCGACTGCGACGCTAGCGTCGGCGCCACCGGACCCGACTCGGCGCTCGGCGCGCTGCAGCAAGTCATGTCGCCCCACTTGCCGCGCGGCGCCTCGTTCCGAGTGGACCAGGACGCCCGTGCAGGCAACGCCGCCGCCCACGCGATGGTCCGCTGGTTACGGCACTTCTACACGAGCAACCCCGGCTTCACGCTCCCGGCGGAGGACTCGTCGGGTCGCGATGGCTACAGCCACCCGTTCCGGGCCCTCCCGGTGGACGGCGGCCTGCGCCTCGATGTCCGCATCCGCGACTTCACCCTCGCGGGCCGCGACGCCCGGGTTGCCCACGTGAATTCGCTCGCACCCGGCGCCACGCACGACGAGCAGTACCTCGACATGGGCCCCCGGCTCGCGGCCTTCCCGGAGCTGGTGGACTGGGCCCTCGCCGCCGGGCACGAGGTCGGCGTGGCCTCGGAGATCTCGCCCATCCGCGGCGGCACGGGCGTGGATCCCTTCCTCGACCGCGGCATTCCCGTGGCCAACCTCGGCACCGGCTACTTCGCACCGGAGAGCGAGAAGGAGCTCACGTCGGTGCAGTTCATGGCCGGGCACGCGCGGTGGTTGTTCGCGCTGGTGCAGGTGATCTAGCCCCGCGCCATCCGCTCCAACACGGCGATCGCTCGGGCCACGCCCGCCTCGTCCACGTCGAGGTGCAGCACCATCCGGACGCGGGTCTCGGTCATGGGGATGGCGAGCACCCCGCGCTCCTTGAGGCTGGCCACGAAGGCGGGCGCGTCGGGCACGCGGAAGAAGAGGATGTTCGTCTCCGGCTCGGCCTCCACGGCGTAGCCGAGTTCGCGGAGCGCAGCCCAGAGGCGGCGCGCACGGGCGTGGTCGTCGGCCAGGCGCGACAAGTGATGCGTCAGCGCGTAGTCGGCCGCCGCGGCGAGGACGCCCACCTGTCGCATGCCGCCACCGAGCATCTTCCGCACCCGGCGCGCCTTGTCGACCAGGGATCGGGGCCCGGTCCACATCGAACCCACCGGCGCGCCGAGGCCTTTGGAGAAACACACGTTGGCCACGTCGAAACCAGCGGCGAAGTCGGCGAGTTCTCGTCCGCTCGCCACGTGTGCATTCCACAGGCGCGCTCCGTCGAGGTGGGCGTGGAGGCCCGCGCCCCGGGCGATAGCACAGAGCTCGGCGCATCGCTCCACGGGGGTGACGCGCCCGCCGCCCCGGTTGCTCGTGTTCTCCACGCTCAACAGCCTGGCCGGGGCGTGGTGCACGTTGGGTGGCCGCACGGCGGCCGCCACCGCGCCCGGGCTGAGCACGCCGCCCTCGCCCTGCACCAGCCGGATGGTCACCCCGCTGATCACCGCCGCGCCACCGGACTCGTAGTGGAAGGGGTGCGCGTCGGCCTCCATGATCACCTCGTCGCCCGGCTCGGTGAGCACGCGGAAGGCGACCTGGTTGGCCATCGTGCCACTCGGCACGAACAGGCCCGACTCCTTGCCGAGCAGCTCGGCGACACGGGCCTCAAGGCGGTTGACGGTGGGATCCTCGCCGAACACGTCGTCGCCCACCTCGGCCTCGGCCATCGCCCGCCGCATGCCCGCCCCCGGGCGGGTGAGGGTGTCGGAGCGCAGGTCAACGAGCACGGCGCACCAGCGAGGGAGCGTAGTCGGCCGGGCGCGCCACGCCGAGCAGGTGGAGCAGGGTGGCCCCCACGCTGGCGATGCCCGCGTCTTTCTCCTCGGCCAGTGTCCACTCGCCGGCTGGGTCGACGAGGACGAAGGGCACGGGGTTGAGCGAGTGGCTGGTACGCGGCTTGCGCTTGCCGCCGACCAGCACCGGCTTCCCCGCCTTGTCGAGCTCGTACATCTCGTCGGCGTTGCCGTGGTCGGCCGTCACCAGGAGAATCGCGTTCTGCGCCCGGCAGGCCTCCTCCAGTCGACCGAGGCACTCGTCGACGCACTCCACCGCCTTCACCGTGGCGCCGAAATTGCCGGTGTGCCCGACCATGTCGCCATTGGCGAGGTTGATGCGGACGTGATCGTAGCGGCGCGTGCCCAGCGCCTCGACGGCCTCGTCGGTGACCTCGACAGCTTTCATCCTCGGCTTCTGGTCGAAGGGAATGACGTCGGAGGGCACCTCCAGGTACTCCTCGAGCTCCGGCTCCACCTTGCCCGAGCGGTTGCCGTTCCAGAAGTAGGTGACGTGCCCGTACTTCTGCGTCTCGGCGATGGCTGCCGTGCGGAGGCCGGCGTAGGCCATGGCCCCGGCCACGGTGCGGTCGATGGTGGGCGGCGACACGAGGAAACGCCGGGGGACGGCGAGGTCGCCGTCGTACTGCATCATCCCGGTGAACACGACGCTCGGCCGCTGGCCGCGGTCGAACTTGTCGAGCTTGTCGTCTTCGAAGGCCCGGGCGATCTCGATGGCCCGGTCGCCGCGGAAGTTGAAGAGACACACGCCGTCCCCGTCCTGGATGCGCCCCGCCGGCGCGCCGTCGCGGTGGATCACGAAGGCGGGAAGCCACTGGTCGTCGACCTTCGGGTCGTCGGCGTAGAGTGTTTCCACCGCCTCGGTGGCGCTGGCGAAGGGGCGTCCCTCCCCGTGCACGTGGCAGTTCCATCCCCGGGCCACCATCGACCAGTCCGCCTCGTAGCGGTCCATGGTGATGGACATGCGCCCGCCACCGCTGGCGATACATGCGTCATTATATCGAGATAGCTCCTGTTCTAGCGGTGTTATCCACGTGAGCGCCGACCGCGCCGATACATCGCGGCCGTCGGTGAGGGCGTGTACCCGGAGGTGCTTCACGCCGCCGGCCTCGGCGCGGGCGAGCAGCGCCCGAAGGTGCTTCACGTGGCTGTGGACGTTGCCGTCGCTCAGCAGGCCGATGAAGTGAACGGTCTCGCAGGCCACCAGCGCCTTCCACGCCTCTGACGTCCAGATCTTGCCGCTCTCGATGGCCTCGTCCACCAGCTTGGCGCCCTGGTCGACCACGCGGCCCGCGCCCATGGCATTGTGGCCCACCTCGCTGTTGCCCATGTCGGCGTCGCTCGGCAATCCCACGGCGGTCCCGTGCGCCTTGAGCAGGGTCCACGGCGCCTGGCCAATGAGCCGGTCGAGATTCGGCGTGTTGGCCACGCACACGGCGTCGGTGTCGTCGCGCCGGCCCCAGCCGACGCCGTCCATGATGAGCAAGACCACGGGGCGCACGCTCCCCTCCTTCCGAACACGGTGACGCATCGCCATGAGCACGCTCAGCGCCCCGGCCGCCGCGGCGGCGGGCACGAACATGTACCAGTACAGACCCCAGAAGGTGAACCCCCACTTCAGGGCGTCCCAGCGGGTGTTTTGCATCTGGTTGGGCCAGAGGAACAACAGCGTGAAGGTGGCGGCGGCGCCCACGAGCTGCCCCACGAAGGCCCCGCGCAACAGCCGCAGGCCATGACGAAGGCGGGCGTCGTCGATGAAGAGGTCGCGCCCCTCGTCGTGACCGAGCCGCAGCCGGCGGGGCTGGTAGCCCAGCGCGAACACCGGGGAACACAGGATGCCCATGACGGCGCCCACCACCGGCGCCCGCAGCGCGTAGAACGTGCTGAAGGCCTCGCTGAAGGGGGCATCCACCGCCTTCATCGCCCACACTGCCACGGTGTACCAGGCCACGGTGGCCCACACGATGGCGATGAGGACGAGCTGCCGGAAGGAGGGGAACACCGCCGCCCCCCGTATCCGGCCGGGATGCCGCAGGTGGGCAGGTTAGACGGCGCGGCCTCGCGGAGCCTCGCCTGCCCCGAAACGCCGTCGTCATCGGTGCCGGCATCACCGGTTCGCTGGTCGCCCACGCGCTCGCGGCGCGGGGCTGGCCGGTCACCGTGCTGGAGGCCCAGCACGTGGGGGCTGGCTCGTCGAGCCGCACGGCCGCCGGCATTCGCCAGCAGTTCTCCACCCCGGTGACCGTGGCGGGCATGCGCCACTCGGTGGAGTTCTACGCCAACTTCCACGAGCGCGTGGGGGGCGAGGAGCGGCCGATGGTGCAGCAGGGCTACCTGTTCTTGCTCGCGATGCAGGAGCACGTCGCCGAGGCGCGGGCGCGGGTGCGGATGCAGCAGGGGCTGGGCGTGGGCGCCGAGCTGCTCGACCACGAGGGACTCGCCGAGCGGTTCCCGTGGGTGGAGCGTCGCGCCGCGCTCGGCGCCACCTTCTGCCCCACCGACGGCTTCTTGCACCCGGCCACGGTCTACAACGAGGCCATGGCGGCCGCCCAGCGCCTCGGCGCCAAGCTCGTGCAGCACGCGCCCGTCACCGGCTGCAAGCGAGCCGGCGGTCGCATCGTGTCGGTGTCAACGCCGCGAGGCAGTTTCGCCGCAGACTTGTTCATCGACGCCACCAACGCCTGGTCACCCCGGCTCGCCCGCGTGCTCGGCGCCACCGAGCTTCCCATCGCGCCGCTCAAGCGCTACCTGTGGTTCATCCAGCGCGACGGCTCGCTCTCGGCCGACGAGCTCGCCGCGATGCCGCTCGTCGTCACGCCCAGCGGCGCCTACTGCCGGCCCGAGAGTCGCGAGTCCCTGCTGGTGGGATGGGCCCACGAGGCGCAGCCAGAGCCCGACTTCGACTACGACGATCAGGACCGGGTGGAAGAGGCCTTTTCCCACCGGAGCGGCACCGATAGCCTTGCCTTCGCGGCCTGGGCCAGCGTGGCCGAGGTGATCCCCAAAGTGGGCGAGTTCGCCGGGATCACCGCCACCACCTGCGGCTACTACGCCACCACCCCCGACCACAACCCCTTCCTCGCCTACGATCCCCAGGTGAGCAACCTCGTCCGCCTCGCCGGCTTCTCCGGGCACGGGGCGATGTTCGGCCCCTTCACCGCGCTGGTGGCGGCGACCCTCGCCGATGCAGGCCACGATGTATCGCATGTACCAGTTGGCTTTACCGACGTTCCCATGGGTGACTTTGCCATCGGGCGCGAGTATCGTCATGCCGAGCGGCTGGTGATCTGATGCTGATGGCCTGGGTCGATTGGCTGCAACTGCGGCTGTTGCGCTGGCGCGGCGCCCGCAGTCGCTTTCACGACACGCCCTTCGGCCGCCAGCACGTGCTCGACGTGCCCGGCCGCGGCCAGGGCACGCTCTTGATCCTGCACGGATTCGGCGATCAGGCCTCCCATTTCTGGGACCTCGTCCGCCGCCTCCAGGGAGAGTTTGGCCGCATCATCATCCCCGACCAGCTCGGCCACGGCTTGTCCGACAGCCCGGAGACGCTCAGTCCCGAGATGATGTTCGGGGCGATGATGTCGACCCTCGACGCGGAGCTGGGCGACGAGACGGTGTACGTGTTCGGGAACTCGCTCGGCGGCGCGCTTGCCCTGGCCTACGCCCAGCTTCGTCCCGACCGGGTGCGGAAGCTCATGCTGGTGTCGCCGGCCGGGGCGCCGTGGAGCGAGGACGAGACCGAGGCGGTGCTCCAGACCTTCCACATGGATGCGCGTCCCAAGGCGGTGGACTTCGTGCACCGCTTGCACGCCCGGCCCATCTGGTACGCCCGCTTCATCGCCGCCGACGTGGCTCGCAACTTCGCGCGGCCCGCCCTGCGCCACCTCGCGCATGCCTTCCGCCGCTCGCCGTCGCAGTCGGCCGAGACCATGGCCCTCCTCCAGGCCCCGACGCTGCTCATCTGGGGCAAGGCCGAGCGGCTACTACCTCGCTCATCGCTCGATTTTTTCCGCGCGCACGTGACGGTGGAGGAACCGGAGGACTGGGGGCACTGCCCGCAGCTCGACCGGGCGCCCGGGCTAGCGGCGCGAATCCGGCAGTGGGCCCGGGACGACGAGTAAGCGCCACCGAGGCGGTGGTGGTCGGCGGGCGGCTTCGGCGGGCTCGAGGTGTGCGAACGGCTGGCGCGGGCGTTCGGCGGCGCCCGGGGCGCGCTCGCCGTCGATGCCTCGACGCGCACCACGGCCACGGTTCACGTGGTGAGCCTGGCCGCCTCCTTCCACGGCGACACCGAGGGTGGGATGCTGCGCTCGCTGGTGGCGGGCTCCGCAGATGCCGACGGCAACTGCGTGGTCGACCTGATCGCGGGTGCGTGTGGTGCTACTGGTCGCTTGGGTGAAGACTGTCTTTTCCTCACCGACGGGCCCTAGTGCTCGCGTTCTGAAGTCACAGACTTCCGAGCAGCGGCACTAGTAGCCGAGGTCGCTCGCGGCGGTGCTGCCCGCGCGACGCCCGGACCAGAAGACGGCGGTGATCGTCCCGTTGAACCCGTGGCCGATCCAGGTGCCTCCGAGGAAGCCAGCCGCCTCGCCGGCGGCGTAGAGACCGGGGATGGTGTTGCCGAACTCGTCCAACACCCGTCCCTCGTCGTCGAGCGCGGCCCCGCCGAAACTCTTGGCACGCCCGAGCACGATGCCGAGCGCGCGGAAGGGGCCGGTGCGGAGGCGCAGGAGGTAGTCCGCGGGCTTGCCGAACTCGGTGTCGACGCCGCTGGCGGCGGCCTCGTCGTACAGAGACAGGGCCGCCTCGAAAGTGGCGCTGTCGAAGCCCGCGGCGCTGGCGAGGTCGGCGGCGGTGTCGCCGGCGGGCACGGGCACCAGCGACTCGTAGGTGGGGCCGTCGATGACCATGTTCATGCCGTCGGGGTAGTTGAAACCGCGCCCGGAGAGCTGGATGTCTCGCCAGCCGAGGTCGTCGAAGATGGCGTAGAACGGGCCCTCGTCCACGTAGCGGCTGCCCATGATCGAGGTCATGAACTCGCGCTCGTCGGCCACGCGCTTGCCGGTGGCGTCGACCACCAGCGCGCGGTCGAGGTTGCCGATGATCATCACCTCGGGCGCGCCGATCTGGGCGTCGGCGGCGGCGTGCGCGTAGAGGCCCACGTTGTCCATGTTGACGAGGGCGCCGCCCATCGCCTCCACGAGGTCGAGACCGTTGCCGTCCATGCCCGGTGCTGCCTCGTAGAAGGTCGGGAAGTTCTCGATGCCGGGGACGTTTTCCACCACGCGCGCGTCGTTGCGCCCGAAGCCACCGGTGGCCACGACCACGACGCCCGCCCGGATCCAGCCGCTCTGGCCAGCCCCGTCGCTCCCGGGGCCGATGTCGACGCCGATCACGCGGCCATCCTCCCGCACCAGGCCCGTGGCGGTGGCCGACGTGCGGACATGGTCCCAGGCGTAGGCACCCAGCAGGTTGACGGGCAACTCCAGGCCCTGGGCGGGGAGGTGGATGCGCGCGACGGTGCCTGTCTCCGGCGCCACGGAGGTGGACAGCGTGAAGTCACCGCCGAAAGCGGCGAGCCACTCCAGGGTGGCGGCGCTGTCGTTCACGAAGTCCTGCACCGCCGTGGCCGTGGCGTCGCCGCCGGTGAACGCGTCCCACTCCGCCAGGCAGAGCTCGGGGCTGTCGGTCACGCCGGCCTCGGCCTGCCAGCGCGTGCCGCAGGCGAGGAAGTTGCCCGCGTGTACGCTCGCGCCCCCCTGGTTGGGCTCGCGCTCGAGGATGATGACACTCGCACCGGCCTGCATCGCCGCCACGCCGGCGGCGAGCCCGCTGCCACCGGCGCCGATCACCACCACGTCGGCGTCGGCGATGGGAGCGGGCAGGCCGCCGGAGTCGGAGGTGCTGTCGGTGACCGAGCCGCCCGCGCTGTCGGCGGAGTCGCCCGCGCTGTCGCGAGCGGAGTCGCCGCCCAGTGGGCCGCTGCCGGGAGGCGAGGCGCACGCGGCCAGGACGAGGACCATCGCCAACATGTATCGCCGGGTGACGACGGCTACCGCGGGGCGCGGCCCTGATCGGTCAGTTCCACGAGGCCGGTAGTGCCCGAGTAGGTGACGAGGCCCTCCTCGGTGAACTCCTCCATCAAGCGAGAGAAGCTCCGGTGGGCCACGAAGTACTTGGCCTCGGCCTTGTCGTGCATCTCTTTCATGGAGGCGCTGCCGCCCTGGTCGGCGAGCCACTTCAGCATGCCCTTGCGGGTGCGCGCCCAGTGGCGGGCCTGCTTCGCGGGGTCGGGGGCGGCGGCGGCGGGCGAAGGCTCGGCGGCCCCCTCCGGGACTTCGGCCACCGGCCGGCCTTCCGATGCCGGACCCCGCTCGCGGGGGAGGGCCTCTGGTGCAGCTTCCTCCCTGTCCCGCTCGCGGGCGAGGGCCGCCGAGGGGGCCGACGAGGGGGCCGACGAGGGGGCCGACGAGGAGCCAGCACCGAGCAAGCTGCGCAGACGCTCGCGAATACGGAAGGGCGTCATCGCCTACACGCCGCAGTCGTCGTTGGCGGCGCCCGGCGTGCCGAACTGGCCGTCGCTCCCGAAGCTCGAGGTGGCGTTGCACCAGCTCGTCTCCTGGTCGGCATCGCCCGGGGTGAGCTTGTCGGCGTCGAGGGTCATCGAGTAGCCCTTGGCGTTGCCCGCCCAGTCCTCGGTGTAGGCGAGGCGCGCGATGGCGACGCCGTCGATCGACAGGACGATCTCGTCGCTATCGTTGCCGAGCTGGAAGCTGGTCCCGTCGAAGGCATAGTCAACCGTCACGCCGCCGTTGCTGGAACTATCCCCGTTGTTGGCTAAGATCACGAAGCCTCCCGCCGGGACGAGGAGGCGTCCGCTCACGGTGAAGCTCTGGGGGCTGGTGGCATCCTCGTCGCTGATGGTGAGGCCGTCGAGGTCGAGGTCCCGACCCGAGGTGTTGATGAGCTCGAACCACTCGCCCTGCTCGTCGGCCACCGGGTTGGGGTTGTTCATCACCTCGTTGATGAACAGGTCGCCCACGCTGATGGCGCCGCTGGATTGGCCCGTGTCGGTGTCGGTGTCGTGTCCGGTGTCCTCGCCGGTGTCGGCGGGGCCGGTGTCGGTGTCGGTGTCGGTGTCGGCGTCCGAGTCGCTGTCGCTGTCGGTGTCGGTGTCGGTGTCGGTGTCGGCGTCCGAGTCGCTGTCGCTGTCGGTGTCGCTGTCGCTGTCGGCGTCGCCAGCGGTGTCGTCGAACGGGCTGCCGGTGTCGCCGTCCTTGTTGCTCTCAGCGGTGGGCAAGCAGGCGAGGAGGGCAAGCACGAGCATCGGAACCTCGGAAAAGGCGGCGGCGCTAACGCCGACCGGCGCGGCCCGCTACATCGGCGCCATCGCGGCGCAGTCCACGGCGCCCGACATCACGCCAACCTGCGCCTTCCAGCGGGAGCCGTCCGCCATGCTCGCCCACCTCGCCTCGGGGAGCGCGCAGGTCTGCGTCGACTTGTCCGCCTCGTTGACCAGCTGGAGGGTGTAGCTCTCGCTGCGCTTGCCCTCCCGCTGCGCGCCCACGAAGTTGCCCGTGGCGCCGAGCGTGACGGCCGGCCAGCTCGGGGCGGGGGCAACGCCCTTGCCGCTCGCCTTGCGCGTGTCGGACACCGTCCAGGTCAGACCGGTGTAGCTGCACTTCTCGCCATAAACGGGCTCGGAGCGATAGTTCGGCGTGCACTCCTGCGTCACCGCGAAGGTACCGTCGCCCTTGTCCTGCCGCTTGTCCACGCAGGTTTCCCCGTCCTGCACCTGCCGGGTGTCGCTTTGTTCCTGGCGACAGCTCACGCCCTGCGCGTCAGGCGGCACCTGCTCCTTCCACGCGCTCTGCTGCGTGAGCGCGAGGGTCTCCACCTCGATGCTGCGCTCCCAGAGGTGGCCGCTCACCGCCACCGCCGCTTCCTTCTTCCAGAAGAGGAACACGCCGCAGAACACCGCCAGCAAGAGCGCGCCGCCGAGCACGATCCACTTGCCCGCACCACCGGTGGCGGGCGCCGACGGGGGCGGCGCCGCGTGCCCGCTCGATGCCGCGTGCTGCGCCATCGCCGCGTCACGCTCGGCCTGCCTCTCCTCACGGTGCTCCTCGGTGGCGGCGCTGGCGCTGTCGGCGGCGAAGCCAGCCGCGCTGGCCTTCTGCTCGTCGCGGGTGCGCACCTCCTTCGAGCCATCGAGCGGGGCGCCGCAACTGGTGCAGAAGCCCGCCCCCGCCGCGTTGGGCGTGTCGCAACCAGCGCACTGCTTGTCGCGACCCTGGAAGGGATGGTTCTCCACCGCCACCTCCTCGCCCGCGGGCGGGAAGTAGCGCTTGCTCGCGTCTTGCGGCGAGCCGCAGCCGGGGCAGTGGCGGTGAGTCAGGCCAAGGAGCTTGGACGTGCCGCAGGCGGGGCAGTCCCAGAGCATCTCGTAGCGAGCTTCGGTGGGCATGGCGCCGAGCTTAACGAACTCTGGCCAGAATAACCTCAAACGGCTGGATGCCGGCTCCTCGCCTCGAGCCTCGGGTGGCCCTCGAGATCGAGCACGTAGGTGATCATGTCCTTCCCGTAGAAGCGGAAACGATGCGCGTCGCGGAAACCCCAGCTCTGGAGCTGGCGGTTGGCGCCCTCGTTGTCCACCTCGGTGGTGATCTTCACCGCCCGGTGCCCGCGGGCGAGCAGCTCGTCGAAGAGCACCTTGTTGATGTGGCCCGACACCCGCTTGCCGCGCAGGTCGGGCTCGAAGGAGCAGAAGAGGCTCTCGCCCGGAACCTCGTCGGCCCCCGATACCCCAAAGTATCGATAGGTCTCGACGAGCTTGACTGATACACGGGGATGTCTCAGGATGCCCAGCACGGCGGCCGGGCCGAGAAACATGAAGCGTCGACGCCCGATATCCTGATACATTTTCGATGTATCCGTGCTCCCGGCGATGAAGCCGCGCACCCGTCCGTCTTCCACGTACACGAAGCCGAGAAAGTACGGACTGTCGACGAGCGCCTGGTAGAGCGCCTGGAGGAAGGTGAGGCCAAGCATCGCCCAGAGGCTGTTGCCCATCGCCGCCTGGTGCAGCTCCGCCACGCGACGGGCATCGCGAAACTGCATCGGGCGGATGCTCTGCATCACGCCCTCCTCCACCGGGAAAGGCTTGACCACTACTTCTTCTTGTGTTCGGCCCGCAGGGTGTCGAGGAAGGCCGTCTGCGAGATGGCGCGGTGCTGCGCCGCGAGGAAGTTGCCGATGCCGTCCTCGAAGCCGGTGGAGAAGCTCTCGTTGAGCAAGCGGCGGGCGAGGGTGAAGGCCACGGTGTGCATCGGGCCGAAGCAGTCGATGGTCTTCTTGAGCGCGGCGTCGAGGTCGGGGGTCACCGCGTCGACCAGCCCGAGGCGGAGGGCCTCGTCAGCGCCGATCGTCGCGCCTGTCATCACGATGCGCTTGGCGTGGCCCAGACCCACGTACTTGGCGAGCCGGTAGCAGGCCATGCCCGGCAAGAAGCCCTGCCGCACCTCGGGGAGCTGGAAGGTGGCTCCCGGCACGCAGATGCGCTGGTCGCATGCGAGCAGGATCTGGAAGCCGCCGCCCACGCTCGGGCCGTCGACGAGGGCCACGGTCACCTTCTCGAGGGTCTCGATGCGGTTGACCAGCTTCTCCCACTTGTTGAAGCCGTGGATGTCCATGGCTTCCTTCGGGTCGAAGTCGAGGAAGTCGATGCCCTCGGAGTGGCCGCGGAACACCACCACCTTGGCCTGCGACACGTCGTCGAGGTGGTCGCAAACCCGCTCCAGCTCGCGGATCTGGCGCACGTTGATGCGGGTGCGCTTGATGGTGACGAACGCGATGTCGCCGCGCTCCTCGTAGCCGAGGGTCTCGTACATGAAATCTCCTACCAGCGGATGAGCGCCGTCTCGATGGTCGAGCCGGGGCCCATGGTCATGAGAACACCGTAGTCGCCGCGGCGCACCTTGCCTTCTTCGAGCAGTCGCTTGAAGGAGAACAGGAAGGAGCCGGACGAGAGGTTGCCGAAGTCGCGGAGCACCGAGTGCGTGTGGCGCACGGCATGGTCGGTGAGGCCGATGTTGTACTTGATCGCGTCGACCACCTTCTTGCCGCCGCTGTGGACGATCCAGTGGCCGATGTGGCGGCGCTTCAGGCCGTGGCGGTTGAGCAAGCGGTTGACGGGCTTCTCGGCGTTGGCCCCCACCACGTATGGGATGTCGCGGTCGAGGAAGAAGCTGTACTTGCCCTGCTCCTCGTCCCAGTCGAATCGCATCGCGTCGATGGCCGGGGTGATGATGTGGCTGTCGAAGCCGAGGATCTTGGGCGCGAAGCTGCGCTCGTCCCTCTCGTCGGCGCGCACGAGCAAGGCCGCCACGCCGTCGCCAAAGAGGGAGTTGACGATGGCCGTGCGCATCGAACCGTCGAACACGTAGGCGGCCGAGCAGATCTCGTTGCACACCATGAGCGCGTTCTTGCCCGGGTTGGCCATCGCCCAGCTCGCCACCGGGTTGAGCCCGTTGAGACCGGCGTTACAGCCCATGCCCACGATGTCGACCCGCGAACAATCCTCGCGGAAGCCCATGTGCTTCATGAGGATCGCGGTGACGCCCGGCGTGAGCCAGCCGGTGCTGGTGATGCAGCAGAGGTAGTCGATGTCGCGCACCGCGAGCCCCATCGGCGCGAGGCAGCGATCGATGGCCTGGGGGGCAACTTCGATGGTGCCTCGCCGGTGCTTGCGCAACAAGTCGCCCTGCGTTTCCTCCTCGGGGCCGCCGTCGTGCTTGCCGGGGGGCAGATACAGGTGTCGCGACAGGATATGGCTCGACGAGAAGAGGGAGACGATCTTCGGGTCGCTCACCTGGAAGCGGTTCAACAAGTCGGCCTGCGACCAGCGATCCGGCGGGTTGGCCGTGCCGATCGAGAGCATGCGGGGGCGCAGGTCGAGCATCCGACCGGCAGAGTATCCCCAGGGCGGCGCGCCCGCGGGTGGGCGGCGACTCGATCTCAACGGCCTCGATCTGCACGACACCTGCGCAGGCGGTGCTCGAGGAGGAGGAGCCACCCGCCGCGCCCGGGCTCGCGCGAGGTGTAGGTATTCCTCGGCGCCGCCCTCGGTTCAGCACGCCCCCGCCGTCCACCGCGTCACCGCCGACACGTCCACCTTGAAGGGCCACCGCGCGAAGGTGCCGGTGAAGGTTTCCGACCGGGGCGCGCCCCGCTCGTCGGCCTCCAGCACCGCCTCCATGCGGACGATCTTCGCCTTCCCCCGGTCGCCCTTCACCACCACCGGGTCGACGATGCTCACCGCCCAGCGCCAGGGACGCAGCGCCGCGTCGTAATGCAACACCAGCGTGTTCTTGAGCGCCGTCCCGCCGCGCAGCGTGCGAGTGAGCCTCCAGCCGGCCCCGTCTCGCTCGACGTACTGCAGGGACACGTCGTCGGAGAGCGCCTGGAGCACTGACTGGCGCCCCGCTTCCTGGTCGGCCTCGGCGTCGGGGTAACGACCGAACATCGAGCGTCGCTTGTCGTTCTCGTCGGGCGGCGTCTGGTTGTCGGGCGCCGCGGTGAACGTGAAGTCTTGCCAGAGACCGTCGACGAGCCGTCCCGCGAGCACCCAGTGACGGTCGCCCTCGCCGAAGATGCCCGCGTCCCAGCGGTCACGACTGTCGCCCTGCATCGCCCAGCAGCCCGGCAGGTTCCGCACCTGGGCCTGCGCGCTGGCGAGCAAGGCGTCGCTGTCGGGCGCGTCGGCCGGGTCGCGTTCCTGGGCCAGCGCCAGCGTGAACATCAGCACCGGCGCAGGGTAGCGCCGCCGCCGCCGGCTGGCGAGGGGTTGAGCAGGTGGTGGCGGTACCCCCGCCGGCTACCGGTTCACCGCCCGGATCCGCTCCAGCTCCTCGCGAACCGTCCGGGCCGTGTACCGGAGCTCCGCCTCGTCGTGCAGCGACGACAGGAAAAACCGCAGCCGCGAAGCATTGTCGGCCACCGCCGGGTACAGGATGGGCTGCACGTTGATGCCGCGCTTCATCAGCGCGTCGGACAAGAGCAGCGCGTGGAAGGAGTTGCCCACCACCACCGGGATCACCGCGCTCTCGCCGTGCGCCGGGCCGTTGTCGAGGCCCTCCTGCTGGCACAGCTCGTAGAACAGCTTGGCGTTTGCCTGCAGCCTGGCCACGTGCTGCGGCTCGCGCTCCATCAGCTCCAGCGCCGCCAGGGCCGCCATGGTGTTCGCGGGCGTCAAACCGGCGGAGTACACGAAGCCGGGGGCGGTGTATTTGAGCATCGACACCAGCGTCTTGCTGCCGGCGATGTAACCGCCACACGACGACAGGCTCTTCGATAGCGTGCCCATCCAGATGTCGACGTCGCGCCCATCGGCGCCGAAGTGCTCCCGGACGCCGTAGCCGTTCTTCCCCACCACGCCGAAGCTGTGGGCCTCGTCGACCATCAGGAAGGACTTGTAGCGCTTCTTCAGCGCGATGGCGGCGGGCAGATCGCAGATGTCGCCGTCCATCGAGTACACGCCCTCGACGATGATCAGGCACTTCTCGAAGCGGCCGCGGAGCTGGTCGAGGTGCTTCTCCAGGGCGGCCATGTCGCCGTGGGGGAAGGGTCGCCGGGTGCTGCCGGCGAGCTTCATGCCCTGGATGGCGCTGTCGTGGATCAGCTCGTCGTGGAGGATGAGGTCCTTCGGGCCGAACAGGTGCCCGATGGTGTTCACGTTGGTCATGTGACCGGCGGTGAACAGGATGGCGTCGTCGACCCCGAGAACCCGCGCGAGGCGCTCCTCG
>VGRE01000065.1 GCA_016875435.1 Deltaproteobacteria bacterium | reverse complement strand
CGTCGCCATGGCGGGACCGGCATTCGCGGAGACGCCCGCGCTCGACGGTCCGCCTCGGCTGCTCGCCCAGGCCGACCTGCACTACCCCGAGGAGGCGGTAGCGGAGCGGCTCTCCGGCGAGGTGACCATCACGGTGACCGTGGGGCCCGACGGGGCGGTGCTCGACGCGTTGCACACCGGGGGCGGCCCGGCGGTGTTCGTCCCCGACGCGCTCGCCGCGGCGCGTACCCTGCGGTTTTCGCCCGCTGTCAAAGGCGGCGTGGCGATCGCCGCCACCGTGCCCGTACGTTTCCGCTACGCACCGCCCGCCGACCCTCCACCCACGCCGACCGCCGCCGAGCCCGAGGAGGTCGTCGTCGAGTCGCATCGGGACCCGACGGCCGGGGAGACGCATGCCGTCGGCACGATCGCTGGAGCCGAACTGCAGCGCGCCGCCGGCCAGGACTTCACAGAGACGGCCGCCAGGGTCCCGGGTGTCGTTGTGGCCAGGAGCAGCGCCGACGGATCCAAACCGATCATCCGGGGGCAGGTGGAGCGCCGTCTCCTCGTCCTGTTCGACGGGGTGCGACACGAGAGCCAGAAGTGGGGCCCTGATCACGCGACAGAGATCGACCCCTTCGCCGCGGGCGCGATCCACGTCGTGAAGGGCGCCTCCGGGGTGCGCTACGGGCCGGATGCGATCGGCGGCGTCGTGCTGGTGGAGCCGCCCCCGTTGCTGGAGGCTCCCGGCTACGTGGGCGACGCGCAACTCGTCGGCGCGTCGAACGGCTGGCGCGGCGTCGGCGCGGCACGACTCGACGTGGTGCCGGGCGCGCTCGCAGACCTCTCGATCCGCGCCGAGGGCAACTACGGCCGAGGCGCGGCCCTCCGGACCCCCACATACGTCCTCGGGAACACCGGCAGCGAGGAGTGGAACGCCGGCGTCGCGCTCGAGTACCGGCTTCCCGTGCTGGCACTGTATGCTGCATGGCGGCACTTCGACCTCCGGGCGGGGGTCTGCTACTGCGCGAAGAGCGGCTCGCCCGACGATTTCCTCTCGCAGCTCGACCTCGACGCCCCGGTCGGCGCCGAGCGCTGGACCGAGACCTACGACATCGGCCGGGCCTGGCAGGACGTGAGCCACGACACCGCGCTCCTCCGCGCGCGGACGAGCGGCTTGGAGTGGGACGCGGAGGCCACGTACGCCTTCCAGCTCAACCGCCGGCTCGAGTACGACCACGCCCGCGAGGCGATCACCGGACCCCAGTACGACTTCACGCTGCGCACCCACTCCCTGGACGGGAAGATGGAGCACGCCGAGATCTCCGTCGGCCCAGGCAGGCTCCGCGGCGGAGGCGGTGTCTCGGGCTCGTTCCAGGAGAATGTCTACGCGGGTCTGCCTCTGGTCCCCAACTTCCGCGCGTTTCAGGGCGGCGTTTTCGCGCACGAGCGCCTGACGGTGGGGCACCTCGCGGTCGAGACGGGTGTCCGCTACGACCACCTCTCCCGGACGGCGTGGCTCACGCCCTCGGCCTTCGAGCGGAGTCTCGCGCGGGGGACGCTGGCCGAGGACGACTGCGAGCGCTCCGAGGACGCGGCGCGCTGTCCCGCCGCGTACGACAGCGCGAGTGCCTCGGTCGGTGGGTTCTGGGCCGCGATGCCGGGCGTGGTCGAGTTTCGGCTCGACCTCTCCACGGCGACCCGCTTCCCCGACACGGACGAGCTTTACCTGAGCGGGAGCGCCCCGACGTTCCCGGTCTATGCCGTCGGAGATCCCGGGCTCGGACCTGAGACGAACTGGGGGGCGACCCCGACGATGGGGCTGCGCCTGCGATGGCTGGAGGCCGAGGTCTCTCCGTATGTCAACTACATCGATGACTACGTGTACTTCGCGCCTGAGCTCGGCGCCGACGGGGCGCCGCTCGTGGACGTGACGATCCAGGGCGCCTTTCCGCGCTTTTCATTCCGGCCCGTCGACGCGGTCTTCTACGGGGCGGACGGCGGCGTGACGATCGCGCCGATGAGCCCCGTGAGCCTGGTCCTCCAGGGCGCGCTGGTACGTGGGCGCGACGCGGACACCGGCGGCTTCCTCGTCATGGTCCCCGCCGACCGCATCGATGCTGCGGCCCGGGTCGAGCGCCCCTCGCTCGGGCCGCTGATCGAGCCCTATGCGGAGTTCGGCGGGCTCTACGTCTTCGAGCAGACCTACACCGACCCCGACGCCGAAATCGCCCCACCGCCCGACGGGTACTTCCTCCTCCGCGCCGGCCTGGGCGCCCGTGTCCCGCTGAGCCGCCGAGCGCTCTCGTTCGGCGTAGAAGCCACCAACCTCCTCGACCAGCGCTACCGCGACTACTCGAGCCTGCTCCGGTACTACGCCGACGAGCCGGGTCGGGACGTGCGGCTGCGGGTCGGCGTGGAGATCTGAACCTCAACCCGGAGATCGTCGTGAATAAGCTAGCCCTCATCCCCCTCTTCCTCCTCGCCGCCTGCGCGGACACCGAGAAGCCCCACGAACACAACGAAGGGGAGGTCATCACCACCATCGTGCTCGACTTCGCCCCCACGTCGGGCACCGCAACCTCCTACACCTGGGCGGATCCGGAAGCCGACGGATCGCCCGTGATCGACGACATCACGCTCGCGGACGGCGAGACCTACGCGGTGTCGGTCTCGTTCCTCAACGAGCTCGAGGACCCCCCCGAGGACATCACCGAGGAGGTGGGCGCCGAGGACGATCAGCACCAGGTCTTCTTCACCGGCTCGGCGGTGCAGGGGCCGGCGACCGGGGACAACGCCGCCGCCGTGGTCTCGCACGCCTACGACGACGCGGACGAGAACGGGTTCCCGGTCGGCCTCGAGAACACCGTCGCCTCGATCACGCCCGGCTCGGGCACGCTCACCATCACCCTCCGCCACCTCCCCCCGGAGAACGACGTGGCGGTGAAGACGGGCACGCTCGCCGAGGACGTCGCGGCCGGCGGCATCGCCGCGCTGCCGGGCGACACGGACGTGTCGGTGGACTTCGCGCTGACCGTCGAGTAGCGCTACGTCGCGCAGCGCGCGCACACGCCGCGGAACTGGATGGACACGCCGGCGGCCACGGCCGCCGGCCCCAGGCCCTTCGGGGCCTCCACCCGTACCTCGGGCAGGCATGCGACGTCGCCGCAACGCGTGCAGAGGAAGTGCGGGTGATCGGCGTCGTGCCCGGCGTCCGGGGGCGCGGACGCCAGTTCGTAGCGCCACACGTGATCGCCGAGGTCCACCCGCCGCAAGAGGCCGACCTCGGTGAGGTCCACCAGGTTGCGATAGAGGGTGGCCCGGTCCCACCCCGCCTCGCGCAGGTCGCCGAAGACCTCCGTGTGGCTGGAGGGCGTGCCTCGCCCCTCCAGCGCGCGGAGCACGGAGACGCGCGCGCCTGTCGCGCGCAGGCCCGCACTGCGGAGACGCGTGCGGAGATCGTCGTCGGTCGATGACATGTGGGACTCTTGTTGCAGATACATCATAGTTGCAGTAGTAAGCGCGCGGAGCGAGCGATGCACCTACCTGTAACCGTCCTGTCCGGCTTCCTGGGCGCCGGGAAGACCACCCTCCTCAACCACGTGCTGGCCAACCGCGAAGGCAAGCGCGTCGCCGTCATCGTGAACGACATGAGCGAGGTCAACATCGACGCCGCGCTGGTGAAGGGCGAGGCGCGGCTCGACCGCGTCGACGAGCGGCTCGTCGAGATGCAGAACGGCTGCATCTGCTGCACGTTGCGCGAGGACCTGCTCGTCGAGGTCCGCCGCCTCGCGACCGAGGGTCGCTTCGACTACCTGCTCATCGAGTCGACCGGGATCTCCGAGCCCATGCCGGTGGCGGAGACCTTCACCTTCGAGGATGAGAGCGGGGTCTCGCTCGGGGACGTGGCTCGGCTCGACACGCTCGTCACCGTGGTGGACGCCTTCAACTTCCTGCGCGACTGGGAGAGCACCGACGAGCTGCGTGCGCGCGGCGAGTCGCTCGGCGAGGACGACCACCGCAACGTCGTCGAGCTCCTGGTGGCCCAGATCGAGTTCGCCGACGTGCTCGTCCTGAACAAGACCGATCTCGCGACGGAGGAGGAACTCGGCCGGCTCGGTGCCATCCTCCGCCGCCTGAACCCGCGCGCCGTGCAGGTGCGGTCCGAGCGCGGCCGCGTGCCCCTCTCGGCCATCCTCGACACGCACCGGTTCGACATGGACGCCGCGAAGGAGGCCCCCGGCTGGATGGCCGCACTCCGTGGGGAGGAGGCCTCCGAGGCTGACGAGTACGGCTTCGGCTCCTTCGTGTACCGCGCGCGGCGGCCCTTCCACCCCGAGCGCTTCCACGCGTTCATGAGCGCGCGGAAGGAGGGCGTGGTCCGCTCCAAAGGCTTCTTCTGGCTCGCCACGCGCCCCGAGTGGATGGGGTACTGGGCGCAGGCCGGCCGTGTCACGGAGATCGGGCCGGCCGGCTTCTGGTGGGACGCCGTGCACCGCTCCCAGTGGCCCGAGGACGCCGAGTCGAGGGCCGCCATCCGGGCGACCTTCGAGAAGCCGTGGGGGGATCGACGGCAGGAGCTGGTGTTCATCGGCCACGCCCTCGACCGTGCCGCCCTCCAGGCCGGGCTCGACGACGCGCTGCTCAAGGACGAGGAACTGGCGCTCGGGATGCGCAAGTGGAAGAAGCTGCCCGATCCCATCGACGAGTGGCGGGGCGCGGGGGACGAGGACGCAGATGCTTGAGTGGCTGATCGTCGGCGGGGGCATCCACGGGACGCACCTGTCCCACGTCCTGGTGCATGGCCGGGGCGTGGACCGGGACCGCGTCGCTGTCCTCGATCCCCATGCCACTCCCCTGCAGCGCTGGCGCGAGTGTACGCGTGCGATCGGCATGAGGCACCTCCGCTCGCCGGGCGTACACCACCTCGATCTCGACCCCTTCGCGCTGCACCGGTTCGCCCCGGCCGGCGGCGGCGCCTTTGCCCCGCCCTACGACCGCCCGTCGCTGGAGCTCTTCAACACCCATTGCGACGCGATCGTGCGAGAGGGCGGCCTCGACGCCCTCCGGATCCGGGGCGCCGCGACCGGGCTCTCAGCGGTCCCGGACGGTTACCGCGTGGACACCGGCCGCGGCGCAATCGAGGCGCGCAGAGTGGTGCTTGCCCTGGGCCTGGGCGATCAGGTCGCATGGACGGGATGGGCACTCGCCCTGGGGGCGGCGGGCGCCAACGTGGAGCACGTGTTCGCGCCGGGCTTTGACAGGCGCGCCTTGCCGAGAGGACCGACCCTGGTGGTCGGCGGCGGCATCACCGCCGGACAGCTCGCGCTCGCGCTGGTTCGGGACGGCCGGGAGGTGGTGCTCTGGATGCGCCATCCGATGCGCGTGCACCAGTTCGACAGCGATCCGGGGTGGATCGGGCCCCGCTTCATGGAAGGTTTCCGGGCCGAGCGTGACTCCGCTCGGCGCCGGGCCCAGATCGCGGGCGCGCGGCACCGCGGCTCGATGCCCATGGACGTGGCAGACGAGGTGGGAGCGGCCATCCGCTCCGGCGCGTTGCGGCTGGCTGGGGGTGACTTCGTGCGTGCGGCGCCTGTGGCCGGCGGTCTGGTCCTGGAGACGAGCTCGGGGACGTACGGGGCGGCGGCGGCTGTCCTCTGCACCGGCTTCGACGCTCGTCGGCCCGGCGGCGCCTGGCTCGACCGGGCGGTGGACGAGCTCGGGCTGACGTGCGCGGCCTGCGGGTATCCGGTCCCCGACGCCCGGCTGCAGTGGCGGCCAGGTCTGTTCGTGATGGGACCACTCTCGGAGCTGGAACTCGGGCCCACCGCCCGAAACATCACCGGGGCTCGGTCGGGTGCGCAGCGGATCGCGGCCGCGTGAACCGGCGGCCCGGACTACCGGGCGCCTCCGATCGCGACCGGGTAGCCGTGCGCCGCCCACACCAGGCTCCCCTCGTCCAGCACGTACGTCCTCGTCCGGCCCGCCGCGCGCAGCGCGTCGACCACCTTGCCGGAGGCCGCGTGGGGGCAGGCGCAGTACACGACGATCGGGGTTTCGTCGTCCGGGAGGTGGGGAACGATCCGCTCGACGCCTTCGTAGTAGGGCACCGGCAGCGCGCCTGGCAGGTGGCCGCGCTGCCAGTCGGACAGCGGGCGCGCGTCCAACAGCACGATGCGGCGCTTCGCGGCCAACGCGGCCGCCACGTCGGCTGCTGCGACGAAGCGCCCCTGCCGTACCGGCAGCTTCGCCACGGGGGACTTCGCGTTCTGGATGGCGCTGGAGGGATCGGGCGGGTTGACCACCACGGGCGCCGGCGCCGCCCAGCCTCCCGCCCGGCTTCGCAGGAACGCGGTCACCGCATCGAGCTCGGACTCGTCGAGCACCCCTCGAAAGGCCGGCATGGGTGTACCCGTGCGGCCCCGGGCGATGGTGTCACGCAAGAACGCGTCGCTGGCGGTGGCGAGCAGCACCGGGTTGGCGAGCGCGGGGGCGGTCCCGCCCTGGCCGGTCGCGCCGTGGCACTCGGCGCAGCGCTCCGCGTAGACCGTCTCGCCACGCTCCACGTCGCCACGCACCGGGGTGTCCGGGAGGTCCTTGCCCGTCACCCCCGACTGCGCCTCGAGCCAGTCGAGCAGCACGTGCTGCTCGTCGTGGGACAGCGGCCCCCCCTGCTCCGTGGCGAAGGCGGCCATCGCAGTGCCCGGCCGGCCGTAGGCGACCGCGTACCAGAGAAAGGCCGGTGGAGCGGACTCGAACATCTCAGGGGCGCGGAGCGACGGCGCGTGGTCGGCCGCGTGCCCCTCCCGCTCGGCACCGTGGCAGAGCGCGCAGTACTGGGCGTACAGCGACGCACCGTCGGCGGTGGTCGGGCCGACGTGGGGGTCGGACGTGGCGTGCGCGCGGCCCAGGGGCAAGGCTGCGAGACACGCGAACAGCCGGCAGCTTCGCATCGGGGGGCTCACTTGGACACTCGCCAGGTGGAGACCCCCCCCTCGGCGTCCGTGGCCGCGAGGCACCGGTCGTCCGATCGCCACGCCACTTCCGCCACCGCTCCGGGCAGGACGTCGCCACCAACCACCACGCCTGCCCCGGTGGGGTCGAGGCGCCAGAGCACGACACCGCCCTCTCGTCCGCCGGACGCCAACAGGCGCTCCCGACGGGCGAACGCCAGCGCAGTCACCGGGAGCGGGTGCACCTCGAGCTGCCCGGGCGTCGTGCCTTCCGGGCCATTTCCGGAGAAGCTCCACACCGTCACGGCCTCGCCGCCGCTCGTCGCCAGCAGGTTCCCGCTCGCGTCGAAGGCGAGCGCGGCGGGCTTCGTCGTGTAGCCCGACATCGCGGAGTCTTGGGCCGTGGACCGCCGCCAGAAGTGGACGGTCTGATCCTGGCCGCCGACGGCGACGATAGCCCCGTCGGGGCTCACCGCGAGCGAGACGGGCGAACCCCTCCACTCGAGCGTCTGGGTGGCGGCGTCGCCGCGGGGCGTCCAGAAAGCCACGCGGCCGTAGCAGGCCGTCGCGATCTCTCCAGCACCGGCCCAGACCAGGCCGCTCACCGTGCTCGGGTGCGCGGGGGCCACCCACTCCTGCCCTTGCGCGGACCACGCATGGAGGGCGCGCCCCGCCGCTGCGGCGAGCCAGTCCCCGTTGGGAGACCACCGGACGTGCTCGACCCACGCCTTGCCCAGCGAGAGCCGTGCCTCGGGCTCCCCGAGCGCCGAGTCCCAGATCGCGACCGTTCCGTCGTGGCCACCCGTGGCGACGCGCGCCGATCGGGGGTGGTGGGAGAGCGCTAGGCCTCCGCCTGGGTGGGCTTCGGTGTTGCGCCACCGTACAGCTCCCGTGGTGCCGTCGAATGCGTGGAGGCCTCCGGCCGCGTCGAGCACCAGCAGCGAGTCGCCGCCGGGCGTCCACGCCATGGCGCGCGGGTAGTCGGGCACCCGCGCGCGCCACCCCGGGCGAAGGGCGCCACCCGCCTTCACACCAGGCATGCGTGGAAGCCCTGTCGGATCGCGGTCGCGTCGAGGTTGCGCCCGATGAAGACGAGCTGGTTCCGACGCGGGTCCGCGCCCCAGGGGCGGTCGGGCTGGCCGTCGAAGAGCATGTGCACCCCCTGGAAGACGAAGCGTTGCTCCTCGCCCGAGAGAGACAGGAACCCCTTCATCCGGAAGATGTCGGCGCCCTGCTCGCGGAGGAGGGTGCCCAGCCAGGCGTTGAGGCGCTTCTGATCGAGGCTCCCCTCGACCTCGATGGCGACGGAGCCCACCTCGTCGTCGTGCTCGTGCTGGGCAACCCACGCGCGCTGGGCGTTCGGCTCCACGCGCCGCTCGCCCGTGGCGTCCGCGACCTTCACCCGAAGCCCGAACTCGTCGGCGAAGTGCTCCGCGTACAGCGCCACGGTCGTCGGCCTCTCCAGGACGAGCGGGAACCGCATGGCCTCTGGCCCGACGAGTCTAAGTTGGACGTGGTTGCCGAGCGGGATCCCCATCCCGTTCGCGATCACGCGCGCCGTGTGCGCGTACAGGCGTACGCAGCGCTCGGCGCCGTCTCGGAGCGAGGCGTCGTCGGTGCTCACGTCCGGGAGCACCACGAGGCCCATCGTGGGGTCGGGGCCCTCGTCCAGCTCGAGCACGTGGCTGCCGGCGGGTAGGTGGTACACGCCCGTCCACTCGAACGGGTACTCGGGTTCGAGGAACGTGGGCCGGCGGACCAGCGCCTGGTCCAGGTCGAAGGCCCCGAGGTCCAGGACGGCGCTCACGGGCAGCTCCGCGCGCGTGGTGCGGAAGAACCGCGCCATCCGGTTCATCTCGCGAAGCCGCGTTTCCAGCGCGTCCAGTTCCGGCGCCGCGACGAGGTCGCTCTTGTTGAGCACGATCACGTCGGCGAACGCGATCTGCTCCCCGCACTCGTTGCTCCGCCCGAGCTGCTGGTCGAGGTGGCGCGCGTCGACGAGCGTGACGATTCCGTCGAGCGCGAACGCCTCGCGGATCTCCTCGTCCATGAAGAAGGTCTGGGCGACGGGCCCCGGGTCCGCCAGCCCCGTCGTCTCGACTAGGACGTAGTCGAACTTGTCTCGGCGCTTCATGAGGTTGCCAAGCACGCGGATGAGGTCGCCCCGGACGGTGCAGCAGATGCAGCCGTTCGACATCTCGAAGACCTCCTCGTCGGCGTTGATGACGAGCGCGTGGTCGATCCCGATCTCGCCGTACTCGTTTTCGATCACGGCGATGCGCTTGCCGTGGTGCTCGGCGAGGATGCGGTTCAGCAGCGTGGTCTTCCCCGCGCCGAGGAAGCCGGTGAGGATGGTGACAGGGATTTTGGCGGGACGGGTCATCGTTCGGAGTCTCGGGAGGAGGGGTTCGGGAGAGGTGACGGGGAGGCCGGCCGCGCGAGCCCGGCGGCGGCGAGTCTTTCGGGGCGCAGCCCCTCGTCGGTGGGGCCGTCGTAGACGATCCGCCCGTCTCGCATCAGCACGACGCGGCGGGCCGCAGGCGGCAGGTGGTGGAGGTCGTGGGTCACCCACAGGCACGCGGCGCCGGCCAGCGCGGCGGCGTTCTGCACGGCGTCCACCAGGGCGTCCGCGGCGAGGGGGTCGAGGCCGGAGGTGGGCTCGTCGAGGAGCAACAGCCGAGGCTCCAGCACCAGGAGGCCGGCGAGGGCCACCCGACGTTGTTCCCCTACGCTCATTGCGTGGACGGGCCGGTCGGCGAGGTGCGCAACGCCGAGGCGCTCGAGCCAGACGTGGGCCCGTGCCTCGGCTTCGGGGTGAGCCGTCCCGCGGTGGATCAGCCCCCAGGCCACGTCTTCTGCCGCCGTGCTCGCGAGGAAGTGCCGCTCCGGGTTCTGGGCGAGGAGCGCGATGCGCCCGTCAAGGCGACGGTGAAGCGACGCGCCCGGTGGCACGTGCTCCCCGAACCGGATCAGCCCTCCGCCGGACGCGGCCACGAGACCCGAGACCACGGCGAGCAACGATGACTTGCCGGCACCGCTCGGACCACACACGGCGATCCACTCCCCCGCGGCCAGGGAGAGGTCGATCGCGCGCAAGCGCGGGGCGCTACCGGCTTCCAGATGCAGCCCGCGAAGTGCCAGCGCCTCGACCGGAGAGCCCTTGGCGCTAGGCCGCGCACCCCGGAGCAGTGCGGCCGCCTCGACCTCGTCGACCCGGTCGATCGCGTCGAGTGCTCCCTCCGCGAGCACCGAGCTCCAGACCGCCAGAGGCATCCGCGCCGACCCGAGCCGAAGCCGCGCGGCGTCGCGACGTTGGGCCCAGGCATGGCGGGTGAGCAGGCCGTGGAGCACCGCGTGGTCGAGGGTCGCGAGCGCCAAGGCGGGGAAGCTCGAGCGCCGGAGCGTGGCGCGCACGGAGGGCCAGTCGAGCTCGGCGCCGAGCCAGAGCAGCCACGGCATGCCGGCAGCGATGCGGAGCGCCGCCGTGGCCGCGCGGTCGGCGGGCAGGTCGGACAACAGGGCCGCCCCGGTGGTCCCCATCGTCGCGAGCCCGACCCAGGCGAGCGCGGGCAGGAGCCGGTCGCGACCTCTGCGGAGCCACAGCGCAGCCACCCCGGCGACCAGGAGCCCAGCCGAGAGCGACGGGGAGCCCGCGGCGATGTTCACGCCGAGGACAGCGGTCACGCACGCGACGCGCCCGAGGACCGCCGAAGTGGAGTGCTTCGCGTCGGCGAACAGCGGGTGGTCAGCGTGGAGGTGCATGGTCCGCCCCGCCGAGGCGCTCCCAGGTCCGACCCGCGACGAAGCCGAACGTGAAGGGCAGGAGAAGCCCGATCGCGAGGCCCAGTTCCCCCTGGGACAGGTCGACGACGCTGTCCGTAGGCGACTGCCCAGCGCGCCCCGCCGCGGCGCCGAACACCGTGCCGTCGATCCCCTGATAGTTGCAGCCCGAGCCCAGGAGGGCGAGGACGACCAGGAGGGCGCCCGTGACCCCCGGCGGAGGGGGGCGTACCGTCAGGTCCGCCATCCAGGAGGGCAGAAGCGTGGGCTTCCGGCGGACGAGCAGGCGCACGAGGGCCACCGAGACCACGCCCTCCACGATGGCGAGCGGGATCTGCACGGGTGCGAGGCCGAGCGCCACGGCGGAGAACGTGTCGACGGGAGCGGCAATGTCGGCCAGCGCGACGCCGAGCACTGCCGCGTCGCCGAGGTAGACCGCCAGATCGGCGATGCCGCAGGCGACCCCGACCGCGATGGCCGCGGGGGCCCCGGCGATGCGGAGCACACTGGCGCAGCCGACGGCCGCGAGGGGCCCGAGCAGGCCCAGCGACAGGGTGTTGACCCCCAGCGTGGTGAGCCCCCCGTGCGCGAAGAAGAGCGCCTGCAGCCCGAGCACGAAGAACGTGGGCCAGACCACGGCGCGCACCCCCAGCAACAGCGCCAGCACCGGGGTCAGGCAGATGTGGCTCGTGGCGCCCAGCACGGGCACTGGCAGCGGCAGGAGGGTCGCCGCGAAGAGGAGGCTCGTCGCGGCCGGGAGCAGCCGTGAGGCGCCGGGCGCCACGGCGTTCGGGTCGCAACCCCCGCGTCGCGTTCCCGTGAGGCTCCACGCGAGCGCCGGGACCCCGAGGGCCCAGCCTACAGCCGCGTGCGCGAGCGGGAGTGTGCCCTCCGCGAGGTGCATGGACGACCGATATTACATCTATGATGTATATGCAATGAGGATGCACGAGCTCCGGGTCGCCGACGCTCCTTCCCGGCCGTCTTCAGCCGATCCCGTGAAGGATCCCGAGCCGAGGATGGAGAGGCAACTCGCGACGGCGCAGATGGCGCCTGCGCGTGAACGCGCCGTTCTCGGCCTCGCCGGTGCGCCGGGACAGGCACTCGAGACCTCGACCCCGATGGTGCCGCAGGCGAGGAGGAGGAGCATCGGTGGAGGATACCAACGGTCCTAGCTGTGCATGCGCACGATGGGCTCACCGGCGGCGATGAGCTCGGCCTCGCGGGTAGCGAAGTACGAGAGGCGGGGCTCACTCCAGCGGGCGGCGAGCTCGAGCAGCTGCGAGGCGTGTCGCGACTCTGCCTCGACGAGCGCCGCGTACAAGGCCTGCAGGTGGCTGTCGCTCACCGCGTCGCGGAGGAGCACGAGGCGCTCGTGGCTCCTCGCCTCGATGAGCGCGGCGATGACGAGGCTGTCGGCCATCGACTCGTGGAGGTCTTTCCGGCGCGCTCCCTTGGCGAGCTCGGCGGCGTAGCGGGAGGGTGCCAGCGCCTCGAAGTCGCGGCCGCGGCGGCGCAGCTCGTGCTGCACCATCTCGAAGTGGATCAACTCCTCTCGCGCCAGTCGCGACATCGCCCCGGCGAACTCGTGCTCCGGCGCTCGGAAGGAGAACCCGAGGACCACGCTGGCGGCGCGTTTCTCGCAGTGCGCGTGGTCGACGAGGAGGGTGTCGAGGTCGACGAGCACGCGGTCGAGCCAGGCCGACGGCGACGGGGAGAGGAGCATGCGCGGGGCGGTATCCTGCGGTGGGGGTGCTTGGACGCAGGCGACGGGCGGGCGCGGGGGGGGGGAAGGGGGGGCGCGGGGCTGGCGCGGGGCGGGGCGCTGTGCGTGTCGCGACAGGGTCGGCGACACCCATCGGGTCGATTTTCGGACACTGCAGCGACCCATGGGGAAAAAAATGGGAATCCGGCGGCCGGCCGCAGGGCTCCCTCACGGGCAAACGCCAGTTTCTGCTGGCCTGCGGGATACGATGACGCCCCAGGGCGTCGATCTGTCCTATTTTTTCCCCGATGGGTCGAGCCGGTGTCCTGTTTCCGGGTGGATGGGGTGCGCCGCCGATATCGCGACAATGGTGTTGTTTGTCCCCGGGACGCTTGCACCCCCCTCCGCAGGGCCGTAGGGTTGGCGCGTGACCCCCGTCCTCGTCCGCAGCCTCGGCATCGTGCGCTTCGGCAGCACCGAGCCAATCTTGCTCGTCGACGATCGGGGCGAGCGCTGGATCTGCAAGCTCCAGCCGCCGCCGATGTCCGACCACGCGGTGGAGTGGATCGTGGCAGCGCTGGCGCGGGAGATGGGGGTGGCGGTAGCCCCCAGCGCCGTGGCTGAGCTTCACCCCGCGTTGATCCTCGCGTTTGCCGCCGGCGCCCCCTCGGAGCGCGCCTACGCGGAGCGCGCGGCGAAGCTCGGCACCACCGTGTTCGCGTCGCGATGGATCCAGGGGGCCCGCGAGTTCACCGGGCCGCGGGCCGGCGACTCGGCGGCCCTGGGCCGGGTGCTCGCCCTCGACCGGCTGGTGGCCAACCCCGACCGGCAGGCCAACCACCCAAATCTGGTGCGCGTGGGTCGCGATATCGTCGCCATCGACCACGCGCAGGCGCTGCCCGAGGCCCACGGCCAGGACGACGCCGATATCGAGATCCCGCTCCACGTGTCGCTCGGCCTCGGCGGGCCCGCCCGGGTGCCGAGCGAGGCGGCGATCAGGGGCGCGGTGGCCAGCTTGCCCGCGGCCTGGCTGTCGCGACCACGGCGCGAAGCCGTCGTCGAGGGTTGCCTGCTCCGCGCCGAGCGGCTGGTGGCGTCGTGACTACCCTCCGCCCCTACCTCTACGCGCCGCTGCGCGCCTGCCTGCGCGGGCCCACCAACGACGCCCGCACCGTGGCGGTGCTCGCCTTCCCGCTCGAGGGCGGGGGCCCGATCATGGAGCGTGCCCCCTTGCCCTCCGACGCCGACGGTCGCCTCGTGTCGGAGGCGCGGGAAGACATCCTTGCCGAGCTGGTGGAGGTGTGGAGCCGCGCGCACGACGTGGCCGACGTGTCGCGCTGGTGGCAAGCGCGCGCGCTCTGCGACGCTGACTTCGTGTACCTGGCCGCGCCGATGGCGGGGGCGGCCGTCGATGTCAACGGGGAGGTGGCGAGAATATTGAGGGAGTACATCCAGAGTTAGGCCAGACTCGGCGTCGGCATGAACCGGGTCTCCATCCTGACTCGAGCCTTACCCCTGGAGCCTCTAGCCGTGAACCGCCTCCCGCCTAGTCGACATGCCTCACGCCGCGCAGCTCGGGGATCTCCTCGAGCAGCATCCGCTCCACGCCCATCGCGAGCGTAGCGGTGCTCGACGGGCAGGTGCCGCAGCTGCCGATGAGCTTCACCAGCACCACGCCATCGTCGATGCCGCGGAACAGGATGTCGCCGCCGTCCTGGGCGATGGCGGGACGGATGAACTCGTCGAGCAGGGCCACCACCTTCATGCCCATCTCGTCGATGGGCGCGTCGACGGGCAGGCCGTCTTCCGGCACCGCCATGTCGCCGCTGTCGAGGAAGTCGCGGATGGCGTCCTTGATGGTCGGGACGATGATCGGCCAGGGGGTGTCGACGTCCTTGTTCACGGTGACGAAGCGGGGCGCCACCAGCACGCTCTGTACGCCGGGGATGTCGAACAGCCTGCGCGGCAGCGGGGCGTCGGAGGCCTGGGCCATCGACTTGAACTCGTAGGTGCCGGTGGGGATGAGCGCTTCCTGGACCTTGAACATGAGCGCGTCGGGGTTCGGCGTGGGGACGGTGTCGATGGCGGCAGGCGAAGTCATGCCCGAGGGCTAATCACGTGGCGGGCGAGCGGTTAGCTGCCGCCCCCCCACGGAGTATTGCATGTCCCTCTCCTTCAACTTCTCCGAAGAGCAGCTTGCTCTCCAGTCCCTCGCGCACGACTTCGCGAAGGACGTGATCCGCCCGGTGTCGCACCACCACGACAAGACGGGGGAGTACCCGTGGGGCGTGCTCCAGAAGGCGCACGAAATGGGCCTGCTCAACACCCACGTGCCCAACGAGTACGGGGGCCTCGGGCTCAACAACGTCGATGGCATCATCATGGCCGAGGAGTTGGCCTGGGGCTGCTCCGGCATCGGCACCGCGATGGAGGCCAACGGGTTGGCGCAGGCGCCGGTGATCCTCGGCGGCAGCGAGTACCTCAAGCAGAAGTACCTGACGCCGCAGTGCGAGCCGCGGGAGAAGCCGATGATGTGCGCCTACGCCGTCACCGAGCCGGGGGCGGGTTCCGACGTGCAGGGGCTCAAGACCACCGCCGTCAAGCAGGGCGACAAGTGGATCCTCAACGGTTCCAAGATGTGGATCACCAACGCCGGGGTGGCCGACTGGTACTTCGTGGTGGCCGTCACCGACCCCTCGAAGCTCGCCCGCGGCGGGATGACGGCGTTCATCGTGGAACGTAGCTGGCCCGGCGTGGTGGTGGGCAAGAAGGAGTGGAACATGGGCCAGCGCTGCAGCGACACGCGCGGCCTCTCCTTCGACAACGTGGAGGTGCCCGAGGCCAACGTGGTTGGCCAGGTGGGCGACGGCTGGAAGCTCGCGATGTCGGCCTTCGACCACACGCGCCCCTCGGTGAGCGCCGCCGCTATCGGCGTGGCCCGCGCCGCGATGGAGCACGCCGCCCAGTATGCCACCGAGCGCAAGACCTTCGGCCAGCCGATCGCCAACCACCAGTCGATCCAGTTCATGATCGCCGAGATGGCGATGGAGATCGAGGCCGGGCGCAACCTCTGCCTCAAGGCGGCCTGGCTGAAGGACAACGGCCAGCGCAACACGGTGAACGCGGCCTACGCGAAGGCCTTCTGCGCCGACCTGGCGATGAAAACCACCACCAACGCGGTGCAGATCTTCGGCGGCTACGGCTACTCCGAGGAGTACCCGGTGGAGAAGCTCATGCGCGACGCGAAGATCTTCCAGATCTACGAGGGCACCTCGCAGATCCAGCGGCTGATCATCGCGCGCGAGTTGTTCGTGCGGAACAAGTAGGACGCCAGGGATGACTAGAGAACTCCAACGCTGGCCCCACGACCCGCGCATCCCGGGCGGCGGGGCAGGGGAGAGGGCCGACGATGCCCCCTCCCCCGGGGCGTAGTTGCTGCCCGTCGTCGCGATCATCGGTCGACCCAACGTGGGGAAGTCCACGCTCTTCAATCGCCTCGTGGGCGAGAAGAAGGCGCTGGTACACGACCGCCCGGGGGTTACCCGCGACCGGAACTACGGCACCGCGGCGTGGCTCGACCGCGACTACATGCTGGTCGACACCGGCGGTTTCGACCCCGATCCCGACTCGCAGCTCTTCGCGGCGATGCGTCGCCAGTCCGAGGCGGCCATTGGCGAGGCCGACGTCGTGATCTTGCTGGTCGACGGGCAAACCGGCATGACTCCGGCCGACAAGGCGGCGGCCAGCATCGCCCGCGCGGCGAAGAAGCCGGTGGTGGTGGCGGTGAACAAGTGCGACGACGCGATGCACGACGACAACGCGGCCGACTTCTGGTCGCTCGGCTTCGACGTGGTGGTGCCCATCTCCGCCGAGCACGGCCGGGGACAGTGGGAGCTGCTCACGGCGGTGGTCGAGCGTTTCCCGAGCGAGGTGGCGCCGGAGGCCGAGGAGGACGGCGAGATCCGCATCGCGGTGCTGGGGCGTCCCAACGTGGGAAAGTCTACACTCGTCAACCAGTTGCTGGGCGAGGAGCGCCACGTGGTGGCCGACATGCCCGGCACCACCGTCGATGCCACCGACAGCGTGATGGACTACCACGGGCAGAAGGTGCGCCTCGTCGATACCGCGGGCATCCGTCGCCGGGCGCGCGTGGAAGACGACGTGGAGCAGCTCGCGGTGGGGGCGAGCATCCGGACGATCGAGCGCTGTCACGTGGTGTTCGTGGTGCTCGACGGCACCGAGGGCCCCACCGAGCAGGACGCGCGATTGATCGGGCTGGTGCTGGAGCGGGGCCGCGCGCTGGTCTTGCTCGTCAACAAGTGGGACGCGGTGCGGGAAACGGAAGACCGCAACATCACCGTCCTGGAAGACGAGTTCTCGCGGAAGTTGCCCCACGCCACCTTCGCGCCGGTGCTCTACATCTCGGCGCTCACCGGCAAGGGCGTGCATCGCATCCTCGACCTCGCCCGCGAGGTGTACGAGGCCTTCAACACGCGCATCTCCACGGCAAAGCTCAATGATTTCTTGCGGGCGGCGGTAGCGGCCCACTCGCCGCCGCAGCTCCACAACCATCCCATCCGCTACCAGTACATGACGCAGGTACGGGTGCGTCCGCCCACCTTCTGCGTGTTCGTCAACAACCCGGAGGGGGTGGTGGAACACTACGATCGCTTCCTCAAGAACCGGCTGCGCGAGAACTATGGCTTCGTGGGGACGCCCCTGCGCATCGAGTACCGGCGCCGGCGGCGACTGGGCGAGGCGCGCACCGAGATCGACGGCGAGGAATGAACTTCCAGTCGCGGGTGCAGGCGCTGCCGCGGCTCGGGCTGGGGGTGTCGACCGAGTACGGCGCCGCGCGATCGCTGGGGGCCCTCGACGTGGGCGCGCTGCGGGCCAAGTTCCCCCAGTACGCGAGCTTCCTCGAGGTGGGCGTGGAGGTGAGCAAGGGCCTCGACGCCGACACCGAGCGCTGGGCCTCCAGCGGCGCGCCCACCACCTACCACTTCCTCGACCTGAACCTCGACGAGCCCGAGGACTTCGACGCAGACTGGATTGCCGGGGTGAGGGACCATATTCGTAGCTTGCGACCCTCGTGGATCTGTGGCGACGCGGGGCTCTGGCACTTCGGCCGTCGCGACCGGGGACAGATGCTGCTCCTGCCGCCCATCCTGTCCGACGCGCAGGCCATGTCGATGGCGGAAGGGGTGGCGCGACTCAGAGCGGAAACGGGCCTCGAAGTGTTGCCGGAGAACCCGCCCGGCAGCGCCTACGTGGGGCCGCTGCACCTGCTCGACTACTTCGCGCGCCTCTGCGATCGCGCCGACACCGGGATGCTGCTCGACTGTGCCCACCTCGCGATCTTCCAGCAGGCGCGGGGGCACCAGCCGCTCGACGGCCTCGCGGACTTCGACTTGTCGCGGGTGGTGGAGATCCACGTGGCCGGCGGGCGCAAGCGCTCCGTCGATGGCTTCAGTTGGATCGAGGACGAGCACTCGCCGAGCGTCCTGCCGGAGACATGGCGCATCGTGGAGCACGTCGTCCCGCGCGCACCCAACCTCAAGGCGATCGTCTTCGAGTGCGAGCGTTGCCGCCTGCCCGACGTGCTCCCGGTCTTCCGGCGGCTGGAAGCGCTGTGGGGCTGAAGTCCGTCGTCGCCTGCCTGCATCACGATCCCGCGCGGGTGGCTCGCCTGCACGAGGGTGACGACCTCGGGCTGTCTGCCGAGGAGGCCGAGTGGCTGCGCGCCGTGCCCCGGGCCGCCTGGGGCGTCGACCCGATGCGCGCCAGGCGAGTGGCCGGCGCGCTCATCGAGGAGTTCCCGCAGGCTGCCGCGATCATCGGTCGCGACCGGGTGATGGAGTTCTGCGCCTCGGCCGCCTTCCTGTCGGTGTGCGAGGGGGAGGGCAACCTCGCCAGCGCCTTCGCCTGCTGGGCCGATGCCGGCCCCACGGCGCGGATCGAGGGGGCGATGGCGCAGGCCCGGCGCGGGGGCGCGGCCGTGTTGGAGGTGCCGGCCAGCGTGATGTCGGCGTGGCATTCGCGGGTAGACGGTGGCCTCGCCGAGCGCGTGGCCCAGGGCGCGCGGCTGCCGCGACCCGCCGAGGAAGGCGAGACCATCTGGGTGATCGCCGAGTCGCGAGGCGGGAATGTGAGCGTAGCCGAGCTGCCCGAGGCGCTCGCGCGGCTGGTGATCTACGGACTCGAGGGGCGTACCCGCGCGGACCTGGTGGAGGAGGCCCGGCGCCTGGGGGCGGAGGACGACGCCGAGGTGGTGGTCGACGAGCTGTTGGAGCTGGGGACGGTGAGGGCGCGTTGAGGGGCCGCGCGCGGTAACAGGCG